>JASGDF010000189.1:0-23210 GCA_047607345.1 Pseudomonas sp. | reverse complement strand
TCGGCGATGCGCTGCCGCGCGGTGAAGCAGGCCGACGGCAGCTTCGTGATCAACGGCAAGAAGAGCTGGATCACCTCTGGCCCGGTCGCCAAGTACATCGTGCTGTTCGCGATGACCGAGCCGGACAGGGGCTCGCGCGGCATCACCGCGTTCATGATCGACACCGACAAGCCCGGCTTCTTCCGTGGCAAGACCGAACCGAAGCTGGGCATCCGCGCCTCGGCGACCTGCGAGATCGAGTTCGCCGACTATGTGGCGCAGCCGGAGGACGTGATCGGCACCGAGGGCGAGGGCTTCAAGACCGCGATGAGCGTGCTCGACGCGGGCCGCATCGGCATCGCCTCGCAGGCGGTCGGGATCGCGCGCGCGGCCTACGAGGCGACGCTGGAATACGCCCGGGAGCGCAAGGCGTTCGGCCAGGCGATCGGCAGCTTCCAGATGACCCAGGCCAAGATCGCCGACATGAAGTGCAAGCTCGACGCGGCGCTGCTGCTGACCCTGCGCGCGGCGTGGCTGAAGGGGCAGGGACGGACGTTCGGCACCGAGGCCTCGGTGGCCAAGCTGGTGGCTTCGGAGGCGGCGATGTGGATCACCCACCAGGCGGTGCAGATCCACGGCGGCATGGGCTACTCGAAGGAGATGCCGCTGGAGCGCTATTTCCGCGACGCCAAGATCACCGAGATCTACGAGGGCACCTCGGAGATCCAGCGGCTGGTGATCGCGCGCAACGAGACCGGAGTGCGCTGAAGCCTGGGTTGGGAACACGGAAGGCCGCCATGGGGCGGCCTTCCGCGCGTACATCCCGTCCTCGTCCCGGCGTCAGCCGGCGTGCGGGCATCGATCGGTGCTTCAGCGATAGCCGGCCGCCTGCAGCTCGAACAGCTCGGCGTAGCGCCCGCCCTGCGCCATCAGCTGTTCGTGGGTGCCGCTGGCCTCGATCCGGCCGTCGGCCAGCACCAGGATCCGGTCGGCCATGCGCACGCTGGAGAAGCGGTGTGAGATCAGCACAGCGGTGCGCTGCTCGGACAGTTCCTTGAAACGCTGGAACACCTCGAACTCGGCGCGCGCGTCGAGCGCGGCGGTGGGTTCGTCGAGGATCATCACCTGCGCGTCGCGCAGGTAGGCACGGGCAATGGCGATCTTCTGCCACTGCCCGCCGGACAGGTCCACGCCGGTCTTGAAGCGGCGCCCGATCAGTTGCGCGTAGCCCTGCGGCAACCCGGCGATCACCTCGTCGGCGAGCGCGCGCCGCGCCGCCGCCTCGATCCGCGCGGCATCGTGCATCGCCTCGACCTGGCCCACGCCGATGTTCTCGGCGGCCGTCAGGTGGTAGCGCACGAAGTCCTGGAAGATCACCCCCAGGTTGGCGCGCAGCTCGTCCAGGTCGTAGTCGCGCAGGTCGCGGCCGTCGAGCAGGATGCGGCCCTCGTCCGGGTCGTACAGCCGCGCCAGCAGCTTGACCAGCGTGGTCTTGCCGGCGCCGTTCTCGCCGACCAGCGCCAGCACCTCGCCGGCGCGCAGCTCGAAGTCCAGGTGCCGCACCGCCCACTGCCCGGCGTCCGGATAGCGGAAGCCGACGTTCTCGAACACGAAGCCGCGCGTGATCGGTTGCGGCACCGGCAGCGCGCCGGAGCGCGAGGCGATCTCCGGCTCGATCGCGAAGAACGAGAACAGGTCGTCCAGGTACAGCGCCTGCCCGGCGACCTGCGAGAACCCGACCAGCAGCCCTTCCAGCAACTGGCGCAGGCGCAGGAAGCTGCCGGCCAGGAAGGTCAGGTCGCCGATGCTGAAGTCGCCGCGGATGGTGCGCCAGGCGATGTAGGCGTAGGCGACGTAGTAGCCCAGCGTGCCCAGCGCCGCCAGCAGCGTGCCCCACAGCGCGCGCCGCCGCGCCAGTGCGCGGCTGGCCAGGTAGTAGCGCTTGGCCAGCACGCGGTAGCGCTCGATCAGGAAGCGGTGGAGGTTGAAGATCTTCACCTCCTTGGCGGTCTCGACGCTGGCGCCGACCTGGCGCAGGTAGTCGAGCTGGCGGCGCTCCGGCGTCCACTGGTAGTTGAGCGAATAGCCCAGCGCGTTGAAATGCGACTCGCCGACGAACGCCGGCACCAGCGCCAGTGCCAGTAGCGCGATCAGCCATGGCGCGTAGACCAGCAGGCCGATCGCGAAGCTGGCCACGGTGATCGCGTCCTGGAGCTGGCCGAACAGCTGGCTCATCAGGTTCATGCGGCCCATGCTCTGGCGCCGCGCGCGGTCCAGCCGGTCCTGCAGGTCCGGGTCCTCGAAGTCCTCCAGGTCCAGCTGCGCGGCGTGTTCCATCAGCCGCACGCTGGTGGCGTTGTTGAACAGTTCCGACAGCAGGCCGTCGGCATAGGCGACCAGCCGCCCGAGCAGGTCCGAGCCGATTGCCAGAGCCAGTTCCAGCGTCAGCAGGGTCAGCAGCCGGTCGAGCCGGCCGCCGGCCAGCGCCTCGCCCAGGTCGTGCAGGCCCGGTTGCAGCCGGGCCAGGTGCACCGCCTCGTCGATGATCAGCTTGCCGATGTACAGCGTGGCGACCGGCATCAAGGCACGCAGCAGGCGCAGGCCCAGGCTGGTCAGGGTCAGCAGGCGGCTGGCCTGCCAGATCTGGCGCAGGAACGGCGGTAGGTTGCGCAGCGCGGCGAAGCGCTCGCGCAGGCTGGGTTGGCGCGTCGCGCCGCGAGTGTCGGGGACCATCCCGTAATTCTGCCGCAGCGCGCGCCGGGCCGGTATGTGGTCGCGGCCGCGCACTACGGGGTGAGGTGGGGATTACTCGTCCAGGCGCAGGGTCAGGCACTTGGCCGAGCCGCCGGCGCGCAGGAACTCGTCCAGCGGCGTCTGCTGCACGCGGTAGCCGAATCCAGCCAATGCGCGTTGCAGCGCCGGGCTGGCGCGGTTCAGCAGTACCACCTCGTCCATATCCACCGCGTTGCAGGCGAAGTCGAGCGCGTCGGCGTCCTCGACCGCGATCCGCAGGTGCGGTGGCACGCGCGCCTCGATCGCCTGCCGCGAGGCGGTGTCGAAGGCGCCCGGGAAATACATCAGGCGCCCGCCGCGCAGTGGGCAGAAGCAGGTGTCCAGGTGGTAGAAGCGCGGATCGACCAGCCGCAGCGGCACCACCTCGATGTCGAGCATATGCTCCAGTTCCGGCGCGGCGGCCAGGTCGCTGCGGTGGCCGTGGCCCATCCACAGGCGCGCCGCGCCGCGGTCGAGCAGCGCGTCGCCGGCGCCCTCGAAGAAGATCGACCCGGGCAGTTCGCGGATGCGGAAGCCGGCGCGCTCGAACCAGTCGATGAACAACGCTTCCTCGCCGCGGCGCTCGGGGTGGCGGAAGCGGCTGGGCACAAAGTCGCCGCCGAGCACCAGCCCGGCATTGGCGGCGAACGGCATGTCCGGCAGGCCGGCTCCGGGCGCCACCTGCTCGACTGCGGCCCCGGCGGTCTCGGCGATCGCGCGCAGCGCCTGCCACTGCGCCAGCGCGCGCTCGGTCGCTACCTGGTGGAGCTGGCCTTCCATCCAGGGGTTGATCACGTATTCGACCGCGAAGTGGGTGGGCGGGCACATCAGCAGGCGGTGGCGGACCGGCGCGGAACGCTCCGTTTCCAGCGCGGCAGCATCCGCCGCGTCCGTCCAGCGCGTCTCGGCGGCCCAGGTCGCCATGTCGTTGCTGCCATTCATCCGCATGCTCCGTGGTGGGAATGGCAAGACGCTAGACGCGGCCTGTTTCCGTGATATGTCCGTCGCCGCGGCGGCGGGCGGGGCAGGGCGGCCGCTTTGCCCTAAAATGGGCGGGTTTCCCCCGCCAGCCGCAGGCCAGCCCGTGACATCGATCAAGCAGGAAGACCTCATCCAGAGCGTCGCCGACGCGTTGCAGTACATCAGCTACTACCACCCGGTCGACTACATCAGGAATCTGTCCGCCGCCTACGAGCGCGAGCAGTCGCCGGCGGCCAAGGACGCGATCGCGCAGATCCTGATCAACTCGCGCATGTGCGCCGAGGGTCACCGCCCGATCTGCCAGGACACCGGCATCGTCACCGTGTTCCTCGAGATCGGCATGAACGTGCGCTGGGACGACGCCACGATGGGCGTGGAGGACATGGCCAACGAGGGCGTGCGTCGCGCCTACAACCACCCGGACAACAAGCTGCGTGCCTCGGTGCTGGCCGACCCGGCCGGCAAGCGCGCCAACACGAAGGACAACACCCCGGCGGTGGTCAACGTCAAGGTCGTGCCCGGCGACCACGTCGAGGTGATCGTCGCCGCCAAGGGCGGCGGCTCGGAGGCCAAGAGCAAGTTCGCGATGCTCAACCCGTCCGACTCGATCGTCGACTGGGTGCTGAAGACCGTGCCGACGATGGGTGCCGGCTGGTGCCCGCCGGGCATGCTCGGGATCGGCATCGGCGGCACCGCCGAGAAGGCGATGCTGCTGGCCAAGGAGGCGCTGATGGAGCCGATCGACATCACCGAGCTGCAGGCCCGCGGCGCCGCCAACCGCGCCGAGGAACTGCGCCTGGAGCTGTACGAGAAGGTCAACGCGCTGGGCATCGGCGCGCAGGGCCTGGGCGGGCTGACCACCGTGCTCGACATCAAGGTCAAGGATTACCCGACCCACGCCGCCAACCTGCCGGTGGCAATGATCCCGAACTGCGCCGCGACCCGCCACGCGCACTTCACCCTCGACGGCTCCGGCCCGGTTGCGCTCGATCCGCCCTCGCTCGAAGACTGGCCCAAGCTCACCTACAACCCGCGCAATGCGCGCCGGGTCGACCTGGACACGATCACCCGCGAGCAGGTGGCCGAATTCAAGCCGGGCGAGGTGCTGCTGCTCAACGGCAAGCTGCTGACCGGCCGCGACGCCGCGCACAAGCGCATGGTCGACATGCTCAACAAGGGCGAGCAGCTGCCGGTCGACTTCACCAACCGCTTCATCTACTACGTCGGCCCGGTCGACCCGGTGCGCGACGAGGTGGTCGGCCCGGCCGGCCCGACCACCGCCACCCGTATGGACAAGTTCACCCGGCAGATGCTCGAGCAGACCGGCCTGCTGGGCATGGTCGGCAAGGCCGAGCGCGGTGACGCGGCGATCGCGGCGATCGCGGACAACAAGGCCGTATACCTGATGGCGGTCGGCGGCTCGGCCTACCTGGTGTCCAAGGCGATCCGCGCCAGCCGCGTGCTGGCGTTCGAGGACCTGGGCATGGAGGCGATCTACGAGTTCGAGGTCAAGGACATGCCGGTGACGGTGGCGGTCGATGCCACCGGCGAGTCGGTGCACAAGACCGGTCCGCGCGAGTGGCAGGCGCGGATCGGCAAGATCCCGGTGGTGGTCGAGCCGGCCTGAGCGCGGCGAACGTAGAGTGCCAGGCAAGCTGGAGCCCGCTCCGGCTTGCGGCTTTCGGTTCCGCTACGGAGGCATCGATGACATCCACGCTCTACAGGTGGATGTTCTGCTGCGCCAACACCCAGCAGCCGGCCTGTCGCGCCTGGTTCTGCCCGGATGAGCCGGCCGGCGTGGGCAACGCCGGTCGAGTGGGCCTGGGATCGGCTCGCCGCGCGCCTGCGGACGCGCGGCCCGTACCTGCCGGGCGAGGCGCCGTCGCTTGCCGACAGGTCGAGATGCTGACTCCTACGGCTAATACCACTCCAGCAGCGACACGCCCACGCCGATGTAGGTCGCCTTGTGGTTGTAGTCGATCATGCTCTCGCCGTAGCCGTCGAACACCTGGATATGCCCGCGCAGCAGGTTGCTGATCGGGAAACCGTAGTCGAGCTGGAGCGCGCCGTGCGAGCGATCGCCCCCGCGCAGCGAGTGCCGCGCCATCAGCGATACCTCGTGGCCGTCGCGGTTCCACACCAGCGTGGCGTCGCCGCGGCCCATGTAGTCCTCGATGTCCGGGTTGTTGTCGTCGCTGGCGTCCTCCTTGATCCGGAACCACGGCCGCAGCACCAGTGCCCAGTTCTCGCGGTCCAGGCCGAAGTTCAGGATCACCCGGTTCCAGCTGCGCGAGAGTGGGTCGCTGCGGCCGTTGGACATGTGGTCGAGGCTGATCCCGGTCATCCGTCCGCGCCAGCCGGCGATGTCGTAGTTGCTGCGGAACAACAGCATCACTTCTGGCTCGTAGTTGGTCTCGCGGAACGGCCGCGATTGCTCGGCGTTGTAGGCCTGCCAGCGCGAGCTCTGGGTATAGCCGACCCAGACGTCGCCGTTGTCGCCGAACAGGTTCTCGGCCACCTTGGTCTTGAAGCTGAGCTGGAACTTGAGCTCGGTGCTGTCCAGCGCCTGCGGCGTGGTCACGCTGTTGTCCGGGTTCGGCGAGGACGGCAACTCGTTGCGGTCGCTGGTCCAGAACGCCGGCAGCAGATACACCGGCTTGTAGGCGCGCAACTGGAAGGTGCCGAGCTTGGAGTCCTTGGCCAGTTCCCAGCGGCTGTCCAGCAGCGAGCCGCGCCCGGCGTTGGCGATGGCATCGCGCGAGGCGGCGTCGGGAGAGGACTTGAAAAAGTCCGCGACCGCGCTGCGCCGTGTGGCGGGCGCCTGCTCCTGTTCGATGGCCTGCTGCTGGACCCGGGCCTGGTCGGCCGCCTGGTCCGCCTCGCGAGTGCCCTCGGCGGTGTGGCCCAGTGCCTGGTCGTAGCACACCAGGCGCGCGGCATTTGAGGTGATGGAGGTGCAGGCCTGCGCGGTGGCCGGTTGCGGCGCGACCTCCTGGGCGTGCGCGAGCGGTGTGGCGGCGAAGGCGAGCAGCAGCAAGGGACGGGGCTGGGTCATGGAGGAGGGCAGGTTCGATAAGTGGGCAAAGGATGGCGCATGCGGGGTGAAGAGACCTCCATGCAGTGCGCCAGCAAGCGAATCAGAAGAACCAGGCGAACGCGAACACGCCCAGCATGCACAAGCCGAGCGCCAGTTTCGATGCAGTGCCCAGCACGATGCCAAGCCAGGTTCCCAGGCCCACGCGGGTGGCCTTGCCGAGCGTGCGGCTGTGCCAGTACTCCCCGGTCCAGGCGCCGATGAAGGGGCCGACGAACAGGCCGAACGGCAGGAAGAACAGGCCGGCGAGCGTGCCGATCAGCGAGCCCCACAGTGCCTTGGAGCTGGCGCCCAGCCGCTGGGCACCGTAGAGGTTGGCCAGGAAATCGATCAGGAACGACAGCAGGGTCAGCACGCCGATCGCCGCCAGCGGCAGCCAGCCCACCCGGTCGAAGCCGTCCGCCCATGCCGCCAGCAGCAGGCCGGCGAAGACCAGTGGCAGGCCAGGCAGCGCCGGCAGCACCGTGCCGGCGAATCCGGCCACGACCAGCAATGCGCCAAGCAGGTAAAAAATGAATGCGGGATCCATGGTGGGGTCGGGGCATCCTTTTTAGGGGTTGACAGGTTGCGCCTGGAGTGATTGAAATTTTATTTGGCACGGGTTAAGTTGCAATCGCTGCGCTTGCCAAGGTCACCGTGAATCGTGGCCTGATGGGTAGATCTCCGATCCGCTACATCCTTGTACCCCGCTTCCTCCTTGCAACCAGCCAACACTGCCATCAACCAACTCATTGTGCGATCAGGGAGTAAGTCGAGATGTCCGCAGAGCGTGAGACCGGTACCGTCAAGTGGTTCAATGATGCGAAGGGCTTCGGGTTCATCAGCCGCGAAAACGGCGAAGACGTGTTCGTGCACTTCCGCGCCATCCAGATCCAGGGCTTCAAGAGCCTGAAGGAGGGTCAGAAGGTGACCTTCACCGTGGTGCAGGGCCAGAAGGGTCTGCAGGCGGACGCGGTCCAGCCGGCCTGACCGCCGGACCCGGCATGGCGGCAGCGGAAAGGCCCGCAAGCGGGCCTTTCTGCGTGCCGGCGCAGGGCGAGGGCAACCTCAGCGCAGCACCGCGCGCCCATTGACGACGCGGACGTAGGTGTTCTCGCGGATGCCGTCCAGGTCCCTCTGGTTCACCACGATCACCCTGCCGTCGTCCATCCTGATCTGGATGTCGAAGGTGTCGCTGGTGACCTTGTTCTGGATCGCATTGCCTGCCAGCGCGCCGGCTGCGGCGCCGGCCACCGTCGAGACGTTCTTGTTGCCCTTGCTGCCGCCGGTATCCTTCGATATCTGGCGCCCGGCCACGGCGCCGACGATGCCGCCGAGTACCGCGCCTGTTCCGGTCGGCGCGCTGCGGTTGGACTGCACCTGGTCGATACGGGTGACGATGCCGCAATCGGCGCAGCGGCCCTGCGAGTAGCCCTGGTCATAGCCGCCGCCATAACGGGGGCCGGGTTGGGTGGTGGCGCAGCCGGCCAGCGCGGTGGTGGCGACGAGGCCGATGACGAGCAGTCGGGTGTTCATGGGGGTCTCTCTCCAGGAGTGCGGTTGGAGCGGCGGTGCCGCAGCGAGCGCATCCTCTCCGGTGCCGGGTGAATGCAACGCCAATCGGATGAATGCGCCATTCAGTGCAACGCCTAGTGACAGGCCGGGCAGGATTTGCCGCTCCGGTCGCTGGCGGTCCGGCGCGTGGAAGCGGCGGGATTGGACCGCGCTGCCGGTAAAATGCCGCGATGAAAGCTCAATGGCATGAACGTTTCGCCGGCATCGACCGGCTCTACGGCGTGGGAACGGTCGAACGGCTGTCGGCCTGCCGGGTCGCGGTGGTCGGCATGGGCGGGGTCGGCTCGTGGGTGGTCGAAGCGCTGGCGCGCTCGGCCGTCGGCCATCTGACTCTGGTCGATGCCGACGATATCTGCGTCTCCAATACCAACCGGCAATTGCCGGCACTGGCCGGTCAGTACGGCCGCAACAAGGCCCGATCGATGGCCGAGCGATGCCTGGCGATCAACCCCGCGATCGAGGCGGTGCCGGTCGAGGCGTTCCTGACCACCGGCAATATGGCCGAGCTGCTCGACCAGGGCTTCGACCTGGTCATCGATGCCTGCGACAGCTTCCGGGTCAAGGTCGAGGCGATCGCCTGGTGCCGGCGCCGCAAGCTGCCGCTGATCACCGTCGGCGCGGCGGGCGGACGTACCGACCCGACCCTGGTGCGCGTGCGTGACGTCTCGCGTACCGAACACGACGCGATGCTGGCGCTGATCCGCAAGAAGCTGCGCGGCGAGTTCAATTTTCCGAAGAACCCACAGCGCTACTTCGGCGTGCCGGCGGTGTACTCGCTGGAGAACGTGAAATACCCGCAGGCCGACGGCAGCGTCTGCGGCATCCGTCCGCAGCTGGGCACCGACGCCGCGCTCAAGCTCGACTGCGGCGCCGGCCTCGGCGCGGCGACCCACATCACCGGCGCGTTCGCATTCGCCGCGGTCGGCAAGGCACTGGAGATGCTGCTCAAGGCGCGCGCGTGTTCCCCGGTCGCGGGGCAAACCTGCTCGGCCGAGGTGTAGTCCCGGCCGAGCAAACCCGGTAGTGCCGCACGCTGCGTTGCCTGCCGGTCGCCGGCAATACGCCTGCGGTCAGGTGTCCGTGACCGGCAGGTTGAACAGCCGGCGTGCATTGGCGGTGGTCTGAGATGCGATCGCATCTTCGGACTCGCCGCGCAGGGCGGCCACGCAGGCCAGCACCGTGCGCAGTCGCGCGGGCTCGTTGCGCTGCCCGCGGATAGCCGCGTCGGGCTGGTCCGGGGCATCGGTTTCCAGCAGCAGGGATTCCAGCGGCATCGCCGCGACCAGCCGGCGCAGCCGGTTGGCGCGCGGATAGGTGAGCGGACCGCCGAGGCCGACCAGGAAACCCAGCTTCCACAGCTGCGCGGCCTGTTCCGGGCTGCCCGAGAAGCTATGGATCACGCCGCGCAGGCGCCCGACGGCCTTGATCGAGGCGATCACCTCCTCGACCGCGCGGCGCGCGTGCACGATCACCGGCAGGTCGTATTCGGCGGCCAGCTCCAGCTGGGCGCGGAAGTAGAAACGCTGCGCGTCGGCGTCGAGCCCCTGGACGAGGAAGTCGAGGCCGCATTCGCCGAGCGCGCGTGGCCGCTCGCGCTGGATCCAGGCGCGCAGCAGCGGCAGGTGCTCGCGGCGATGCTCGGCCAGATACATCGGATGCAGTCCGTAAGCCGGATGCAGCCCTGGTGAGGCCAGGCAGACCTCGCGCAGCTTAGGCCAGCCGGCGGCACTGATTGCCGGCACGACCTGGTCGGCGACCCCGGCCTGGCGCGCGCGCGCGACCACCTCGGCACGATCCGGATCGAACTCGCTCGCATCGAGGTGGCAATGACTGTCGACCAATTGCACGGTCAGCTCCGCGCGCGCGGCTCCGGCGTCGTGTTGCGTGTACGCCAGTTCGCCAGCAGCAGCGTGCCCAGGCCGAACACGATTTCGTCGACGAAGGGCAGCGGATCGGGCAGGCACAGGTCGATCAGGAACAACGCGGCGGTCAGCTTGAACAACGTCGGATAGCGCAACTGCCTGGCCCAGTTGAGCAGCGGAGTGGTGGCGGGATTGGCCATGGGCGAGCATCTCGTTGACGTGGGCGATTTGCCGAATTAACGAAACCCGAACTCGGGACTGACATTCCTGAGTGGGGCGTGGATTCGTTCAGGTGATGCGTGATGCAATGTGTCGGCACAAATGAACACACGCGGCTTGGTCCGCATTAGGAGCTGGCTATGAAGAGCAATACGACAACTATACTGGTCGCTGCTGGTGCACTGCTGGTCGGAGGTGTGGCGACCGCCGCCTTCATGAACAACCGCGGTGGTACTCAGGATTTCGTGAGCCCCTCGGCCGAATACGCGGACGTGGTCAAGGTCGATCCGGTGACCCAGAAGGAGCCGCTCTACGCCACCGTCATCGGCACTGATCCGGTGCGCGAGACCTCCACCACCAGTACGCCGCATGAGGTCTGCGAGGACGTGGTGGTGCAGGAGCGTCTGCCCGAGCGCGACGGCAATGTCGGCGGCACAGTGGTGGGCGCGGTGGTTGGCGGCCTGCTGGGCAACCAGATCGGCAGCGGCGGAGGTCGCAAGCTGGCGACCGCGGCAGGCGCCGTGGCCGGTGGTGCGGTCGGCAACCGGATCGACCGCAACCATGTCGGTGGCCGGGTGGTCAATCGTACCGAACGCAAGTGCCATACCGAGAACGCGTCGACGGAGTCCTCGCGGGTGGTCGGCTACAACGTGACCTACCGCAACGCCGACGGCAGCACCGGCACGATGCGTATGGATGACAAGCCGGGCGAGCGCATCGCGCTGGGCAATACCGACAGCGTGGTCGGCTACGACGTGACCTATCGCTACGACGGCGTGGAGAAGACCGTGCGGATGCACGACAAGCCGGCCAGCGACCGCCTGCCGGTGGTCGATGGCCAGCTGGTCGCCCAGGCCGACGCGGCCACCACGAGCACCAGCAGCCACCAGTAAGGTTCCGGCACAGATTGCTTGCGACGGAAGAGCCGGCGATGCCGGCTCTTCCGTTTTGCGGCGGGAGCGCGCGTCAGCGTGCCGCAGGGGTGCAGGTGGAGCCGGGAGCGGAGCGAACGGGGGAGTCGGTCCATCGCAGCCGCTGCGACGCGATCCGCGTAGAAATGCACACTGGCTGTACACGGCTTATCCACAGGGTTGTGCATGGCCGTAAGCGGTGGGGATGACTATCCTTCCTGCCCCCGTCTCTGCGTCGCGAGCCTTCCTGCATGTCCGCCCGTCCCGGCTTTCGCAACAACCGCGGCAACGATCGCGACGATTTCCGCGAGCAGCGGATCGATCAGCTGCGCGTGCCGCCGCATTCAGTCGAGGCCGAGCAGGCGGTGCTGGGCGGGCTGATGCTGGCGCCGGAGGCATTCGACCGGGTCAACGACCAGCTCACCGAGAACGACTTCTACCGGCGCGATCACCAGCTGATCTATCGCGCGATCCGCGAACTGTCCGAGCGCGACCGGCCGTTCGACGCGGTCACCCTGACCGAGTGGTTCGAGTCGCAGGGCAAGCTGGAGCTGATCGGCGACGGCGCCTACCTGATCGAGCTGGCCAGCACCACGCCGTCGGCGGCCAACATCGTGGCCTACGCCGAGATCGTGCGCGACAAGGCGGTGCTGCGGCAGCTGATCCAGGTCGGCACCGACATCGTCAACGACGGCTTCCAGCCGGAAGGGCGCGACAGCTCCGAGCTGCTGGCGACGGCCGAGAAGTCGGTGTTCGCGATCGCGGAGCAGGGCGCGCGCGGGCGCACCGACTTCGTGGCGATGCCCGGCGCGCTGAAGGACGCCTTCGAGGAACTGCGCAACCGCTTCGAGAACGGCGGCAACATCACCGGCCTGCCGACCGGCTACAACGACTTCGACGCGATGACCGCCGGGCTGCAGCCGACCGATCTGGTGATCCTCGCGGCGCGCCCGGCGATGGGCAAGACCACCTTCGCGCTGAACATCGCCGAGTACGCGGCGATCAAGTCGAAGAAGGGCGTGGCGGTGTTCTCGATGGAAATGTCGGCCTCGCAGCTGGCGATGCGCCTGATCTCCTCCAACGGCCGCATCAACGCCCAGCGCCTGCGTACCGGCCAGCTCGAGGACGAGGACTGGGCGCGCGTGACCGGCGCGATCAAGATGCTCAAGGAGACCAAGATCTTCATCGACGACACCCCGGGCGTGTCGCCGGAGGTGCTGCGCTCCAAGTGCCGGCGCCTGAAGCGCGAGCACGACCTGGGCCTGGTGGTGATCGACTACCTGCAGCTGATGTCGGTGCCGGGCAACAGCGAGAACCGTGCTACCGAAATCTCCGAGATCAGCCGCTCGCTCAAGGGTCTGGCCAAGGAGTTGAACGTGCCGGTGATCGCGCTGTCCCAGCTCAACCGCTCGCTGGAGACGCGCACCGACAAGCGCCCGGTGATGGCCGACCTGCGCGAATCGGGCGCGATCGAGCAGGACGCGGACATGATCGTGTTCATCTATCGCGACGAGTACTACAACAAGGAAAACTCGCCGGACAAGGGCCTGGCCGAGATCATCATCGGCAAGCACCGCGGCGGCCCGACCGGCTCGTGCAAGCTGAAGTTCTTCGGCGAGTACACCCGCTTCGACAACCTGGCGCACGATTCGGTCGGCAGCTTCGAGTGAACCGTCCTCGACGCGGCGTCGATGCGCGCCGTGCCAGGCTGCACCGCGCCACCCCACCGTAAACGGAGCAGGTTCCGTTCCGGCCTGGGGTGCCGTTCCCTGCCGCCGGAGACTTCATGCGCCACGCCCTCGTCTGGTTCCGCCGCGACCTGCGGCTGGGCGACAACCCTGCCTTGCGCGCCGCGCTCGATGCCGGGCATGCACCGGTGCCGGTGTACATCCATGCGCCGGAGGAGGAAGGCGAGTGGGTACCGGGTGCGGCCTCCAACGCCTGGCTGCACCGTTCGCTCGGCGAGCTGGACGCGCAGCTGCGCCAGCGCGGTTCGCGGCTGCTGGTGGTGCGCGGGCCGAGCGAGGCGGCGCTGCATCGCCTGGCCGGGCAGTGCGCGGCGGTGGCGGTGTACTGGAACCGCAAGTACGAGCCGGCCACGCAGTCGCGTGATGCGGCGATCAAGCGTGGATTGCGCGAGTCCGGCATCGAGGTGGAGAGCTTCAACGGCAGTCTGCTGTTCGAGCCGTGGGATCTGCAGACCAGGCAGGGCGGGCCGTACAAGGTGTTCACGCCGTTCTGGCGCAGCGCGCTCGCGCAGTGGCGCATGCCGGAACATCTGCCCGCGCCGCGCCAGCTGCCGGAAATCCCGGAGCCGCTCGCGGGCGTGGCGATCGATGCGCTCGGGCTGGCGCCCGCGCCGGCCTGGGATCGCGGCTTCTGGGAGAGCTGGCGACCCGGGCAGGCCGGTGCCCACGAGGCGCTGGAGGTGTTCGTCGACGGTGCCCTGCATGGCTATCGCGCCGGCCGCGACCGGCCCGACCAGGTCGGCACCTCGCGGCTGTCGCCGCACCTGCACTTCGGCGAGATCGCGCCCTGGCGGATCTGCGCGGAACTGCAACGCCACCGCAGCGCGCGGCTGGAGGCCGACATCGACGGCTATGTCCGCGAGCTGGGCTGGCGCGAGTTCGCCTACCACCTGCTGCATCACTTTCCCGACACGCCCGGGCGCAACCTCAATCCGCGCTTCGACCATTTCCGCTGGGCGAATCCGACGGAAGACCTGCTGCAGGCCTGGCGGCACGGGCGCACCGGCATCCCGATCGTCGACGCCGGCATGCGCGAGCTGTGGCATACCGGCTACATGCACAACCGCGTGCGGATGATCGTCGCCAGCCTGCTGTGCAAGCAGCTGCGCGTGCACTGGCGCGAGGGCGCGCGCTGGTTCTGGGACACGCTGGTCGATGCCGACCTGGCCAACAACACGCTGGGCTGGCAGTGGGTGGCCGGTACCGGCGCCGACGCCGCGCCGTACTTCCGCATCTTCAACCCGGTCACGCAGGCGCGGAAGTTCGATCCGCAGGCGCGCTACATCGCGCGCTGGGTACCGGAACTGGCGGGTCTGCCGGCGGCCGAGCGTTTCGCGCCCTGGGAGCATCCGGCTTCGCTGGCGCGGCATGCGCCGGACTATCCGCGCACGCCGATCGTCGATCTTGCGCGCGGCCGCGAGCAGGCGCTGGCCGCCTATGCCGGCTTGCGAGGTGCTTGATCCGATTTCATGAATACGAGAAAACGAGGCCGCCGGCGAGCGCGTCCTCGTCATGCCGCGCTCGCCTCGGGCTGTTTATGCTGGCCGCCTTCATGAATGCCGGAAGCCCGGCGAAAAGGAGAAACGCATGTTCCGAACTGCCAGCAAGTGCCTGTCCGTGGCGCTGGTCAGCGCCATCGCCCTGTCCGCCTGCGCGACCGGCGGCTCCTACGTGCAGCAGGACCAGAACGGCAACCCGACCCAGCAGAAGAACAAGACCGGGCGCAGTGCGGCGATCGGCGCGGCGATCGGGGCCGCCGCCGGCCTGATCACCGGCAACAGCGCGACCCACCGCCGCCAGCAGGCGATGGTCGGTGCCGGCATCGGCGCGCTGGCCGGCGCGGCGATCGGCAACTACCAGGACCGCCAGGAGCGCGCGCTGCGCGAGCGCACCGCCAACACCGGCATCGACGTCAAGCGCGAGGGCGACAACATCACGCTCAACCTGCCGGACGGCATCACCTTCGACTTCGGCAAGTCGGCGCTGAAGCCAGAGTTCTACACCGCGCTCAACGGCGTCGCCTCGACGTTGAAGGAGTACAACCAGACGATGATCGAGGTGACCGGCCACACCGACAGCGTCGGCAGCGACGCGTTCAACCAGAAGCTGTCGGAGGACCGCGCCAACGCGGTGGCGCAATACCTGTCCGCGCAGGGCGTGCAACGCGAGCGCATGGAGACCAGCGGCGCTGGCAAACGTTTTCCGATCGCCGATAACGGTACCGATGCCGGCCGCGCCAAGAACCGCCGCGTGGAGATCCGGCTGATCCCGTTGCGCGCGGAGGGCAGCGCAGCCACCGGTACGCACTGAGTGCGATCCCGGTTCCGTAGGCGCGGCCGAAGCCGTGCCTACGGGGAGCGCAGGCGCCTAGCGATGATAGGTCGCGGTGATGCGGGCGCTGCCGATGCTGTTGGCGCGGATCATGAAACCGGCCAGGGCATTGCTCGCGGACGCCGGCAGGTCCAGGCGCTGCACCGAGAGCGCGTACACCGTGAACACGTAGCGATGAACCTCGCCCGGGGGAGGGCAGGCACCACCGAAGCCCGCCGTTCCGTAATCGTTGCGAAGCTCCATTGAACCGGCCGGCATGTCCTTGCCGCTGGCACCTGCGGCGATCGCGCGCGTGGGCGCCGGGATGTTCACGACGCTCCAGTGCCACCACCCCGAGCCGGTCGGTGCATCCGGATCGTAGGCGGTGATCGCGAAACTTTTCGTGCCTTCGGGGGCGTCCGACCAGGAAAGCTGCGGTGACCGGTCGCCTCCCTTGCATCCGAAGCCATCGAAAACCTGCGCCGCCGTCAGTTGGCTGCCTTCGGCGATCGAGTCGCTGGAGAGCCGGAAGTCCTGCGCGTGGGCGTTCGCGGCCACGGTGAGGGCTAGCAAGAGGCTGGCTGGGTGGATTTTCCTGAGCATGGTTCGACGCCTTGTCCATCGTTGGGAGGAGCGGTGGATGATGGGCTGATGCCGCGTCGCACGCTTCCGGCAAACGCTCGGCCGCTGTCGAAAAACGCTCAGCGCTCCACCGAGCGGATCAGGCTCGGCTGGATGCCGAACCGCATCCTGAAGGACTCGGCGAAATGGGAGGGTGTCTTGAAGCCGCATTCCAGTGCGATCCACGACACCGGCGCGGTGGTCGTCTGCAGCAGCCCGAGTGCCTTTTCGAGGCGGGTGTTGAGCAGGATTCTGGCAAAGCCGTGTCCAGACCTGGCAAGCGATCGACGCAGGGTCGCCTCGCTCATGGCCAGCCGCGCGGCCACCTCCGCGACGCGCCAGGGGTGGCCCGGGGTGGCTTCGATCAGGCTGCGGATCTGGCCCAGCGGCTGTCTTTCGGCACGTGTCGGCAGGCGCACGCCGATGTCCCGCAGCCAGATCAGCGGTTCCAGCAGGCGATGCCGGTGAATCGACGGCGGCAAGCTTTGATCGTCGAGGGTGGCCTTGATCAGGTCGAATACCTTCGCCGGCTGCAGCGCGGCCCGCACGACCTGGACGCCTGCACCGCCGCCCTGATACTGGTCGGCGAAGACTGCGGCTACCAGCGCGCGCGGGAAGCACAGGCCGTCGGCACGGTAGCCTTGGTGCAGGAGCGGCCGGTTCTCCAGCGTCACCACCGAATCGGGAGGAAAGATCACCAGATCGCCGCTCTCCCCGATCAGTTCGCCGTTTTCAGGGCAGACGACCTTTTTCGCACCTGTCCTGATGAAGACCAGCAGCGCGAGCCCGATGTACAGATCGGCGAACGTGGCCGCCGTCGCCTGGGTGATCGACAGCACGCGTACGTGTTCCGGCGTCGGTCCGACGGCATCGGCGCCTGTGGCTGGCCTTGCCGTTGCGCCGGCCTGGCCAGGATGGACGATGGATTCGTGGCGCATCGAACGGCTTGATCCTTGCGAGGTCGGGGAGGGCGCAATGATGCATCGCGCGTCGTGTGGCTGCTGCGCCGCCAGCTTCGAGGCCGGCCTGCCAGGCGCTGAGCCGGCTCAGCCCGGCACCGCTTCGCGCAGGCGCCGCCGATGCGCCGCCAGCAGGTCGATCCGGGTGATCACGCCGACTACCCGTCGCGGATCGTCCTCGGCGACCACCGCCAGCAGGTCGAGCTCATGGGTGAGCATGTGGTCGGCGGCCTCGCGAAGGCTGTGGTGCTCGCCGACCACCGGCGGGTCGGGCCGCACCAGCCGCGCCAACGGCGTGGTCGGTTCCAGCCCGGGTGCCAGCAACTGGCGGCGGGTGATCAGGCCGAGCAGGCGCCGGTCGTCGTCCAGCACCGGGAAGCCCTCGTGGTGGGCGCGGCTGTCGCCGGATGCGAGCCAGTCCAGGGTCGCGGCCAGGCTCTGGCCGGCCGGCAGGCTGACCACCTCGCGGCTGCAGGCCTGGCCGACCCGGACCCGGTCCAGGTAGTCGTCGGCGTAGTCGCTGGGCACGCGCACCCCGCGCCGTTCGATCTTCTCGGACATGATGGTGTGACGCATCAGCAGGCCCGAGACCAGGTAGGCCATCGCGCAGGCGCCGAGCAGCGGCAACAGGGCGTGCGGCTGCTGGGTGGCTTCGAAGGCGAACACCACCGAGGTCATGAAGGCGCGCGAGGCGCCGGCGAACATCGCCGCCATTCCGACCAGGGCGGCGACGCCCGGATCGATCTCTAGCGCCGGGAACAGTCCAGCCAGGGCCATCCCGGCGGCACCGCCAAGCGCGCCACCGATGGTGAACAGCGGCGCCAGGGTACCGCCGGAGGTGCCGCTGCCGAGCGCGATCGACCAGGACACGAACTTGGCCAGGCACAGCAGCAGCATCGTTCCCAACAGCATGTGGCCGGAGATCATCGCCTCGATGTTGCGGTAGCCGACGCCGAGCGTGGCCGGCACCAGGTAGCCGACCACGCCGACCGCGATCCCGCCGAGCGCTGGCCACCACATCCAGTGCAGCGGCAGCCGGGCGAAGCCGTCCTCGATCGCATAGACGGCGCGGGTGACGGCGATGCTGGCGATGCCGACCACGCCACCGAGCAGCGCATAGCTGGCCAGTGCCGCCAGTCCGGGCGCGGTCACCGCCGGCATCGCGAACACCGGGCCGCTGCCGAGCAACAGCATCCGTAGCCCCGCCGCGGTGGTGGTGGCCAGCGCCACCGGGATCAGCGAGCGGGCGCGGCGTTCGAACAACAGCAACTCGATCGCCAGCAGCACCGCCGACACCGGCGCGGAGAAGATCGCGGCCATGCCGGCGGCGGCACCGGCGGCCAGCAGCACCTTGCGCTCGTCGGCACTGACCCGCAGCCGCTGGCCGAACAGCGAACCCAGCGCGCCGCCGGTGGCGATGATCGGGCCTTCGGCGCCGAACGGGCCGCCGCTGCCGATCGCCACCGCCGAGGACAGCGGCTTGAGCCAGGTCATCCGCGCCGGGATCCGGCTCTCGTTGACCAGCACCTGTTCCATTGCCTCGGGAATGCCATGCCCACGGATCGCCGCCGACCCCCAGCGCGCCATGATCCCGACGATCAGCCCGCCGATCACCGGCACGACGATCACCCAGGCGCCCAGCGCATGCGGCGCCGGATCGGCCGGAGCCAGGCTCAGGTGGCCGTGGAAGGCGAGGTTGGTGGCCAGGTCGATCAGTGCCAGCAGCAGCTTGGCGACCAGCGCGGCGAGCGCGCCGAGCGCGATCGCGATCGTGGCAATGCGCAGGATGCGTCGGTCCAGCGGCCGATTCCGGTACGGCAGGTTGGCGCCGAAACTGGATGCGAGCGACGGTGCGACCGGCAGCGGCTGGGCGGCGGAATGCGGAGGTTGGGGCGTGGGCATGAGGGGGCTCGGAAGGGGCCGCGCAAAGGCTACTCAGCCATGCCGTCAATGGCTTGCTGGAAAATGAACCGGTGGCCGAGCATCTGCTGGCCGCCCCGCTCAGGGTCTGCGGATGTCTTCGGCGATCCGGTAGCTGTTCCGGCCGCTGTTCTTGGCCATGTAGAGGGCGATGTCGGCCCGCGAGAACCAGTCCTGCCAATGTCGCTCGCCGCAGTAATGGGCCGCTCCCAGCGACACCGTGATGCGGCCGCCAGGGCCGCGCAGCGAATCGTGCACGGCTTTGCGCAGTCGCTCGGTCACCGCCTCCAGTTCCTGCAAGGTTTCGATCCGCAGCAGCACCACGAATTCCTCGCCACCGAACCGGAAGGCCTGGTCGCGGTCGCGGACCTCGTGGCGCAGGATCGCCGCCAGGTCGGCCAGCGCGCTGTCGCCGCTGGCGTGGCCGTAGAGATCGTTGACTTCCTTGAAATGGTCCAGGTCGAGGATGATCAGCCCGTTCATGCGCTTGCGCTCGTGGCGCTGCTCGACCTGCCGGGTCAGTGCCCGCTCCAGCGTCCGCCGGTTCGGCAGGCCGGTCAGGGCGTCCAGCGCCGCCAGTTCCTCCAGTTGCACGCGGTCGCTGTTGAGGCGCTCGGACAGGCTGTGGCCGATCAGCATCGTCAGCACCAATGCCACCGTGGTCGAGACGCGCTCGCCCAGTTCCATGTCCAGGCCTGGCAGCAGCGGCGGCAGCAGCAATGGTAGGCCGAGCAGGGTGGCCGGCCGGGGCTCGCACAGGAAATAGCTGGTCATCAGCACCGGGTACAGCCACGGCAGCGCGGCGTGGCCGGAAACGCAAAGCGCCATCAGCACGCCGCAGACCTGGATCAGGGCGATCCAGCGGCCGCGAGCGCCGATTCGCTCCTGCTCGTCCTGGCGCCAGGATAGCCAGCCGATCGCGAGCGTCAGCCCCACCGCCACCGGCAGCGCCGGCCAGTTCCGCATGTAGGCCAGCAACAGCGCATACAGTGCCAGCACTCCGGTTCCGACCGGACTGAGCAAGCGGACGAAGTCCCGGCGGGAATCCTTTTTCAGCGGGGTGGTCACGGCGAGGTCGTGGAAATCCTGGCTGGCGGGAGGACGGCGGTGTTCGATCCCTTTCCGGCAGGCGCGCGGTCGCCGGTGCCCGCATCGCAGGTTGCTCGGTTCCGGGCCCAGGAGGGGGCATCGCCGCAACGGAGGCCGCAGCTACCCATCATACATCGCGACGGTATCCGGCTCGGGTGGGGTCTGCCGGATCCTTGGTTACGGCCTTACCTGGGACATGCGCATTGCGCGATGTACTCGTGCTCAATATTCCGCTACGGGAGCATCAGGCAACAAAAAACCCCGATTTCTCGGGGTTTTAGGTAACTTCCGGGAGGTCCCGGTGAGTTGGATTGGTGGAGGTGGGCGGAATCGAACCGCCGTCCGAAAGTACTCCATCCTCGGCCCTACATGCTTATCCGTTCGTTAGGTCTCGTCCCCGGGCAGCACGATCGGCAGAGCGCACCCGAGGACCAGCCCGCTTTGTTTAACCAGCAGCTGACGGGCAGCCACCACCGGCGGTTCCGTGATGATGACCCTACGCTGCGAGCACGGACACAAGCAGTTTCGGGGCTTAGGCCTTAAGCGGCCAGAGCGTAGTTGTCGTCGTTGGCAACTAGAGTTTTGCCGCTGGATTAACGAGGAAAGCTGCCCCCTCGGCATGCGCCAAGCGACTTCGCAGCTCCCGTCGAAACCAGTGCACCCCCGGGAAAGCATGAAACGCTGACCTGGAGAAGTGTAGGGGCCGGAGGGGCCGGTCACAAGGCTTGCGGCAACGATTGCTTAAATCGACTTCATCGAGCGGTGGATGTCGCGGAACTGCGCAGGCCAGCAGTGTGTTCTTGCGTGCAGGGCAGGGGGCTTGCGGGATGTTGGGGGCGAGGTGATTCGGGATGGGGGATGCGTTCTAGGCATCCCGGTTGTGCTGGCGCATCACCCGCTGCTTGTCGCGCTGCCATTCGCGTTCCTTGGTAGCCTCGCGCTTGTCGTGCGACTGCTTGCCCTTGGCCAGCGCGATCTCGAGCTTGACCTTGTTCTTGCTCCAGTACATCGCGGTCGGCACCAGGGTGTAGCCGTCACGCTCGACCCCGCCGATCAGCTTGTCGATCTCGCTGCGATGCAGGAGCAGCTTGCGGGTGCGCCGGTCCTCGGCGATCACATGGGTGGAGGCCTGGATCAGCGGGGTGATCTGCGCGCCGATCAGGAAGATCTCGCCGTTGCGCACGTAGGCATAGCCGTCGGTCAGGTTGGCGCGGCCGGCTCGGATCGCCTTGACCTCCCAGCCCTGCAGCGCCATGCCGGCCTCGTAGCGCTCGACGATGTGGTAGTCGTAGCGCGCGCGCTTGTTCAGGGCGATGGTCTTGTAGGCCGTCGCGCCGTTTGCTTTATCCTTGTCGTGCTTCTTGCTCATCTACCTATTGTCTCCGATTCGGCCCTGCCGAACGATCCGTGCCGTGATCCATGCCTACTGTCCGCCGTAGCGCCCTGGTCGAACACAGTGCCGCGCGCATGTTCGACCTGGTCAACGATATTTCCGCCTACCCTCGCCGCTTTGCCTGGTGCGACAGCGCGCAGCTAATCGAGCAGGGCGCCACGCGCGTGGTGGCGCGGCTGGACCTGGGGCTGGGTTCGCTGCGTACCTGGTTCACCACCGAGAACACCCTGGATCGGCCGCATCACATCGACATGACGCTCAGGGACGGCCCGTTCAAGCGGCTGGAGGGGCGCTGGGAGTTCCGGGCGCTGGACGAGAAGGTCTGCAAGGTTGGCCTGGTGCTCGACTTCGAGCCTGCCTCGCGCCTGCTCGGGCCTGCGCTCGCGTTGGGTTTTCAGGGCCTGGCCGACCGCATGGTCAACGACTTCGTGCGCGTGGCCGACCGCGAACAGGCGTAGGAACTGGCGATGCGTGTGGACGTGGTGATCGCCTGGCCGGACCGCTATCTGGTACGCCGCATCGAGCTGGTCGAAGGGGCGTTGGTCGCCGATGCGCTCCGGGCCGCTGCGCTCGACCTGGACGGCGAGAGCCGCGCCTGTGCGATCCATGGCCTGCTGGCGCGGCCAGAGCAGCCGCTGCGCGACGGCGACCGCCTGGAGTTGTTGCGGCCGCTGCTGATCGATCCCAAGGAGGCCCGGCGCCGGCGCGCCAAGACCCCTTGAGTGCGCGGGCTCAGTGGCCGCCCTGCTTTTTCTTGTCCTTGGGCAGGTTCGCGCCGAACTGCTTGCGGGCCGACTTGGACAGCTGCTCGTCTTGGTCCGGGAAATAGTCGCCTTCCCAGCGGGTCACGCGGTCGTCCTCGAAGAACACCGTGAAGTTCTTGATCTTGGTGTGCGCCAGGCGATCGATACGCTGGGTCGAGGTGTAGTCCCAGCGCTGGGCGTGGAACGGGTCGGGGATTGACGGGGTGCCGAGCAGCGCGGCCACGGCCTGCTTGCTCTGGCCGACCTGCAGTTGGTCCACCGCCTCCTTCTTGATCAGGTTGCCCTGATAGATGGGCTGCTTGTAAATGATGCCGCAGCCGGCGGTGGACAGGGCAACAGCGGCGACCAGCAGGAGATTGCGCATCGAGAGGACAGTACGAAGTGAAAATCACCGCGATGATACACTCCTGACGGTCGCCGCAACCCATCCCCCGGCAGCTGGCGCTAAATCGCCAATGAACGAGAACACCGGAGAATCCATGGAATCCCACGACTTGCGCAAAGTCGGCCTCAAGGTCACCCACCCGCGCGTACGTATCCTCGAACTGCTGGAGCAGAGGAGCGCCCAGCACCACCTGAGCGCCGAGGATATCTACCGCCAACTGCTGGAGCATGGCGACGAGATCGGCCTGGCCACGGTGTACCGGGTGCTGACCCAATTCGAGGCGGCCGGGTTGGTGCTCAAGCACAACTTCGAGGGCGGGCAGGCGGTGTACGAGATCGATCGCGGCGGCCACCACGACCACATGGTGGACGTGGACACCGGCAAGATCATCGAATTCGAGAGCGAGGAGATCGAAGCGCTGCAGCACAAGATCGCCGCCGAGCACGGCTACGAGCTGGAGGAGCACTCGCTGGTGCTGTACGTGCGCAAGAAGCGCGGGCGCTGAGGCTGCGCTTCACCGAATGGGCGAAAGGCGGCCGATCGGCCGTCTTTCGCGTTGAGGGGGCGGTGGTTGTGTGCGGGCAGCTCTCGTAGGAGCGACTTCAGTCGCGAGGGGCTTTGCCGGTAAAGCCCCCTCGCGACTGAAGTC
>JASGDF010000188.1:0-24680 GCA_047607345.1 Pseudomonas sp. | reverse complement strand
TGCGCCGCCACGGCGTGGCCGATGCGGTCGTGCCGGCGCGGATGGACAGCGAGGGCGTGCTGGCGCTGCCGCAGCTGGCACCGGGGCAAGCCGCGGTCGGGCTGGTCACCGCGCCGGGCGGGCGCGGCGCGATCCCGCGCGAACTGCACGCGCGCGGCATCCAGACACTGCGCGCGGACGTCTACCGGCGCGTGCCGATCACCCTGTCGGCACAGGCGCTCTCCCGGTTACGCGCGGTCATGCCGCACAGCGTTCTGGCCCTCAGCAGCAGCGAGGCGCTGCAAGTACTGTTGCCGCAGCTGCCAGGGGACCTGCTTGCGCGGCTGCGCCGGCAACCGCTGGTGGCGGCCAGCGACCGCCTCGCCACCGTCGCCCGCGACAGCGGGTTCACCGAGGTCCGCCGCGCAGAAGGCCCGCTGCCGGCGCAGCTTGCAGCGGCCGCCGCTGCGGCGATGACGCCACGCACACCTCACTGAACTGCATGCGCCCGACGGCTTGCCGGCGCGCCGCGCCGCACGCCATGCTGTAGCCGAATGCCGGCACTGCCATCACCGCGCCATAGCCAGGAGGCCCCATGGACCCGACGCCGAGTACCCCGCGACGCCTGCACTGGGCATGGGTGCTGCTGCCCGTGCTGGCCGTCGTGCTCGCGGCGACCGGCTGGGGCGGCTGGCGCTGGTGGCTGGCGCACACGGTCGAACGCGAACGCGTCGCCAACGAGCAGCGTCAGCGCTGGCAGGCGCTCGAGCAGACCCTGGACACTCTGCGCCGCGACCAGCGCGCGACCAGCGAGCGCCTGCAGGACGCGGCGGCGACCAACCGGGTACTGCGCGACGAGATGCTGGGCCTGGGCCAGCGCAGCGCGTTGCTGGAGGAAACCGTGTCCAGGCTCGCCGACCCGGATCGCCACGGCGCGCAGGCGCTGCGGCTGGACGAGGTCGAGCTGCTGCTCAGCCAGGGCCAGCAACGCCTGGCGATCGCCGGCGACGTGGAGGGCGCGCGCCGCGCCTACGCGCTGGCCGCCGGCGCGCTGGCCGGCATCGACGACCCGGCCTACCTCAATCTGCGCCAGGCCCTGACCCAGGAGCGCAACGCGCTCGATGCGCTCGGCGCCGGACCGCAACACGCCCTGGCCGACGCGCTGGACCGCTGGGCCGGCCAGCTCGACGCGCTGCCGCTCCAGGCGAGCGACGGCGATACGCCACCCTGGTGGCAGAAACTGCTGGCACCGCTGGTGCAGGTGCGCCCCTCGCACGGCAACGTGCTGGTCGCCCGCTCCGAGCGCATCGGCGCGCACGATTCGCTGCAGATCGAGATCAGCCTGGCCCGCGCGGCGCTGGAGCGCGGCGATGCCGCGGCCTGGGGACAGGCACTGGGCCGGGTCGATGCCTGGCTCGCCCGGCTGTGGCCGGATACCGCCGCGCTGCGCCAACACCGCGCCGAGCTGGCCAGGCTGCGGCGCGCGCCGTTGCGGCCGGCCCTTCCGGAGCTGGGCAGCACCCTGCTGCAGCTTCGGGCCATGCGTGAAGGGAGGAACGGACCATGAAACCGCTGCGCAGCCTGCTGATCCTGCTGGTCGCCGTTGCCCTGGGCGTGCTCGGCGCGCAGTGGCTGTCGCGCCAGACCCGCTACGACCTCGGCGAGGTGATCGTCCGTGTCGGCGGCAACGACTACGTCGCGCCCGGCCCGCAGGCGATCGTGCTGCTGGTGATCGCGCTGCTGGTGCTATGGCTGCTGTGGCTGCTGCTGAGCCTGCCGTTCCGCACCTGGAACCGCTATCGCCTCAGGAAGGGCCGCGCGCGTCTGATCGAAGGCCTGCGCGCGGCCGACCACGGCCAGTGGAGCAAGGCCGAGAAGCTGCTGGCCACGGCCAGCGAGGACGACGAGGTCGGCGCGATCGCGCTGGCCGGCGCGGTGCGCGTGGCCGACGCCCGTGGCGACGAGGCCGCCGCCGAGACATTCGCGCACAGGCTCGGCGAGCGCGATCCGCAGGCGCACGCGCTGCTGCAGGCCGAGCGGCTGCTGGCCCGCGCCCGTCCGGCCGACGCGGTCGACGTGCTCGACCGCGCAGCCGCGCAGCCGCTGCCGCCGCGTGGACTGCTGCTGCGCACCGAGGCGCTGGCGCGAATCGGGCGTGCCGACGAAGCCTATGGCCAGCTCGGCGCGCTGCGCCAGCAAGCGGCGCTGCCGCTGGCCGGCATCAGCGCGCTGGAGATCGAACTGGCCGCCGCCTCGCTCGAGCAGGCCGGCGATGCCAACGCGCTGGCCGCGCGCTGGGAAACCTTGTCACGCACCTTGCGGCTGGAGCCACGCGTGGTCGCCACCTACGCCCGGCGCGCGGCAGGGCTGCACTGGGACGATGCCGCGATACACAGCCTGGAGCAGGCGCTGGACACGCGCTGGGACGAGGCGTTGATCCGGCAATACGGGATGCTGCCCTTGGAGAAATACGATTCGCGCCGCGCCAGCGCGCAGCGTTGGCTGGCGCAGCATCCGGACAGCCCGGGGCTGCTGCTCACGCTGGGCCGGCTGGCGCGGCACCAGCGGCAGGCCGGCCAATCGGAGGAATTCCTGCAGCGCGCGATCGCGCAGGGGGCCGGCGCCGAGGGCTGGGAGGAGCTGGGCCACGGCTTCGCCGGCGCCGGCCAGGAACGCAACGCACAACAGTGCTACGCCAACGCCCTGCGCGTACAGCGCGGCGAGCCGCTGGTGGAACTGGCGCTACGCGGGTCGGAGCCGCAGACCAGCACGCCGACAGCTCAGGAGGAGCGCGACGAGTTCGGTCACCCGCGACTGCCGCGCGAGTAGTCCAGCACCGTGGCGGGCACGCGGCTGGATCGCGATCGCCAACCGCGACCAGCGGCATCAGTAGCCGCGAACCATCCACGGCTGCGGACGGTTTGCGGCCTTGCCAACGCTGCCGGCGTTCGACCGTCACCGTTCCCGCAAGCGGATCAACGCTCGACGATCGCGACCACGCCCATGCCGCCAGCGGTGCAGATCGACACCAGCGCGCGGCCGCCGCCGCGCCGCTTCAGTTCCTTGGCCACGGTGGCGACGATGCGCGCGCCGGTGGCCGCGAACGGATGGCCGGTCGCCAGCGAGGAACCGAGCGGGTTGATCTTCTCCGGGTCGATCCGGCCGAGCGGCGCGTCCAGGCCGAGCCGGTTGCGGCAGTAGTCCTCACTCTCCCAGGCACGCAGCGTGCACAGCACCTGCGCGGCGAAGGCCTCGTGGATCTCGTAGATGTCGAAGTCCTGCAGGGTCAGGCCCTGGCGCGCGAGCATCTGCGGCACCGCCACGGCCGGGGCCAGCAGCAGGCCCTCACCATGCACGAAATCGACCGCGGCGACCTGCGCGTCGCGCAGGTAGGCCAGCGGTTCATGACCGTGCGCGGCCGCCCAGGCGTCGCTGGCCAGCAGCACCGCGGCGGCGCCATCGGTGAGCGGGGTCGAATTGGCGGCGGTCAAGGTGCCACGGCCGGAGACCTTGTCGAACGCCGGCTTCAGCGTCGCCAGCTTCTCCAGCGAGGTGTCCGCGCGCAGGATGTTGTCGCGGCCGACCCCGCGGAACGGCACCACCAGGTCCTCGAAGAAACCACTCTCGTAGGCCGCGGCCAGCTTCTTGTGCGAGGACACCGCCCAGGCGTCCTGCGAGTCGCGCGAGATGCTCCATTCCTTGGCCATGTCCTCGCAGTGCTCGCCCATGCTCTTGCCGGTGCGCGGCTCGGCCACGCCGGGAAATTCCGGCTTGAGCTCGCCGAAGCGAAATCCGGAGACGATGGCCTTGAGCTTGTCGCGCGGGGTCTTGGCCCGATTGGCCGCGAGCAACCGGGCGCGCAGCTTCTTGCCATAGACGATCGGCACGTCGGAAGTGGTATCCGAACCGCCGCCGATGCCGGAATCGATCTGGCCCAACGCGATCTTGTTGGCGATGTGGATGACCGTGTCCAGCGAGGTGCCGCAGGCGCGCTGCAGGGTGATGCCCGGGGTCAGCGGCGACAGCCCGGAGGACAGCGCCGCCTCGCGCGCCAGGTTCCAGTCCGAGGAATGCTTGATCACCGCGCCCATCGCCACTTCGCCAAGCTGCTGGCCGTGCAGCCCGAAGCGCTCCACCAGCGCCCCGAGCGTGCGCACCGACATGCCGAGATTGCCGACATCCGAGTAGGCGGTGTTCTGGCGGCAGAACGGGATGCGGACACCTCCCAGGATGGCGACGGGGCGGGGAGCGGACATCGAGGAACCTGGCATGAAAGGGAGAACTCGGCATGGCCTGCACGGGGACGCAGGCATAATGGCGGAAGTGTAGCCTCGACCCCGTGATGGGCCAACCGCGAACCATGAGCACTACCGATCCCGGCAGCACCGCCCTCGGCGTACTGGCCCTCGAACTGGCCGGCGGCACCGCCCCGCGCGTGGCCGCGCTCTCCTCCGACCAGGCCGGCACGCTGGTCGAGCACGTCGGCCGCGACCTGGCGCAGTGGGTGCCGCAGGTGCGCGAGCTGGAGCTGAGCCTGGCCGCCGCGCACTTCGATCCGGCCGAGGCACTGCGGCCGGGCTGGTCGCTGCACCGGCGCCTGGAAGAATTGCAGGCGCGCGCGCCGGGACGCGACCAGGGACCGCGCCTGCTGGCCTTCGGTGCCGACGCCCGCGGCGAGATTCCGCTGCCGTTCCAGGCCGATGCCACCCTCACCGGTGGCAGCCTGCGCGTGCTGCCGTTCGTGCTCAGCGGCGATCCCGGCAGCGTGCGGCAGGTCGCCAGCGCACTGGAGGAGCTACTGCTGGCGCAGGGCATGGCGCAGGCCGACACCGCACTGCTCGCGCAGGACGCGTTCGGCGCCCGCATCGAGCACGCGCGCTACCTGACCGTGCACGACCTGGCCGCGATGATCTCGATGCAGTACGACAACCAGGGCCTGGCCGCGCTGTGGCCGCTGATCGAGACCGCGCTGCTGGCCCCGCAGGAGGAGGAATGGCTGGACGCCCCGCCCGAACCGCTGCTGCGCTACGCCGGCGGCGAGGTACGCATGGCCCTGTTCGATCCGGCCAGCTGGTGCGCGCACTACGCGCACGACCGCAACGAGTGCGAGCGCCTGCACGGCATCTACGAACAGTTCCTGGTGCGGCAGCGGCAGATGGCCGCGGTGCTGGAGGCGCATGGCGTGCCAGTCACCTTCGTCCACTGCCGCGTCACCGGCGAGCCACGCCAGCAACTGATCGAGTGAGCCTGCGCCGCGCCTGCCCTTACGTAGGCAAGCCTGCCGCATCCTCGGACAACCCGCCGCCGCCGCGGCAAAGCCCCGTTGCGCGGTCTGTTCCGGCGTCTTGGCCATGATGGCCAGGCACGCGTTGTCGGCGGCTGGCAAGTCGACTTCGGACGCGCTCGGGGCAACGGCCGGCACGCAAGGCAGCACGATGGGTCGGGTCTTCACTGGTGCCTGTCGCGCGCCAGCGGACCAGCGGCGGCGAAGCTACCAACGATAGCCTGCGCGGGCATATACGAACCGTCCGTTGGCGCCGAACTGCGAGGCCTGGTATTTGTACAGCGGCCCCAGCGGCGAGGACCAGTTTTCCGGCGAGGACTCGTCCGGATAGACATCCAACACGTTGTCGGCGCCGAGGGTGAAGGTCCAGCGACCCAGCCGGTAGTCGGCTGCAACGTCGGTCAGGTACTTGACCCCATAAGTCTGGTCGGCGCCGGTGCCGGCGGCCAGCACCGAGTCGCTGACGTAGCTGGTGAACCTGCCATAACGGGTGACACCGGCGCGGATACTCCAGTCCCCGACCTGATAATCGGCATTGAACGAGGCCTTGTCGTGCGGGGTGCCCTTGGTGATGCGGCCGATCTCCACCCGGCTGATGCGATCGAAGCCCAGCGCCTCGATCTCCGGCGCATTCGGATGCTCGCGCACCAGTTCGGTCTTGTTGTAGTTGTAGGCCAACGAAAGACCCAGCCATCCCGGTCCCAGTTCGAAGCGGTAGGCGCCGACCAGATCCGCGCCACGGGTGCGGGTATCGATGGCATTGGTGAAGTAGCGGCCGCCGCCGACCCCGATGTAGCCCAGCGAGGTCAGCAATGCGCGCGCGGCGCTGTTGGTCAGGTTCTCCGAAAGTACGATGCGGTCATCGATGTCGACCTGGTAGAAGTCAACGGTGACGCTCAGACCCGCCAACGGCTGCCACACCAGCCCCAGGCTGTAGTTGACCGACTTCTCGGGCTTCAGTGCGGTCGCGCCGAGCGCCTTGGCCGCCGCGGTGTTCACCGGGAAGGTGCGGATGTCGTAGAACTGGCCGCCGATGTAGGTGGCCGAGGTGGTCGAGTACCACTGCTGGGCCAGCGACGGCGCGCGGAAGCCGTTGGAAACCGTGGCCCGCGCCGAGAACGTGTCGGTGAAGGCGTAGCGCAGCGCCAGCTTGCCTGAAACGGTATCGCCGAAATCGCTGTAGTCCTCGTAACGGGCGGCGAGCGAGCCGCCGAGCTTCTCGGTCAGGTCGGCGTCCAGTTCGGCGTAAAGCGCATGACTGTGGCGGTGGTGGCTGCCGGCGTCGCTGGGCTGGAAGCCGGGGAACCCCTGCGAACCGGAACCGGTGCTGGTGGAGCCGTAGTCGCCGCGGATCCACGAGGCCTGCTCGCCGGCGCCGATGGCGTATCCCTCGCGCTTGTACTCGGCGCCGAAGGCCAGCGTGGCCGGGCCGGCCAGGCCCCAGTCGAAGTCCCTGGCCACGTCCGCGTTGAGCAGCGCCTGGGTCTTCTGCAGCTGGCCCGCGTAGAAGCGGGTCGGACTTGCCGACCCGAGGGTGGCGTTGAGGCTGTTGGCGACATTGAATTCCAGGGTGTTGCTGCCGTAGTTGCCGCTCAGATCCCAACGCCAGTCGCCGCTGGTGCCGCGCGCGCCAAGCACCAGCGAACGATCTTTCGAGGTGGTCAGGATCAGCGGCAGGAAGCCTTCCGGATAGATCGCGGTGACGTTGTTGACGCTGGTGGAACTGCGGAAATTGGCCGCAGCCTCGCCATTGCGGTCGCTGTAGTTGGCAAAACCGTACAGCTGCACGCCGTTGTCGAGGTCGTACTCGGAATTGGCGAACAGCTTGAGGTTGCGGGTCTTCGGGTCGCCGTAGCGGTAGTTGATCTTGCCGTAGCGCGGATCGGTCGTGGCCAGGGTGTAGTCGGGACTGGCGCGGTTGGTCGGTTCGGCATTGACGAACTGCCCGGCCAGACGCACCCAGCCAGTGCCGCCGAACTTGAATCCGACATCACCGCTGACGTCGTTCTGCGCGCCGTCGCCGGCGCTGTACTTGCCATATTTGTAGCCCAGGCTTCCACCTTCACCGCCGCCCTTGAGGATCACGTTGATCACCCCGGCGATCGCGTCCGAACCGTATTGCGCGGCGGCACCGTCGCGCAGCACCTCGATGCGCTCGATCGCCGCAACCGGAATGGCATTCAGATCGACCGGCGAGGAGCCGCGCCCCTGCGAACCGTTGACGTTGACGATCGCCGAGGTGTGACGACGCTTGCCGTTGATCAGCACCAGCACATGATCCGGCGACAGTCCACGGATCTGCGCCGGACGGATGGTGTCGGTACCGTCGTTCAGATACGGGCGGCGGAAGGTCAGCGAGGGCACCAGCCGTTCCAGTGCGGTGGCCAGTTCGGTGGTGCCGGTGGAATCCAGAGCCTCGGCGGTAATGATGTCGATCGGCGAAATCGACTCGGCTACCGTGCGGTTGGAGACCCGGGTACCGGTGACGATCACCTGATCCAGCGTATTGATGGACTGATCCCTCCTGCCCTTCTTCTTGTCGTCGTCATCCAGATCCAGCGATTGAGCGGCCAAGGGCAGCGCCGACAAGGAAACGCCGATCGTCAGTGTCAGCAGGGCGGATTTGCTCATGGCGAAACGGACTCCTGATGTTTGTCGAAGGTCTCATCGCCGACCTGTGACGGCGCCCGTTCATGGTTGTCATCGCCGTTGTTAACGAACAAATAATGATATCGATTCAGATATGCGGGGTTTGGAATGACCTGCTCCGGACCGGGACGCGCGCACGGCGCTGGCAAGCGCGTAGGCGCGGCTGTTCCCACTGAACTCGCCTTGTATGCAAGGGGCTGGCTCGCGCGCGGATGTCCCTTCGAAGCCTGCACATCACCGGAGAAACGCGCGGCCTGCTGCCGATCTCGGGCCTACTGGGGGCGCGAGCACACTGCGTGCATGAAGGCCTGCGGCGGCGCGTACTCGCCGCCGCCATTCAGGACTTGCGCTTGCCGGCCGCTCCTTGCCATACCCAGGCGCTGATGTCATCGATCACGTTCGCCGGTACATGGGCCTGCCGCTGGTAATCGGCGGGAGCGGGCGGCGTCCCCGCCGGCAGGAACGGATGCCCCAGGCCTGGATATTGGATCCAGGTGACATCGCCACGACCGGCCAGCGCCTCGTGCCAGCGCGCCAGGTTGGCAGCCGCATCCACCTGGAAATCCGATTCGCCCTGCAGCATCAGCATGGGACGCCGCAGCTGGCGCGCCGCCTGCAGCGGGTCGTAGGCGGCCAGGCTTGCCCACCAGGACTGCGGCATGCCCATGAAGCTGCCGTCCGGCACCTGCCGCTTGCGCAAAGCATCATCCAGCAGCGCCTGCTCACCTTGCAGCGCGGCCACGGTGCGCTCCAGGTCGGCACTGGCCGTATGCTCGACGCCGGCCACGTAGCGGGTCTGGCGGATGCCGTTGGCGATGACCGATTCGGCCGGCGCGGCCATCAGGATGGTACCCGCGACCCGGTCGCTGGCCAGCGCGATCTGCGGCGCCAGCATTCCACCCAGGCTGTGTCCCAGCAGATAGATATGGCGGGCGTCGATGCGCCGGTCGGTCTCGAGTTGGGCCAGGGCCGCCAGGGCGTCGTCGATGATGTCGTCACGAATGTCGAACCGCGAATCCAGAGCAGCCTGGACCGGATAGGCGCGCGAGCGCTTCTCGTAGCGCAACGTGGCAATGCCGTGGCGGGCCAGTCCCTCGGCAATATCCTTGAACGGCTTGTTCGGCCCGACGCTGGCATCCTCGTCCTGCGCGCCCGCGCCGGACACCATGACGAGGGCGGGGAACGGGCCGCGCCCGGCCGGCAGTGTCAACGTTGCCGGCAACGGCCCCCACGCGGTCCGCACACTCGTGGGGTGGCTGGTGCTCCCATCAGCCAGCGTGGCGGGCAAGGCATTGGCGATACGTGTCGCGGCATCAGACGCGGGCGCCCATTCCAGGTAGGTCAGCCGGCCGTCCTGGTCACATGCGCTGATCGCATCCCATCCGGCCGTTGCGAAGTCCATGCGCGTGAGCAGGTAATGCCGCTCGGGCACGGCCAACGCCTCGGCAGAGCTGCGCTGCTTGAATGCGCCGCTGCGAGCCAGCAACTGGCTCCAGTCCTGTTCGAGTCTGCGATCCGAGTGCGTGCCTGCCGCAGCGTCGGAAAAACCGCCCGCCGCCGAGGCGAAGTCGCCTTCCGCCATCCCCTGCAACGTCCTGGCCGTGGTGGTCGCGCACACACCATCCGGAGTCGGCAACGGGTCGGCATGCACATTCGACGCGATCGCCAGAACGCAGAACAGCGCGATGGATGCGATCTTCACTGGCGCTATCCCGGGTTTCTTGAGGTACCCACGATTTCGGCCACAGCGCCCGCGGACCAAGTGCCGGAAGTCACGCCTCCGGCACGGGTGAGGTCATCGCGCCTGGCCATGGATTCGACGAAGCCAGCGATGCCGTACCAGACGGCTGGGTTTTGCCAGCCGCCGTAAAACCCTCCCGCGCAATTCCCTGTTTACGGCGTGGTGGTGATCACCCCGCAGGCCAGGCGGCCTCCCGCATTGCCGGTGGGCTGGGTCTTGTAGTCGTCCGGATCGGCATGGACGATCACCGCGTGGCCGGCGATGTCGAACGCATCGCCCTTGCCGAGGTTCACATTGCTCGACACCGGACCGTCGATGGTCGCGTTGCCCTGCGCGTCGGCAACGATGTTCGGCATGTCGCCTCCGTGGTGCGGATCGGTACCGAGGTTGCCGTGCTCGCTGTGCGCGGGGTTGAAGTGGCCACCGGCGCTGGAGCCGTCCGGCGCGCTGCAGTCGCCCTTCTCGTGGATGTGGAAGCCATGCTCGCTGTTGGGCTTCAGGCCGGCGACCTGGCCACTCACATGCAGCACGCCGTCGACCGCCTTGAAGGTGATGGTACCGGTGACGGTGCTGCCCTGGGTCGGCTTTAGCTCGGCGGTGGCACTGGCCGATGCCGGCGGTTCGGATGCGTGGCCTTCGGGATGCCCTTCCGTAGGTGCAGCGGCCTCGGGGGCAGCCTCGGGTGCCGGTTGCTCGCGCTTGCAGGCGCCCAGTGCCAACGTGGTGGCGATGAACAGCAGGGTCGGGATCTTGCGCATCGGGAGTTCTCCTTGCGTGGCAGCGGGCACCAGGCCCGCGGAAGGGTAGCCGCTCAGCGTGCGGCCTTGATTACGCCGCAAGCCAGCCGGGCGCCGGCGTTGCCGGCCGGCTGGCTGCGGTAGTCATCGGGATCGGCATGCACGATGATCGCCTTGCCCAGGATACCGTTGCCGCCGCCGCCCAGGCTGACGCCCTGCAACACCCGGTCCAGCTGGACCACGCCCTCGTTGTCGGCAACCAGGTTGTCCAGGTCGCCGAGGTGGTGCGGTCCGGTACCGGCACGTCCGTGCGGTGCGCCGGTCGGATTGAAGTGGCCGCCGGCACTGCTCGCGTCCACTGCGCTGCAATCACCACGTTCGTGTACGTGGAAGCCGAAGCTGCCGCCGGGACGCAGCCCGCCGATGGTGCCGGTGATCCGCACACCCTGCACCGCCGGCAGCAGCACCACCCTGCCGCTGACCAGGCTGCCGGATGCCGACGCCAGCGCGGCTTCGGCGCGCTGCACGCTGGGCACCACCGTGGCCGCCGGCGGCGGTGGCGGACGCGACGGCGGTGGCGCACTGCTGCATCCGGCCAACAACGCCGGCACGACGAGGGCGATGACGAAATACGACCGATAGCGCATCGAATGCTGTCTCCTGTGCGGCACAACCTAGGCAGCGCAGCGTGCAGGCGCCATGAAAGCCGACCGCCGCGGAATATTCCGCAGTCTAGCGGCCTGCATCGGCAGGAGCATCCCCGCGAGCGCTGCGGAGCGACTGGCGCGGCCGCGATCAGCCGATGCGTAGGGAGCGGGACTTGCTCCACTCTACGCGGCCCGGGCCGAGCGATCAGCGCCGGCGCCGGCCCGGGCCGAGCTTGCGGGTCACGGTGTTGCGACCCACGCCCAGGCGTGCCGCCGCCTCGGCGCGGCGGCCCTGAGTGAATTGCAGCGCCACTTCCAGCAGGGCCTTGTCGAAACGCTCGCGCGCTTCGGCATGCAGGCCCTGGACGCCCTCGTCCAGGCGCTGGCGCGCCCAGTTGGCGAGCAGCGCGTCCCACTCGCCATCCTCGGGCGCGCGCGCCGGCCGACGTGCGCGCGACAACGCCGCCGCCACGTCGCTCGCGTCGATCGTGTCGGCGGTAGCGAGCGCGGCCAGACGCCAGCACACGTTTTCCAGCTCGCGCACGTTGCCGGGCCAGTCGTGCCGGCGCAGCGCCTCCAGCGCGGCCGTGGACAGCCGCTTGGACGGCATGTCGAGCTTGCGCGCGGCCATCGCCAGGAAATTCTCGGCCAGCTGCGCCACGTCGCTGCGGCGCTCGCGCAGCGGCGGCAGCTGCAGCCGCACCACATCCAGGCGGTGCAGCAGGTCGGCGCGGAAGCGCCCCTGCTCGACCAGCGCCTCCAGGTCCTGGTGGGTCGCGGCGATCACCCGCACGTCGACCCGGATCAGCTCGCGCCCGCCGACCCGGAAGAACTCGTTCTCGGCCAGCACGCGCAGCAGCCGGGTCTGCAGCGGCAGCGGCATGTCGCCGATCTCGTCGAGGAACAGGGTGCCGCCGTCGGCCTGCTCGAAGCGACCGATGTGGCGCTTGGCCGCGCCGGTGAAGGCGCCGGCCTCGTGACCGAACAGCTCGCTCTCCAGCAGCTCGGCCGGGATCGCGGCGGTGTTGAGCGCGACGAATGGCTTGCGCGCGCGCGGCGACTCGTTGTGCAGCGCGCGCGCGACCAGTTCCTTGCCGGTGCCGGTCTCGCCGTTGATCAGCACCGACAGCGGCGCCTGCGCGAGCCGGCCGATCGCGCGGAACAGCGCGCGCATCGGCGGGGTGTCGCCGATCAGCTGGGCACTGCCCTGGAGCAGCGGCGAGGCGGTTGCCACGGCATCCTCCTCGTCGGCATCGGGCAGCGCGCGCGCGGCCAGCGCGACCGCGTCGTCCAGGTCGAACGGCTTGGACAGGAACTCGTGCGCGCCGCCACGGAACGCGCCGGCGGTGCTGGCCACGTCGGTGTAGGCCGACATCACGATCACCGGCAGCTGCGGGTGCTTGGACTTGAGCCTGTCGAGCAGGGTCAGGCCGTCGTCGCCGGGCATGCGCACGTCGGTGAACAGCAGGTCAGGCACCGGCCTTACCGCCAGCGCCTGCAGCGCCGCCGAGGCGCTGTCGAAACCATCCACGGTGTAGCCGGCGTCGCGCAACGCGGTGGACAGTACGAACCGCACCGAGCGGTCGTCGTCGACCACCCAGATGCGCGGCGCGGCGGGATCGGCATCAGCCATGGTGGCGCTCCTTGTCATGCTCGCCGGCCAGCTGCGGCAACAGCAGGGTGAAAACGGTGTGTCCGGGACGCGAGCGGAAGGTCAACGTGCCGTGGTGCTCGCGCGCGACCTGCTGCGCCAGCGCCAGGCCCAGGCCGCTGCCCTCGGCGCGACCGCTGACCAGCGGCAGGAACAGGTGCTCGGCCAGCTCCTCGGGTACGCCACGGCCGTCGTCGACGATTTCCAGTCGCAGCGACATCGCATGCACCCGGTCGCGAATGCGCTGGCCGTGCTCGACGCGGGTGCGCAGCGTCACCACGCTGGCACCGGCCTGGATCGCGTTGCGCACCAGGTTCCAGACCGCCTGGGTCAGACGGTCGGCGTCACCGAGGATCTCCGGGATGCTCGGATCGTAGTCGCGCTGCAACCGCACCGACCAGCCGCCCTCGCTCTCGGCCAGGCGCAGTACGCGCTCGAGCACCACGTGGATGTTCAGGCCCTCGTGCGGGCGTGCCGGGGAGGGCGACAGCAGGCGCTCGAGCAGGGTGTTCAGGCGCTCGATCTCCGAACCGATCAGCTCGATCAGCTCGCGCTCGTCCTGGTCGCGGTTCACACCGCGCCGCGCCAGCAACTGCGCCGCGCCCTTCAGCCCGGCCAGCGGGTTGCGCAGTTCATGGGCCAAGCCCTTGAGCGCGGCGCTGAGCGCGCTGGGCAGCGCGTGGGTGGGATCGAGCGCGGGGAACTCGTCGACCGGATGCGCTTCGAGCAGCCAGCCGCCTTCGTCCAGCCGGGTCAGCCAGCCCTCGGCGAAACGCGGGGTCTCGCCGGGCAGACCAATCGCGAGCCGGTGCAGACGCAGCACGTCACGCTCCTGATTGGCCAGGAACCGCGCCAGCGCGTCGCCCTGGATCTCCAGCGACGCCAACGGCTGATCCTGCAGGCGCCGCGCACTGACCCCGAGCCAGCGCGCGAAGGCTGAGTTGACCCCTTGAACACGGCCGTCGGCATCCGCCCAGACGACCGGGGTGCCCAGGCTCTCCACTGAGGGGAAGACGGTGACGGTCACGGACATTGCACCAATATAGTGCAAGGCATTGAGCAGGCGCGCCGTCCAGCACTGGCCAGTAATGCGCGCGGACGCCGGCCAGCGATAGCGGCGGGCGGAAGAAGCAGAAGATGCGTATGCATGCGGCAGACATGCTCCATCGCAGCGACGGGCGTGCCGCATTGGGGGCCGCGCACGGCCAGGCCCGGGGCGGGGACGACGGAGGCGGGGCGAACAAACATGGCTACACCTCGGTGGAACGGGCTCCGGGCGCTCCGCCCCAGGGAGCCCCGACATGACTGCGATATCCAATGTCCTGGCGAAAACCGCCGGCCCGCGGTTGCTTCGCGGGCCGGCGCTTGCTTGCTCAGGCCTCGTAGGCCGACTCGCCATGCGAGGTGATGTCCAGACCCTCGCGCTCGGCTTCCTCCGGCACGCGCAGGCCGAACACCAGCTTGGCGATCAGGAACGCGACCACCGAGACGATGCCGATCCACACCAGGGTGATGCCCACGCCCAGCGCCTGGATGCCGACCTGGTGGGCGATGTCGTAGCCGTCGCCCTTCTGGCCGCCCAGCGAGGCCGCCGAGAACACGCCGGTCAGGATCGCGCCGATGATGCCGCCCAGGCCGTGCACGCCGAACACGTCGAGGCTGTCGTCCGCGCCCAGCAGCTTCTTCAGGCCGGTGACACCCCACACGCACAGCACGCCGGCGGCCAGGCCGATGACGATCGCGCCGAACGGGCCGACGGTGCCGCAGGCCGGGGTGATGCCGACCAGGCCGGCGACCATGCCCGAGGCCACGCCCAGCGCCGAGGACTTGCCCTTGATGACCTTCTCGGTCGCCGACCAGCCCAGCACCGCCGCGGCGGTGGCCAGCAGCGTGTTGAGGAAGGCCAGCGCGGCGCCGGCATTGGCTTCCAGGTTGGAGCCGGCGTTGAAGCCGAACCAGCCCACCCACAGCAGCGAGGCGCCGACGAAGGTCAGCGTCACGTTGTGCGGCTTGATCGCCTCGCGGCCGAAGCCGGTGCGCTTGCCGACGAAGTAGGCACCCACCAGGCCGGCGATACCGGCATTGATGTGCACCACGGTGCCGCCGGCGAAGTCCAGCGCGCCCTTGTCGAACAGGTAGCCGCCGGTGGCCCAGACCATGTGCGCCAGCGGCAGGTAGCCGAAGGTGAACCAGATCACCGAGAACAGCAGCACCGCGGCGAACCTGGCGCGCTCGGCGAAGGCGCCGACGATCAGCGCGCCGGTGATGCCGGCGAAGGTCAGCTGGAAGCCGACGAACACGTACTCGGGCAGGCTCACGCCCTTGGTGAAGGTCGCCGCCAGCGTCTCGATGCTCACGCCCTTCAGCAACGCCTTGTCGAGGTTGCCGATCCACGGGCCTTCGCCCGAGAACGCCAGGCTGTAGCCGTAGAGCACCCACAGGATCGCGATCAACGAGAACACCACCGCGACCTGGATCAGCACCGACAGCACGTTCTTGGCGCGCACCATGCCGCCGTAGAACAGCGCCAGGCCGGGCACCACCATCAGCAGCACCAGCAGCGTGGAGGTCAGCATCCAGGCGACATCGCCCTTCTCGACCACCGGAGCCGGCTCGGCCGCGGCAGCCGGGGCCGCGGCGGCCGGAGGCTCCGGCAACGGCTCGGTGCTGACCGGCTCGGTCGGCGCCGGTGCGGTCTGGGCCGCGCCGTCCTGCGCGTAGGCAAGGTTGGCGGTGCCGAACAGGGCCAGTGCGCTGAACAGCATCAGCATGCATGCGGTGTAGAACCGGGTCTTCCACCCGGCAAAAAGACCAGTCTTCATAATGAGGGCCTCCGGGTGGGGGTTAGAGCGCATCGGCGCCGATTTCGCCGGTGCGGATGCGCACGACCTGCTCGATCGCGGTGACGAAGATCTTGCCGTCGCCGATCTTGCCGGTGCCGGCCGCGGTCTGGATCGCCTCGACCACCGCGTCGAGGCGGTCATCGGTGACGACGGTCTCGATCTTGATCTTCGGCAGGAAGTCGACGACGTACTCGGCGCCGCGGTAGAGCTCGGTGTGGCCTTTCTGCCGCCCGAAGCCCTTGACCTCGGTGACGGTGATACCCGACACGCCTGCCTGCGAGAGCGCTTCGCGCACCTCGTCGAGCTTGAACGGTCGGATGATGGCGGTGATCAGTTTCATGCGCATACCCCGATGGTGGAAGGAACCGGGCGGCATTGCGCCGACCGGCGGTTTCGAATCACCCGGGGCGCCCGTCCGGCGCCCCACTGCTTGTACGAACCGCTCCCGGGCCTACGGCGGGTGCCATGGCACCCGCGAGCGTGGAGGAGGCGAAGGCCCGGAAGCCCGCTCGTTGTCTGTTGCCCCTGGATGCCGCCGCAGTGCGGCCACACAATCCAGTGCCCCCCGACGATACGGCTCCCCAGCCGCGAGATAAGGTGCAGCGATGACGAAGGTGGGAGGGGGAGCCTTCGCCATCGCCGCGGTTGCTCGGTTGGCAGAGCGCAGCGACTGCGCGAACCTCAGTTCGCGTAGTACAGCTGGTATTCCAGCGGGTGGGTGGCCGCGCGGAACTTGGTGACTTCCTGCATCTTCAGCGCGATGTAGCCGTCGATGAAGTCGTCGCTCATCACCCCGCCGGCCTTGAGGAACTCGCGGTCCTTGTCCAGTGCCTCCAGGGCCTGGTCGAGGCTGGAGCAGACCTGCGGGATCAGCTTCTCCTCCTCCGGCGGCAGGTCGTACAGGTCCTTGTCGCTCGGCGCGCCCGGGTCGATCTGGTTCTTGATGCCGTCCAGGCCGGCCAGCAGCAGCGCGGTGAAGGTCAGGTAGCCGGACTGGATCGGGTCGGGGAAGCGCATCTCGATGCGGCGCGCCTTCGGGTTGGAGACCCACGGGATGCGGCACGAGGCCGAGCGATTGCGCGCCGAGTAGGCCAGCATCACCGGCGCCTCGAAGCCCGGTACCAGGCGCTTGTAGCTGTTGGTGCCGGAGTTGGCGAACGCGTTGATCGCCTTGGCGTGCTTGAAGATGCCGCCGATGTACCACAGCGCCAGCTGCGACAGGCCGCCGTAGCCGTCGCCGGAGAACAGGTTGGTGCCGCCCTTGGCCAGCGACTGGTGCACATGCATGCCCGAGCCGTTGTCGCCGACGATCGGCTTGGGCATGAAGGTCGCGGTCTTGCCGTTGCGGTAGGCGACGTTCTTGACGATGTACTTGGTGGTCAGCAGCTCGTCGGCCTTCTTCACCAGCGAGTTGAACTTGGTGCCGATCTCACACTGGCCGGCGGTGGCGACCTCGTGGTGGTGCACCTCGGTCTCGATGCCGACCTGCTCCAGGGTCTTGACCATCTCCGCGCGCAGGTCGTGCAGCGAGTCGGTCGGCGGAACCGGGAAGTAGCCGCCCTTCACGCCCGGACGGTAGCCGCTGTTGCCGCCCTCGAACTTGGCGCCGGTGTTCCAGGCGGCCTCTTCCGAGCCGACCTGGAAGAAGGTGTGGCCCATGTCGTTGGCGAAGCGGACCGAGTCGAAGATGAAGAATTCCGGCTCCGGGCCGAAGAAGGCCTGATCGGCGATGCCCGAGGACTTCAGGTAGGCCTCGGCGCGCTTGGCGATGCCGCGCGGATCGCGCGCATAGCTCTGCATGGTGGCCGGATCGAGGATGTCGCAGGTCAGCACGACGGTCGGATCGGCGTAGAACGGATCGAGGTAAGCGGTGTCGGCGTCGGGCAGCAGCACCATGTCGGACTCGTTGATGCCCTTCCAGCCGGCGATCGAGGAGCCGTCGAACATCTTGCCTTCCTCGAACAGCGAGGGCTCCACGATGCTGGCCGGGAACGTCACGTGCTGCTGCACGCCGCGCATATCGACGAAACGCAGGTCGACGAACTCGACCTTGTTGTCCTTGATCAGCTTCTCAACATTTTCCGCAGACATCGGAGAAAACCTCGGGTTGGTGAATTGGTGATTGGATGCGAACACGTTTAAGCAATCACCGTGCCAATCTCGAGACAAGCACAAGTCATTGATTCATATGGAGATGGTTTCACGCATTACTCACAGGAAAGATCCAAATTGGTGCGCACAAGAATTTATGCACCAATTTGGTGATTAAGCGGTTTCACAGGTAGGCATGTTCTATGCTTGGGCTCCCCCCTCCCCCTCTTAGGCCGGCATGTCCGATCTGCTCTCCGCCCTCCTGCTGGGCATCCTCGAAGGCCTGACCGAGTTCCTCCCGGTCTCCTCCACCGGCCACCTGCTGATCGCCGAGCAATGGCTGGGCCGGCGCTCGGACTTCTTCATCATCGTGATCCAGGCCGGCGCGATCCTGGCGATCACGCTGGTCTACTGGCAACGCATCTGGGCGCTGGCCACCGGCCTGGGCGAGCGCGCCAACCGCGACTACGTGGCCAAGCTGATCGGCGCCTTCGCGGTGACCGCGGTGGTTGGGCTGGTGGTGCGCAAGGCCGGCTGGGAACTGCCCGAGACGGTGCAGCCGGTGGCCTGGGCGCTGATCCTGGGCGGCATCTGGATGCTGGTCGCCGAGCATTTCGCCGGGCGCCTGCCCGAACGCGAGAACGTCACCTGGAAGGTCGCCATCGCGGTCGGCCTGGCGCAGGTGCTGGCCGGCGTGTTCCCCGGCACCTCGCGCTCGGCCACGACCATCTTCATCGCGATGCTGCTGGGCCTGAGCAAGCGCTCGGCGGCGGCCGAGTTCGCGTTCCTGGTCGGCATCCCGACGATGTTCGCGGCCAGTGGCTACACGTTCCTGGAACTGTTCCGCGACGGCGGGATCGAGCACGAGAACTTCGTCGATGTCGGCGTGGCCTTCGCCGCGGCGGCGGTGACCGGCTTCGCGGTGGTGAAGTGGCTGCTCGGCTACATCAAGTCGCACACGTTCACCGCCTTCGCCTGGTACCGCATCGTGCTGGGCGTGGCGCTGCTGGCGTTTCTGCCGGCGTAGCGGCAACGCACCTGGCCGCGCCCTGCTTTTTGTGGGAGCGACTTCAGTCGCGATGGGGCTTTCCCGGAAAAGCCCCATCGCGACTGAAGTCGCTCCTACAACGAAACACGGACAGACAGCGGTGGCTCAACCGCGCAGCTTGGGATTGAGCGTATAGGTACCGTGGATCGCCGCCTCGGCCAGCACATGGCCCTGGATCGCGCCCAGCACGTCGCCGGCCTCGAAGCGCGCCGGCAGCTCCAGCGTCGCCACGTCCAGCGCGAACAGGCGGAAGAAGTAGCGGTGCAGGCGCAGGTCGTTGAACGGCGGATACGGGCCGTCGTAGCCGAGGTAGTCGCCGGCCATGTCCGGATTGCCGGCAAACCAGCCGGTGTAGCTGTTCACGCCCTGGCGCGCGCCGGCCGGCCCGGCCGGCGCCTGCTTGCCCTTGGCGACGAAGCCGTCGCTGCAACTGCCGGCGGCGATCTCGCGCACGTCGGCGGGGATGTCGGCGATCACCCAATGCACGAAATCGGTGCGTGGCTGGTCGACCGGGATCTCCAGGTCGTCGCGGCCGACGGTCTCGGGCACGGTCGGCACGTCCGGATCGATGCACAGCAGCGCGAACGAGCGCGTGCCGGCCGGCACCTCGCCCCATGCCAGCTGCGGGTTGCGGTTGGGGGCGAAGCCTTGCGGCGTGCCGGCGGCGAACTCGGCCGGGATCGGCTGGCCATTCTCGAAGCTCTGGCTGGTCAGATGCATGCGCTCTCTCGTTGCTGCGATGGGGAAGGTCGATCCGAGCCTGCTCGGCGCTACCGGACAGGATAGCCAAGCCGCCCGGCGATCGGCACCAGTGTCGCCAATGGCCTCGGCACAGTCGCGCCAGTGGCCGGCGCTGCCGGCCCTGCGATCAGCCGCCCGGCATGCCCAGGTCCAGCCGCTCCGCCACCCAGCGCTCGGCGAAGCCGTCGCCGCGCGCATTCTCCAGGAACCCGCAATGACCGCCCCAGTGCGCCACCTCCAGGTGCGCGTTCGCCGGCAGCTGCAAACCGCGGAAATCCTCGAACGGGATCACCGGATCGTCCTCCGCCATCAGGATGTCGGCCGGCACCTGCAGCCCCGCCAGCCGGTTGCCGGCGATCGAGTAGCTGTCGAAATAGGCCTCCAGCGAGCCGTGCCCGGTATGGCGCTCGGCCAGCCAGGCCATCAGTCCGCGCATGTCCATCGCCAGCGTCGCGTCGTCGTAGCCGTGCTGCTCGGGAAACAACGCGCGCTTGCGCTCCAACGACTCACGCCACTTGCGGCGGAAGTACCAGTCGTAGAACTGCGGCCCGCCCTCGATGCGCAGCATCGTCGTGGCCGGGTCCAGCAACGGGCAGACCGCGGCCACGCGCGCCAGCGGCAGGCCCGCCGCCGGCGCGCGCAACGCCAGGCGCAGCGCGAAGTTGCCGCCCAGCGAATAGCCCGCGGCCAGCAGGCGCGGCGCGGGAAAGCGCCGCCACAGGTCGCAGGCGGCATTGACCACCTCGTCGAGGCGGTCGGAATGGAACAGGTCCGCGTTGAGGTGATGGGTGCCGCCATGGTCGCGGAAATTGAGCCGGAACACCTGGTAGCCCAGTCCGAGCAGACGCACCGCGGTCATCCGCATGTAGTTGGAATCGGCACTGCCTTCCCAGCCGTGCAGCAGCAGCACGGTGCCGCGCGGCGTGTCCGCGCGCGGCGTGCTCAGCCAACCCTGCAAGCGCACGCCATCGCCACCGTCGAGGATGTGCTCGGTGGTGACCGCGGCGGCGGTGGCCAGCAGGCGTTCGCCGCGGCGGCGGCGCAGCGCGCTGGAACCGAGTACCGACTGCAGGTGCGGATTGCGCAGCCAGCGCGGCGGGTTGAAGTCTTCTGCGTTCATGCGCGCATCCTCGCTCCGGACAGGATCCTGAGCATGTGAAGCCGGCGCGCGGGCAGGTTCATGCCGCGCGCAGCGATCAGGAATCCATCGCCGCGACGATGCGCGTGCGCGAGGTCTCGGCGATGCGGCGCCGGCCCTCCAGGTCGTGCGCGGCGATCGGCTCGAGGAAATGGATCTCGGCCAGGCGCGCGGGCTCGCCCAGCAGGCGCATGAAATTGGCCATGAAGCTTTCGTGCGGGCCGAACGCGACCACGCTCTGCATGTTGCCGCGCTCGCCGTAGCGCAGCGCCACCGGCTGCACCGGCACGCCGGCCTCGACGCCGGCCTGGAAGATGCGCGCATGGAACGGGCCGACCTCCGCGCCGCTGCGGGTACGCCCTTCGGGGAAGACGCCGATCGCGCGGCCGCTGCGCAGCCGCCGCAGCATCGCCTGCAGCACGCCGCCGAGCGACTCGGTGCTGCCGCGCTGGTGGAAGATGGTCTGCCCGCGCGCGGCCAGCCAGCCGATCAGCGGCCAGCCGGCGATCTCGCGCTTGGCGACGAAGCCCATCACCCGCTGGCTGTGCAGCACGCTGATGTCGACCCAGCTGACATGGTTGGCGACGAACACGACCGGACCGTTCAACGGCGTGCCGAAGCGGCACAGGCGGAATCCGAAGATGCGCATCAGGTTGCCCTGCCACCAGCGGATCATGAACTGCTCCAGCGTGTCGTGCGCGCCGAGGCGGATATTGGCCAGCGCCGGCACCACGATGCACAGCAACGTGGCCGGCAACCCGATCAGCACATGCAGCGACAGCAACGGCACCCGGTACAGGTAGCGGAACCAGCGCAGCGTGCCGCCGGCTTCGCCCGTGACGGGCAGGGATGACTCGCTCATTCGGGCAAGGTACCGGAAAACCTGGGAGAAGGCATGGCTATTGTGGCAGCAGATGCGGCCTGACGCAGTGCCGTGGATGGGTATCGCTGTTCCAGCGGCGATTTCCGCACCGGCGTTGCGAAGCGGCGAGCTCGCCCGGCCAGGGCACCGACCGGAACGCTCCGGCCGGACCAGACCGGTACTACGCAAGCGACTGCGACCGCGCCACCACCGCCAGGGTAAGCCGCGAGACGCAGGTGCGCCGGCCCGCCTCGTCCTCGATCGCGATGTCCCATACCTGGGTGCTGCGCCCGACATGCACCGCGCGCGCAATACCGGTCACCAGGCCACGCGTCGCGGCGCGCAGATGGTTGGCGTTGATCTCCAGGCCCACGCACAGCTGTGTGGACGGATCGACACACAGGTTGCCGGCGCTGCTGCCGAGCGTCTCGGCCAATACCACCGAGGCACCGCCGTGCAGCAGGCCGTAGGGCTGGCGGGTACGCGCATCGACCGGCATGGTCGCGCGCAGCCAGTCCTCGCCGGCCTCGGTGAACACGATGCCCAGATGTTCGATCAAGGTGTCGCGGCTGAGCCGATTGAGGGCATCGATGTCTACGCGTTCGCGGAAGGCCATGGCGTGTTCGTGGTCTAGGGTTCGTGGCAAGCCTACCCGTACCTCACAGGATCGGCACCAGGCCGGCGCCGAATGCGGTCAGCATCCGCACCAGCAGCCACTTCGGCCCGACGTTGACCTCGGGGAAGTCGCCCACCGCGACGTAGCACTGCTGGAACTGCGGGTCCTGACGCTTGAGCGGGAACGGGCAATCCGGCCCGGGCTTGAACTGGTAGTTGGTGGCGTAGCGCCACGGCCAGAAATCCAGCACCGGCAGCGCCTCGGAGACCTTGCCGACGCTGTAGTTGAGCGCGCCGACCACCGGCGGCTTGACCCGTGGCGCCACCACCCAGGAATTCTCGGGCGCGATGTCTCGCTCGATGCTGGCGGCCAGCGCTTCGGCGAACGCCGGGTCTTCTATCACCACCGCGCCCTCGGTGTTGTAGTTCTCGCTGCGCGGGTCGAAGTTGTGGGTGCCGACCACGCCGACCCGGCGGTCCACCACCAGCGACTTGGCATGCAGGCCCATGCGCGCGCCGTCACGGGTGACCGGCAGCGGCCGGTTGACCGCGCGAGTGCCCAGGAACGAGGGCCGGGTCTCGGTGCGCAGCAGGTGCCGGTCGACCGCGCTGCCGCCCTGGCGGCGACTGCCGCCGGGGCCGCCGCTGCCGCGCACGGCATTGCCGAACGCGCTGCCGCCGATCACCCGGTTCTCGCGGTGGTTGTCGCCGTTCTCGCCCAGCGGATGCGGCACCAGGTTCTCGTAGTCGACCGGCGCGTCCAGCGGGAACGGCTTGTACTCGTAGAGGTTGAAGCCCAGTTCGCGCAGGTTGCGCCGCTTGTACTTGTACGACAGCGCATAGACGACCGGGTTGTCGGTGGCCGCCAGGCTGTTGGTCGCCACCACCACGCGCGGCGGATGCTCGCGCTTGCGCAGTTCGCGGAAGATCTGCTGGGCCGGCTTGGACAGCACCAGGTACGGCGTCTGCACGATCACTTCCTTCTGCGCGCCGGCGATCAGCCCATCCAGTTCGGGCGCGGTCGACACCGCCCTGGCGGCATGCTGCCGGCGATGCTTCTGCGGCAGGTCGGCGTAATAGCGCACGCCGCGCACCGGCAACGCGGTATCGACGAAGCGCTCGCGCACGAAGTCCGGATCGGCTGCCTCCGCCCGCACCCGCGCGATCCGTTCCGGACGCTGGAACGCCTCCGGCGGCATCGCCGGCACGCCCTGCTTGAGCAGCAGCCGACCGACGTCGTTGAGCCGTTCGACCGGCACGCTGCGCGGCGCGCGCCAGAACGCGTCGAAGTTGGCCGCCATCGCGCGCGCCTCCGGGCCGGCCACGATCACGTCGCGGTCGCGGAAGTTGTACTCGCCGTCCCAGTCGTAGTAGTCGTCCTGGTAGTTGCGCCCGCCGACCACGCCGACCACGTCGTCGATGACCAGCAGCTTGTTGTGCATGCGCTGGTTGAAGCGGCGGAAGCAGCACAGCACGCTGCCGGCGTAGTCGAAGTAGTTGAGCCTGGCCTTGCCGAAGGCCGGGTTGTAGATGCGCAGCTCGAAGTTGCGGTGCGCGCCAGCCAGCGCGCCGAGGATCTGCAGGTCGGAAATCGCCGAGAGCTGGTCGATCAACAGCCGCACCTTGACCCCGCGCCGGGCGGCGTCGAGCAGCGCGTCCAGTACCAGCCGCGCGCTGTCGTCCTTGTCGAAGATGTAGGTCTGCAGGTCGATGCTGCGGGTCGCGGCGTGGATCAGGTTCAGGCGCGCGACCAGGGCCTGCTCGCCATGGTCGAGGATCGTGGCGTAGTGGCGCGGGGCCTGCGCGGTGGACTGGCTGATCGCCGTGCCGCCCAGCGCGCGCAACGGCGAAGGTTGCGCGCAGCGGTCGGCGCGATCGCAATCGAGCGTGCTCTGGCGTGCGGCAACGGCGATCGTGGCGGCCTGGTCGCGCCGGGCACTGGACAGGCCAGCGCAACCGCTGGCCAACAGCATGCAGGCCAGGATCAGGTACCGCAGCAGGGAATTCACGGTTGCGGCGCCTCCAGAAAGCGCGCGCGCAGCACGAAGGTCACCCGGTCGCCGAGGGCCACCTGCCATTTGTCCATCCCGTAACGTCCGCGCAGGACCGTGCCTCGACTGATCACATCGCAATCATAGCCTGCGCGGGTGCATTCGGACGGCAGCACCGTCAACGTCTCCAGGTGGGTGACGCCACGCATGGTGAGGTTGCCGACGATGTCCCGGGGCTGGCCGTAGTCCGGCGGCACGTAGGGCAGCGAGTCGAATTCCACCAGCGCGTAGCGCGCCACGTCGAAGAAGTCCTCGCCGCGCATCCAGGCGGTGTAGCGCGGCTTGCCGGGGATCTCGACCTGGTCGGTGTAGATCCGCAGCCGCACCTGATGGCGGCCGTCGGGCAGCACCAGGATGTCGCCGTCGAAGCGCGGGAACACGCCGCTGATCTTCTGGCCGAAGCGGGTGCGGATCTCGAAGCCGAACTGCGAGCGGGCCGGATCCAGCGGCAGCTTCTGCTGCGCCAGCGCCTCGGGCACCCAGCACAGCACCAGTGCGGCCATCGCCAGCCAGCGCAGCACCGGCCGGACAGGGCCGCGTCCCCGCGCCGCCGCGCGCGGTGGCGCGGGGACGCGGCGTACTTGGCTGCCGCGCACGCGTCCG
>JASGDF010000187.1:0-5226 GCA_047607345.1 Pseudomonas sp. | reverse complement strand
CGACTTCAGTCGCGATGGGGCTTTCCCAGGGAAGTCCCCATCGCGACTGAAGTCGCTCCTACAAGAGGCAGCGGGCTGGAGACGCTTAGCCGACGTCCAGGGCCTGCCGCAGCGGCACCAGGAAGGCTTCGGCACGTTCGCGGGCCGCGGCGGTGTCCTCGGCGTCGGCCAGCGCCGCCACCAGCGCGCTGCCGACCACCACGCCGTCGGCGTCGACCGCCATCGCCGCAGCGCTGGCGGCGTCCTTGATGCCGAAGCCGGCCACCACCGGCACCCTCGAACGCTCGCGGATCTGCCGCAGGCGGTCGCCGGCCGAGCGGGTATCGAGGCGGTCCGCGCCGGTCACACCGGCGAAGCTGACGTAGTAGAGATAGCCCTGCGCGGTCTCGCACAGCGTCGCCAGGCGCGCGTCGGTGGTGGTCGGGGCGGCCAGCACGATCAGGTCCAGGCCGGCCGCGGTAAAGGCCTCGCGGGTCTCGCCTGCCTCCTCCGGCGGCAGGTCGACCAGCAGCACGCCATCGACGCCCGCGGCCACGGCCGCCTCGGCGAAGCGCGCGGTACCGTGGATCTCGACCGGATTGAGATAGCCCATCAACACCACCGGCGTGGCGGCGTCCTCGCGGCGGAACTCCTGCACCGCCTCCAGCACGTAGGCCAGCCCGGCGCCGCGCGCCAGCGCGCGTTCGGAACTGCGCTGGATGGTCGGGCCGTCGGCCATCGGGTCGGAGAACGGCACGCCCAGCTCGATCACGTCGGCGCCGGCGCGCACCAGGGCATGCATCAGCGGCACCGTGGCCTCCAGCGACGGGTCGCCGGCGGTGATGAAGGGGATCAGGGCCTTGCGCGATTCGCCGCGCAGACGCTGGAAGACGGTTTCGATACGACGCATGTTTGGCATCCCGGTAGTCGGTTCAATCGGCGGCCATGGCCGCTTCGTGGCTGCGCATCCGCGCGGGCAGTTCGGCCAGCGCCTCGACGGGCGCGACGACCTCGAACATGTCCACGCGGCAGCCGCAGCCGGTGTTGTCGGAACAGGTCCGCCGCCGCAGCCGCCAGCGATCGAGCCAGGCGTGCAGCCGTTCGTGCTCGCCATCAGCGTCGACCGCCGCGATCAGCGTCGCGCGGGCCCAAGCCACTTCAGACCTGCACGCCTTCGCGCGCGGCGATGGTGTGCACGTCCTTGTCGCCGCGCCCGGACAGGTTGCACAGCACCAACGCGTCCTTCGGCAGGTCGCGCGCCAGCTTGATCGCCTGGGCCACGGCGTGGCTGGACTCCAGCGCGGCGAGGATGCCCTCGGTATGCGCCAGCAGGTGGAACGCGGCCAGCGCCTCGTCGTCGGTGATGCCCAGGTACTGCGCGCGGCCACTGTCGGCCAGGAACGCGTGCTCCGGGCCGACGCCCGGGTAGTCCAGGCCGGCCGAGACCGAATGGGTCTCGATGATCTGGCCATCGTCATCGCAGATCACGTAGGTGCGGTTGCCGTGCAGCACGCCGGGGCGGCCGGCCGCGATCGAGGCGGCGTGGCGACCGCTGGCGATGCCGTCGCCGGCCGCCTCGGCGCCGTAGATCGCCACGCCGGGATCGTTGAGGAAGGCATGGAACAGGCCGATCGCGTTGCTGCCGCCGCCGACGCAGGCGGTGATCGCGTCCGGCAGGCGACCGTAGTCCTCCAGCATCTGCGCGCGCGCCTCGCGGCCGACGATCGCGTTGAAGTCGCGCACCATGCGCGGGTACGGGTCGGGACCGGCAACGGTGCCGATGATGTAGAAGGTGTCGCGCACGTTGGTCACCCAGTCGCGCATCGCCTCGTTGAGCGCGTCCTTGAGCGTGGCCGAGCCGGAGGTCACCGGCACCACGGTCGCGCCGAGCAGCTTCATCCGGTAGACGTTGATCTTCTGCCGCTCGATGTCGGTGGCGCCCATGTAGACCACGCATTCCAGGCCCAGCCGCGCGGCGACGGTGGCACTGGCCACGCCGTGCTGGCCGGCGCCGGTCTCGGCGATGATCCGGGTCTTGCCCATCCGCGCGGCCAGCAGCGCCTGGCCGATGGTGTTGTTGATCTTGTGCGCGCCGGTGTGGTTCAGGTCCTCGCGCTTGAGCAGGATCTGCGCGCCGCCGACCTCGCGGCTCAATCGCTCGGCATGATAGATCGGGCTGGGGCGGCCGACGTAGTGCTTGAGGTCCTTGTCGTAGGCGGCGATGAAGGCCGGATCCTGACGCGCCGCATCGTAGGCGGCCGCCAGCTCATCCAACGGACCGATCAGGGTCTCGGCAACGAAGCGTCCACCGTAGCGACCGAAGTGACCGGCCGGGTCGGGAAACGCGTGGAAATCACGAATGGGAGAGGCGGACATCGTCGGATCCATCCCGCGTCGGCGCGGGGCATGCTGATTTGAAGGTTATTTTACCTTGCGTGGCGCATCCGGATAAATCGACGATTGCGCACGATTGGTGATCTACAATCACACATCATGGCCCAACCCCTGCCCCCGCTTTCCGCCCTGCGCGCCTTCGAGGCCGCCGCGCGACTGGGCAGCGTCAGCCGTGCCGCCGACGAACTGCACGTCACGCATGGCGCGGTCAGCCGGCATGTGCGCACGCTGGAGCAAACCCTCGGCAGCGCACTGTTCGCCAAGGCCGGACGCGGGCTCGTGCTGACCGCCGCCGGCGAGCGCCTGCGCGACGCCGCCAGCGAGGCATTCTCGCGACTCGGCGATGCCTGGACCGAGTTGCGCCACCAGCCGGCCGAGACTCCGTTGGTGCTGGGCTGTCCGGCCAGCCTGCTGGCGCGCTGGCTGATCCCGCGCCTGGACCGACTGGAACGGGCGTTGCCGTCGATCCGGCTGCACCTTTCCGCGCGCGAGCAAGTACCCGAGCCACACCTGCCCGGGCTGGACGCGGTGCTGCTGCTGGCGGCCCCGCCCTGGCCGGCGGACTGGCAGGTCTACGACCTCGGCCCGGAACGGATCGGCCCGGTGCTGAGCCCGCGTCATCCGGACGCCGCCCGGCTGGTGGGCAGCGCGCCGCAGCGCCTGCTCGACTACCCACTGCTGCATACCCGCTCGCGCCCGCAGGCCTGGCGCGACTGGGCCGCGGCGCACGGCATCGCGACCGATACGCTGCGCCACGGCAACGAGTTCGAACACCTAATCTACCTGCTGGAAGCGGCGGTGGCCGGGCTCGGCATCGCGATCGCGCCACAGCCGCTGGTTCGCGAGGACCTGGCCAGCGGCCGGCTGCTCGCCCCCTGGGGTTTCGTGGAAACTCCGGCGCGCTGGATACTGTGCCGGCTGCGGCGCAACCCGGACCCGCGCATCGAGCAGCTGGGCGAGTGGTTCCGGGGCGAGCTCGCACGCTGAGCGCTTTGCGGGTTCTCCTGTAGGAGCGACTTCAGTCGCGATGAGGCTTTACTGGCAAAGCCTCGTCGCGACTGAAGGCGCTCCTACGGAAAGCAACGCGCTTGCTCAGCCGAGCTCGTGGCAATCCGCGCGCCGCACTTCCTCGACGAAGCGGCGCATCTCGTGGCCGTCCTTGATGCCCGGCGACAACTCGATGCCACTGGAAACGTCCACGCCCCACGGCAGCGTGCCGATGATCGCGTCGAACACGTTGTCCGCGTTGATCCCGCCGGCCAGCAGGAACGGCCGGTGCAGCCCGGTCGGCAGGCGCGACCAGTCGAAGGTCCGGCCGCTGCCGCCGCTGGCGCCAGGCGCGTGGCTGTCGAACAGAAAGCCGGAAGCGTTCGGATGGGTCAGCTGCAAGGTGCGCGCGTTGGGCTCCGAACCACTGCCGCTGCCGCCCATCGGGATCGCCTTCAGGTACGGCAGGTTGAAGCTGCGGCAGAACGCATCGTCCTCCTCGCCGTGGAACTGCAGCAGGGTCGGCCGCACCGTGCGCAGCACCTCGCGCACCTCGTCCTTGGGGTTGTTGCGGAACAGCGCCACCACATCGACCATCGGCGCGATCGCCTGGCGCATCGCGCGCGCCTCGGCCGGGACGACCCGACGCGAGCTGCCATGCGCAAAAATGAAGCCCACCGCGTCCACGCCGAGTTCGCCGGCCAGGCGGATATCGCCGGCGCGGGTCATGCCACAGAACTTGATGCGGGTACGGTAGAGCGTTCGATTCATAGAGTGACCTCGGCGGGCAGGTGCCATTGAGCGGGATACAGTGGACCGACGAAGACCAGTCCCTGCGGCGGCGCGGTCGGCCCGGCCACGGTGCGATCACGCCCGGCCAGCAGTTCCGCGATCCACGCCGCCGGTTTTTCGCCGGTCCCGACAGGAATCAAAGAGCCCACGATATTGCGCACCATGTGATGAAGGAATGCATTGGCCTGAACGCCGATCTCGATGACCTCGCCCTCGCGTCGTACACGCACCCATTGCAATTCGCGCCGCGCGTGCAGCGCCTGGCACTGCACGCTACGGAACGCGCTGAAGTCGTTCTCGCCAAGCAAGGCCTGCGCGGCGGCGTGCATCACCTCGGCGTCCAGCGGACGTCGCTCCCAGCTCAGCGCCTGGCGATACAGCGCCGGCCGTACCTGGCGGTTGAGCAGGCGGTAGCGGTAGCGGCGCGCGCGCGCGGAAAAACGCGCGTTGAAATCGTCGGCGACCGGCACGCACCAGCGCACCGCCACCGAGGGCGGCAGCCGCGCGGTCGTGCCCAGCATCCAGCCGCGTGGTTCACGGCGCGCATCGCTGTCGAAATGCACCACCTGGCATTCACCGTGCACCCCGGCATCGGTACGGCCGGCGCAGACCACCTGCACCGGTCCGGCGGCCACCGACGACAAGGCTTGCTGCAACGTCGCCTGCACGCTGGGGCCGCCATGCTCGCCGAGCTGCTGCCAGCCCTGGAATTCGCTGCCGTCGTATTCCACGCCCATGGCGTAGCGCATCGGTACCTCGCTGAGAAAAACGTAACTGCTTCTCGTAGGAGCGACTCTGGGTGGCCTCGGGCCATCAGTCGCGATGAGGCTTTCCCGGGAGAGCCTCATCGCGACTGAAGTCGCTCCCACGATGCCACTTCACGGCCCTCAACCGATCTGGGCGAGCAGCGAGGAGGCTTCGGCGCGCGCTTCCGCGTCCCCGCTGGCGGCCACTTCCAGCAGCAGACTGCGCGCGCTGTCCTTGTCGCCCAGGTCGAGATAGGCCACCGCCAACTCCAGCCGGTCGCGGCCGGCCGCGGCCGGGCTCGACGCGGCCGGCGGCGGCGGCGCGTCG
>JASGDF010000186.1:0-11173 GCA_047607345.1 Pseudomonas sp. | reverse complement strand
GCGGGCGAAGCAGGCGCGCGACGTGCCGGCGTCGGTGCCCGGGCTGGCCCGCGGCGGGCCCGGCGGCGCGGTGTCGATCCGCGGCGTCGGCAAGCGCTTCGGCGAGCAGGCGGTGCTGCACGAGGTCGACCTGGAACTGCCGTCCGGCAGCGTGACCGCGATCATCGGCCCGTCCGGCGCCGGCAAGTCGACCCTGCTGCGCACCATCAACCACCTCGAACGGGTGGATGCCGGCTACGTCGCGGTCGATGGCGAACTGGTCGGCTACCGCCGCGCCGGCGATACCCTGCACGAGCTGCGCGAGGCCGAGATCCGCCGCCGCCGCGCCGACATCGGCATGGTGTTCCAGAACTTCAACCTGTTCCCGCACCTGAGCGTGCTGGAGAACGTGATCGAGGCGCCGATCGCGGTGCGCGGGCTGGCGCGCGCCGAGGCCGAGCGCCAGGCGCTGGCGCTGCTGGCGCGGGTCGGGCTGGCCGAAAAGGCCGACGCCTATCCGCGCCAGCTCTCCGGCGGCCAGCAGCAGCGCGTGGCGATCGCGCGCGCGCTGGCGCTGCGGCCCAAGGTGCTGCTGTTCGACGAGCCGACCTCGGCGCTGGACCCGGAGCTGGTCAATGAGGTGCTGGAAGTGATCGAGGAGCTGGCGCGCTCGGGCACCACCCTGGTGATCGTCACCCACGAGATCGGCTTCGCGCGCCGCGTCGCCGACCGCGTGGTGTTCATGGAGCAGGGCCGGATCGTCGAGGCCGGCCCGCCGCAGCAGCTGTTCGAGCGGCCGGCGCATCCGCGCACCGCCGAGTTCCTGGCCAAGGTGCTGTGACGGATCGCTTGCCCGCCCGCCGCCGCGACTGCCGTCGCCAGTGGCGTTCCCGCAACGACCGCTCGCGCCCGGCACCGCTTCCTCTCCATCCCGCCGAGTAGCCGCCATGACCGTCCCCGGCCAACGCCGCCGCCATGCCCTCCTGATCGCGCTGGTGCTCGCCGCCGGCGTCGCCGCGATCCTGTATTCGCGCCATTCGCGCAGCGACGGCGAGCCCGCGCAGGTGGCGCGCAAGCCCGATCTCGCCGACGTGCCGCCGATCCATGCCGAGCCGGACCCGGCGGCGATCGCGCTGCTGCCGAAGGACTTCAAGTTCGCGGTGCCCGGCGCGCTGACCGTGGCCACCAATCCCGGCGCGCTGCCGCTGATGGACTATGCGGCCGACGGCAAGACTGTGATCGGCATCGAGCCGGACATCGCGCGGCTGGTCGCCGAGTCGCTGGGCCTGCGCCTGAACCTGGTCGCGGTGGCCTGGGCCGACTGGCCGCTGGGCCTGGAGTCGGGCAAGTACGACGCGGTGCTGTCCAACGTGACCGTGACCGAGGAGCGCAAGAAGAAATACGACTTCTCCAGCTACCGCTACGACCTGCTCGGCATCTATACCCGCACCGATGGGCCGATCAAGGAAATCAGGCAACCCAGCGATGTGGCCGGGCTCAAGGTGGTAGTCGGCAGCGCCACCAACCAGGACCAGATCCTGCGCCGCTGGGACGCGCAGAACGTCGCGGCGGGCCTGAAGCCGGTGCAGTTCCAGTACATCGACGACGACGTGATCGGCCGGCTGGCGGTGATCACCGGTCGCGCCGACGTGTCGTTCGGGCCGAACGCCACCAGCGCCTGGGCCGCGCGCGACGGCAAGATACGCCGGGTCGGGCTGTTCCCCGGCGGTTGGCCGAACGCGGCGGCGATCTCGGCGGCCACGCGCAAGGGCAGCGGCCTGGCCGAGGCGATCACCCAGGCGCTCAACACCCAGATCGGCAATGGCCACTATGCCAAGGCCCTGGCGCGCTGGAACCTGCAGGAGGAAGCGGTGGATCGCGCGCAGACCAACCCGCCGGGGCTGGCGGAGCTTTGAGCGGGCGGGCGGCCAGCGCTGCCGCGGACCTTGCCGAACCGGCATCGAGCGGGCGCTTGCCGTGCCTGCGCGCCTCACGGGGCAAGGGCGTGGCTTGACATCGCGCACGCGGCAAGGGCGAAGCTGTGGAGGCTTGGCCATTGGAGGGATGGATGACATCCGCGCGCCTGGTGGATGTTGGCGTGGCGATCGCCGAACCGGCTGGCCCGCGCCTCGGGGATGAAAGGGGAGAGCCAATGACGGTGGTGATGTACTGACGGACACATGTCGAGGGAGAACCTGGATGCACTTTGCGGAAAAGCGGTCGAGCGCGGCGATGGGGTTCGCGCTGTTGTGGATGTCCCTGGGGACCGAGCCGGCGGCGGCGGTCGAGGGGGATGTCGAGCGGGCTTCCGGCAGCAAGCGGGTCTCGGCGCAGTCGCTGAGCGCCGCGCTGGCCGTAGTTGGCGCGGGTGCTGGTTATCCGGACGATGAGCAGGCCGAGCAGACGCCGGCGGCCGCATCCAGCGCGCAGACGCTGGATACGGTGATCGTCACCGGCACCCGCGCCGAGCGCACGGTCAGCAGCTCGTTGCAGCCGATCGACGTGATCAGCTCCGAGCAGCTGCAGAACCTGGGCACCACCGAGTTCGCCGCGGCGCTGGCACGGCTGGTGCCGTCGATCAGCTTCCCGCAGCCGGTCACGATCAGCGGCGCGGAGGTGGTGCGCCCGGTGACCTTGCGCGGGCTGTCACCCGACCAGGTGCTGGTGCTGGTGGACGGCAAGCGTCGCCATGCCGGCGCCTTTCTCAACATGGGCGGGGCGATCGGGCGCGGCTCCAACCCGACCGACCTCAACGCGATCCCGATCAACGCGATCGCGCGGATCGAGGTGCTGCGCGACGGCGCCTCGGCGCGCTACGGCTCGGATGCGATCGGCGGGGTCATCAACGTGATCCTGAAGAAGGGCAGCGAGGGCGGCAGCATCGGCTACAAGTACGGCGGCTACAGCGAGGGCGACGGCCTGCACCGGCAACTGGCCGGCGATGCCGGTTTCGCGCTCGGCGCGAACGGCGGCATCCACGTCAGCGCCGAGTTGGAGAACAACGACTGGAGCAATCGCTCCGGCCGCTACTACGGCAGCAATGCGGTCGGCAGCGCCGCCTACGGCACCTACGCCGCCCGCCGTGGCGACCCGGACGTGGCCTCGCGCAAGGCCGCGCTGGCCGGCAACTACGTGTTCAGCGACGCCGCCGAGCTGTACGGCAACGCGATGTACCGGCGCGGGCGCTACGAGACCGCGCTGGTGTTCCGCGCCGCCAACGCCTCCAACAACATCAAGGACATCTACCCGGACGGCTACCTGCCGATGGGCCTGCCGATCGTGCGCGACGCCTCGGCGGTGCTCGGCCTGCGCGGCGCGCTCGGCGGCGGCTGGTACTACGACGTCTCGCTCAACCACGGCCAGAACGAGTACGACCAGCGCTACCACATGGTCAATGCCGACTACTACGCCGACTACGGCTGGACCCCGTTCTACATCCAGGGGCCGCGCTACAAGAACGTGCAGGACGTCGCCAACATCGACCTGAGCCGCGACTTCGAGGTGTCCTGGCTGGCCGGGCCGCTGACGCTGGCGACCGGCGTGGAGTACACCCGCCAGCAATACCAGGTGAAGCAGGGCGATCTCTACAGCCAGTACGGCAGCGGCGGCAGCCTGAGCGGGGTCACCGCGGGCCGCTGGAGCCGCCACAACCTGGCCGAGTACGTGAACCTGGAGGCCAACGTCACCGAGCGTTTCTCCAGCTCGCTGGCGCTGCGCCACGAGGACTACAGCGACTTCGGCGCGACCGTCTCCGGGGCGCTGTCCGGGCGCTTCGACTTCACTCCCAGGCTCGCCGTGCGCGGCACGTTGTCCACTGGCTTCCGCGCCCCGACCCTGGCGCAGCAGTACTACTCCAGCATCACCAGCCAGTACCAGGACCTGGGCAACGGCACGGTGCTGGTGGAGACCGGCACCTTCCCGGTCTCGGCGAAGATCTCCCAGCTGCTCGGCGCGGAGAAGCTCAAGGCCGAAAAGTCGCGCAGCGCGACCGCCGGCGTGGTGCTCAACCCGCTGCCGGGCTGGAACCTGAGCCTGGACGCGTTCTACATTCGCATCGACGACCGCATCAACCTGTCCTCGAACCTGGACATCAGCTCCGACGCGGTGCAGGAATACCTGGCCGCCAACGGCCTGAGCACCAACTACACCAGCCTGCGCTACTTCACCAACGCGGTCGACACCCGCACCCGCGGCGTCGAGCTGGTCAGCCAGTACGGGTTCGACCTGGACAACGGCCATCGTTTCGACAGCAGCCTGAGCTGGTCGTACAACGACAACGAGGTGATCAAGGTCAAGGCCAACCCGGCGATCCTGGACGAACTCGGGGTGAGCACCCAGCGCGTGGAGCGGCGCGAGCTGTACGGCCTGCTGGGCGACACCAACCCGCGCACCAAGCTCAACATCGGCGCCGACTACGACACCGGCAGGCATTGGTCGCTGCACGGCACGGTCAATCGCTACGGCTGGTACAAGGTCTACAGCAACAGCGGCGCGAGCCTGGACGAATGGTTCGGGCCGAAGTGGACGCTGGACCTGTCGGTCAGGTACCGGCTGCGGGCGTGGACGTTCGCGCTGGGCGCCGACAACGTGTTCGACGTACGCCCGGACCGCGCCAACGACACCAGCAACACCGGCGCGATCTACAGCCTGTTCTCGCCGCTGAGCTGGAACGGCCGCTACCTGTATGGCAGCGTGAACTATCGCTGGTAGTCTTCCCGTCGGGGGAAGACTGTTGCCCATCGCGCGTATCTTTGGGCTCGTCATTCCCGCGCAGGCGGGAATCCAGAGACGTTGAGCTGTCAGAAGCAGAGTCCATGGATTCCCGCCTGCGCGGGAATGACGGGTGCGAAGGGTCTTTGCGCAACGGCAATCGGGCGGCCCCTCCCATGGCCCTCACCGGATCGACCTGGCATGCGTTTGCGTTCCCTGCTGTTTTCTTTCCTGGCGCTGCTCGCGCCCGTCGCCATCGCCACGCCGGGGTTCCAGCCCGGACTTTTCGAGGTCGCCAGCGATGGCGCCGGCGCCAAGGTGCTGGTGCGCCTGCCGGTGGCCGACGCCGACGGCGTGCTGGCGCGCTATCTCTACCAGCCCTCGATCGCCGGCGGCCTCGGCGCCAACGGCATCGGCCTGGACCGCGCCGCGCTCGGGCAGACCCAGGTTCTGGTGTTCCGGCGCGTCGGCAAGCGGGTGCTGGCCGAGTTCGAGAACACCCGCTACCGCGCGCAGAACGCCGACCAGGGCGAGGTCGACGCGGTACGCGCCTCGTTCCTGCCCTCGACGGTGTGGTCCACGGAGATCGCCGGCGAGGATGCCGGTGGCGTGTCGTTCGACCTGTCCGGCTTCCTGCTGCGCGACGCGCTGGACATCGCCGGGCGGCTGAAACAGCGCAAGCAGGGCGGCTTCAAGCCCGCGCCGGCACTGAGCTACGTGCAGCTGAAGCAGACCCTGGCGTTCCCGGACAACGTCGAATTCCAGACCGTGCAGACCTTCGTCGCCGACGAGCCGGGCAAGGACGTCGAGCGGGTCGCGCCGGACGCGCGCGCGTTGTCGTTCGGCGTCCACCACTCCTTCATCCGGCTGCCCGGGCCGGGCTTCGAGCCGCGTCCGCACGACCCGCGCACCGGCACCTCGGCGCAGGTGCTGGTGACCGACTACGCCGCGCCGCTGGACGCGCCGGTGGTGACGCGGCTGGCGCGGCGTTTCCGGCTGGAGAAGGTCGATCCGCAGGCCGCGCGCTCGCCGGTGAAGAAGCCGATCGTCTACTACATGGACCGTGCCGCGCCGGCCGATATCCGCGCCGCGCTGATCGAGGGCGCGCGCTGGTGGGCGCAGGCGTTCGAGGCGGCCGGGTTCGTCGATGCGTTCCGGGTCGAGCTGCTGCCGGAGGGGGTCAACCCGGCCGACGCGCGCTACAACGTCATCAACTGGATCCATCGCGAGTCGCGCGCCTGGTCCACCGGCTACAGCGTGGTCGATCCGCGCACCGGCGAGATCGTGCGCGGGGTGGTGCAGCTGGGCTCGCTGCGGGTGCGCCAGGACCAGCGCATCTTCCAGGGCCTGTTCGGGGTGGCCGCGCAGGGCAGCGGCGCGGCCGACGACCCGACCCAGCTGGCCTACGCGCGGCTGCGCCAGCTCGCCGCGCACGAGGTCGGGCATACGCTCGGGCTGGCGCACAACTTCGCCTCCAGCACCTGGGGCGGGCGCGCCTCGGTGATGGACTACCCGGCGCCGCTGCTGCAGGTGCGCGATGGCCGGATCGACGCAAGCCAGGCCTACGCGCGCGGGGTCGGTACCTGGGACCGCTTCGCGATCGACTGGCTGTACCGGCAGTTCCCGGCCGGCACCGACCGGGCCGCGGCACTGGACGCGATCGCGCGGCAGGGCATCGCCGAGGGCTACCGCTTCGTCAGCGACGCCGACACCGCCGACGGCGCGCAGCCCTACGGCAACCAGTGGGACAACGGCAGCGACGCGGTCGCGGAACTTGGCGAGGTGATGGCGGTGCGGCGGCTGGCGCTGGCGCGCTTCGGCCCGGGCAACGTCCCGGACGGGGCGCCGATGGCCGAGCTGCAGCGCACGCTGGTGCCGATCTACCTGTTCCACCGCTACCAGGTGGTGGCCGCGGCCAAGTTGGTCGGCGGGCTGGACTACCACTACGCGGTCAAGGGCGATGGCACCGAGGTGGCGCAGCCGGTGCCGGCCGCGGACCAGCGCCGCGCGCTGCATGCGCTGCTGGCGACGCTGGCCCCGGCCGAGCTGGACCTGCCCGAGCCGCTGCTGGCGCTGCTGTCCTCGGCGCAGTCCGGAGTGCCCGACTACCAGCACGAGATCGAGCTGTTCGACGGGCGCGGCGGCAAGGCGTTCGACCTGCCTGGTGCGGCCGAGACCGTCGCCGACCTGGTGCTGCAGAACCTGCTGGCGCCGGAGCGGCTGAACCGCGTGGTCGAGCAGGCGCGTCGCGATCCGGCGCAGCTGGGCCTGCCCGAGCTGCTTGACACGGTGTCGGCCGCGCTGGGGCCGGCGCGCGAGTCCGATCCGCGCCTGGCCGAGCTGCGCCGGCGCGTGCGTGCGCGCTACGTGGCCTGGCTGGCGACGCTGGCCGAGGATGCGCGGCTGTCCTCGACCGCGCAGGCGGCGGTGCGCGGCAGCACGCGTCGCTTCGGCGAGTCGCTGCGCGGTTGCCGCGGCGATGCGCTCGAACGCGACCAGTGCGCCTGGCTGGCCGAGCTGGCGACCGGCCCGGCCGAGGCGCTGAAGGCGCTGGCCGCGCCGATCCGTGAAGCGGCGCCGCTGCCGCCGGGCGCGCCGATCGGCGAGGACTGCTGGTTCTGCGCGCCGCCGCGCGAGGCGGACGCGCCGTAGAAGCGCCGCATGGTGGCCTTCGGGCCATCGGCCGCGATGGGCTTTACCTCGATTCTTTCCTTCGTCATCCCCGCGCAGGCGCGGGGACTACGGTTGACCGGCAAAGCCCTCGATCGCGCTTGGAAACCGGCGGTCAGTAGAACCCGACGTCGTCCAGCTCGAACCAGATCCGCGCGCCCGGCTTGCCGTAGCCGGTGAAGGACAGCGCGACCAGATCGTCGCCGCGCCAGCGCGGCTGGCCGGCGGCATCGGCATCGGCATCGGCATCGCGGCCGGGCACCACCGCGGCCAGCTGCGCGAACGGTACTTCCAGCGTCTGCCACTGGCTGCCGACCGTGAGCTCGCGCTGCCAGCGCAGGCCATCCGGCGTGCGCAACGCCACGCTGACGCCGCCGAGCTCGCCGCGAATGCGCAGGCGCACGCCGCGGTAGCCGCGCAGGTCGGCTGGTTCGACCGCGCCGCGGCTCAGCGGCAGGATCGTGCCGGCGAACGGGGCGGGCTTGGACGACAGCTCGGCGGCGACCAGCAGCGCGTGGCCCTGGCCGTCGCCGGTGACCGTGGTGGTGGTCTGCACGCTGCGGTCCTGGCCGCCGTCGGCTTCCTCCAGGCGCAGCGTGTCCAGCCGGGTGCGGCCATCGTCGCGCTCGAAATCGTCCACCAGCGCGGCCACCTGGATCGGCGGCATCCGGGTGGCGCGGCTGGCCGCGGGCAGCTGCGCGCCCGGCCCGTAGCTCAGCCGGCCATCGACGAACACCCGTTGCACCCGGCGGATCGCCGCGATGTCCTGCCACGGCTTGCCGTCGACCAGGATCAGGTCGGCGCGCTGCCCCGGGCGCAGCGTGCCGCGGTCGTCCTGCAGCCCGAGCGCCGCGGCGCTGGTGGCGGTGCCGGCGACCAGCGCCTGCGCCGGGGTCAGCCCGGCGCGCACCAGCAGCTCCAGTTCGCGCGCGGTCGCACCGCGGTGCGGGAACATGCCGGCGTCGGTACCGACCGCGACCGGCACCCCGGCGTCGAACAGGGTCTTGGCGTTGTGCAGCGCGTAGTCGAACTTCTGCAGGCGCTGGCGCATGCGCGGGTCGTCGGCCGGGTAGGGCGGCGTCTGTCCCGGCTTGACCGGCTCGTACACCGCCAGCGTCGGCGCGTAGAAGGTGCCGGCGTCCTTGAGCAGCCGCACCGTGTCGGCATCGATCTCGCGGTCCTGCAGGCTGTGCGCGATCACGTCCACCCCGGCGCGCGCGGCGATGCGGCCGCGCTCGACGGTGACGGTGTGGGTCAGCACCTTCAGGTGGTGCTGGTGCGCCTGGTCCACCAGCGCCGCCAGCGTGTCCTGGTCCATGCTGGTGTTGTCGGCGCTGGCGCCGTAGCGCCAGCCGTCGGTGAAGGCCTTGATGACGTCGGGCCTGTAGGCCGCCACCGCGTCCACCGCGCGCCGCGCCGCGGCCGGGCTGTTGACCCAGCGCGTGGTGTTCTCGTCGGCCCAGTCGGCGCCGTGGCCGAGCGGGGTGCTCAGGCGCGCGGCGAAGTTGACGTGCGGGGCGGCCAGCGTCGCCAGCCAGCGCCGGCGCGGTTCGTAGGACTCCGGCGCCTGGTGGAAGTCGTTCACCGTGGTGACCCCGGTGGCGAGGTAAGCCAGCGCGATCTGCGGGGTCGAGGCCGGCTCGCTGGCCGGGGTCCAGTGCGTGTGCAGATCGAACAGGCCCGGCAGCAGCGCCTGGCCCCCGGCGTCGATCACGCGGGCGTCCTTGGGCACGCTCACGTCGGCACCGACCGCGGCGATGCGGCCGTCGCGGATCACCAGCGCGCCGCGGTACGGCGCCGCGCCGGTGGCGTCGAACACCCAGGCGTTGACGATCGCGGTCGGGCGCTCGGGCGCGGCGTTGCCGGCGAGGGCGGGCAGCAAGGCCAGCAGGATGACGAAGGCGCGAAGATGGCGTCTGCGGAGCATGGGCAGTTCCTGAAGGTTGCTTGAGAAAGGCGGCATACGGCGCGACCTGCCGTCGTGGCCAGCGAAAATCCACCGGACATGCATCGTATCGGTCAAACGCGGCCTGATTGCAATGTCGGCATGGCCGCTCGCCCATCGCGAGGCACCGGGCAGCGGTCTGTGTTCTCGAGCTTCCGGGCGGCGCTATGATCGAGCATTCCTTCTCCGCCACCACCACTCGAGTGCCGATGAAACCGCAAGCCCTGTGTCTTTCCCTGCTGCTGGCGCTGGCCGCCGCGTTGCCGGCGCATGCCGTCGAGTTCTCCCGCGCCGAGCTGGCGCGCGCCACCGCGCTGCAGAAGACGCTGTTGACGCTGGATTCGCACCTGGATACCCCGGCCAACTTCGAACGCGCCGACTTCGACGTGCTCGCCGCGCACGCCGGCAACGCGCTGTCGCAGGTGGACTACCCGCGGATGGTGCAGGGCGCGCTCGACGGCGGCTTCTGGGCGATCTACACCGGCCAGGGCGACCGCAGCGACAAGGCGCACCGCGAGGACCGCGATGCCGGCCTGCAGCGGCTGTTCCTGATCAAGCAGCTGCTGGCCGCGCATCCGGACAAGTTCGAGCTGGCCACCACCCCGGCCGACGCGGCGCGGATCAAGGCCGCCGGCAAGCGCGTGGTCTACATCAGCATGGAGAACGCCAGCCCGCTGGTGGCCGACCCGTCGCTGCTGGACTTCTATTACCGGCAAGGCCTGCGCCTGATGAGCACGGTGCATTTCCTCGACAACGAGTTCGCCGACTCGGCCACCGACCCGAAGGGGCCGGAATGGCATGGCCTCAGCCCGGCTGGCAAGGCGCTGGTCGAGCATGCGCAGAAGCTGGGCATCGTGATCGACCAGTCGCATGCCTCCGATGAGGTGTTCGACCAGCTGATCGCGTCCTCGCCGGTGCCGATCCTGCTCTCGCACAGCGGCTCCAAGGCGGTGCACGACCACCCGCGCAATCTCGACGACGCGCGCCTGAAGGTGCTGGCCGCGCACGGCGGGGTGATCCAGATGAACTCCTACAGCGGCTACCTGATCGACGACAACGCCCCGCCCGAGCGCAAGGCGGCGCTGAAGGCGCTGATGCAGAAGTACGACCGCGAACACATGGCGGTGGCCGACGGCGAGAAGCTCGCCGCCGAGCTGAAGGCGCTCGATGCGAAGTATCCGGTGCGCAAGGCCACGCTGGACGACTTCTTCGCGCATTTCGAGCACGTACTGAAGCTGATCGGCCCGGAGCACGTCGGCATCGGCATGGACTGGGATGGCGGTGGCGGCGTGGAAGGCATGCGCGACGTGTCCGACCTGCCCAAGATCACCGCCTGGCTGCTGCGCAAGGGCTATACCGAGCGGCAGATCGCCGACATCTGGGCCGGCAACGTGCTGCGGGTGATGCAGCAGGCGCAGGACTGGGCGGCCAAGCAGCATTGACCCAGATGAACGTGTAGGAGGGACTTCAGTCCCGACGAGGCTCTACCGATAAAGCCGGTCGGGACTGAAGTCCCTCCTACGAGTTGCAATTGTTTTGCAGAAGCGGCAATCGGTTTGCACCGGCGCCGCCGTTGCTGCACAGTGCGCGCCCCGCGTGCAGCTCCGGTCCACCCCATGAAGCTCGGCATCGATTTCGGCACCAGCAACTCCGCCGCCGCGGCCATCGTCGATGGCCGCCTGGAGCAGGTGCGCTTCGGCGAGGCGCTGCAGTTCCGCACCTCGGTGTACTTCCCCGAGACGATGCGCGAGCTGGAGGACTTCGTGCCCGACGACGCGCAGGAGCATCGCATCGAGCAACTGGTCGAGTCCGCGCGCCGCGCCGCGCTGGCGGCCGGGCAGGCGCGCGCGCTGCCGGCGCTGCGTCGCG
>JASGDF010000185.1:0-11221 GCA_047607345.1 Pseudomonas sp. | reverse complement strand
CTTCTGCTTCATCAGCTCGGTCACGCGCTGGCCGCGCTCCAGCTGCTTGCGGGTGGCTTCGTCCAGGTCCGAGGCGAACTGCGCGAACGCCGCCAGTTCGCGGTACTGGGCCAGCGCGATGCGGATGCCGCCGGACAGCTTCTTGATGATCTTGGTCTGCGCCGCGCCGCCGACGCGCGACACCGAGATGCCGGCGTTCACGGCCGGGCGGATGCCGGCGTTGAACAGGTCGGTTTCCAGGAAGATCTGGCCGTCGGTGATCGAGATCACGTTGGTCGGCACGAACGCCGAGACGTCGCCGGCCTGGGTCTCGATGATCGGCAGCGCGGTCAGCGAGCCGGTCTTGCCGGTGACCGCGCCGTCGGTGAACTTCTCGACGTAGGCGGCCGACACGCGCGCGGCGCGCTCGAGCAGGCGCGAGTGCAGGTAGAACACGTCGCCTGGGTAGGCCTCGCGGCCCGGAGGGCGCTTGAGCAGCAGCGAGATCTGGCGGTAGGCGACGGCCTGCTTGGACAGATCGTCGTAGACGATCAGCGCGTCTTCGCCGCGGTCCATGAAGTACTCGCCCATGGTGCAGCCGGAGTAGGCGCTGATGTACTGCATCGCGGCCGACTCGGAGGCGGTGGCGGCCACGACGATGGTGTGGGCCAGCGCGCCGTTCTCCTCCAGCTTGCGCACGATGTTGGCGACGGTCGAGGCCTTCTGGCCGATCGCCACGTACACGCACTTGATGCCGGTGCCCTTCTGGTTGATCACCGCGTCGATCGCCATCGCGGTCTTGCCGGTCTGGCGGTCGCCGATGATCAGCTCGCGCTGGCCACGGCCGATCGGGATCATCGCGTCGACCGACTTGTAGCCGGTCTGCACCGGCTGGTCGACCGACTGGCGCCAGATCACGCCCGGCGCGACGCGCTCGACCGGCGCGGTCAGCGTGCTGCCCAGCGGGCCCTTGCCGTCGATCGGCTCACCCAGCGCGTTGACCACGCGGCCCAGCAGTTCCTTGCCGACCGGCACCTCGAGGATGCGGCCGGTGGTCTTGGCCACGTCGCCCTCGCGCAGGTGCTCATAGTCGCCCAGCACCACGGCGCCGACCGAGTCGCGCTCCAGGTTCAGCGCCAGCGCGTAGGTGCTGTTGGGCAGTTCGATCATCTCGCCCTGCATCACGTCGGCCAGGCCGAAGATGCGCACGATGCCGTCGGACACGCTGGTCACGGTGCCTTCGTTGCGGGATTCAGCGGACAGCTTGACCTGCTCGATGCGGGTCTTGATCAGTTCGCTGATTTCGGAGGGGTTGAGCGTGGTTGCCATCGTTCAGTCCTAGGTGCCGGCGCGAGGGCCGTGCGTTCAAGTGAATTCAGTTCGCGAGCGAGTTCTGCAGGCGCGCCAGCTTGCCCTTCAGCGAGCCGTCGATCACCACGTCGCCCGCATCGATCACCGCGCCGCCGATCAGCGAGGCATCGACCGCGGTGGTGACGTCCACCTCGCGGCCGAAGCGCTTCTTCAGCGCCGCGACGATCTTGTCCAGCTCGGCCTGCGGCAGTTCGCCGGCCGAGGTCACCGTGGCCTTGACCACTTGCTCGGCCTCGGCGCGCAGCTGATCGTACAGCCCGGCGACTTCCGGCAGCAGCGCCAGGCGCCCGGCCTGGGCCAACACCGCGAGGAAGCGCGAGAACGACGCGCCGGCCGTTTCCGAGGCGAGCAGCGCGACCGCCTGCTCCTGGCTCAGCGCCGGGTTGCCCAGCAGCGCGGCCACGCGCGGGTCACCGGCAACCTGTGCCGAGAAGGCCAGCGCCTGCGACCAGGCGGCCAGGCCGCCCTCGTCGCGCGCGACCGCGAATGCGGCGCGGGCATAGGGACGGGCAAGGGTCAGAGCCTGGCTCATCGATCAGATCTCCGCAGCCAGCTCGTCGAGCAGCGCCTTGTGCGCGTTCGCGTCGATCTCGCGCTTGAGCAGCTTCTCGGCACCGCTCACCGCCAGCGCGGACACCTGGCTGCGCAGTTCCTCGCGGGCGCGGGTGGCGGCCGCGGCGATCTCGGCCTGGGCCAGATCCTTCTGCCGGTTCGCCTCGGCGATGGCTTCGGACTTGGCGGCCTCGACAATCTGGTTGGCGCGCGCGTGGGCCTGGTCGATGATCTCGTTGGCCTTGCTGCGGGCTTCCTTCAGCGCCTCGTTGACCTTTTCCTGCGCCTGCGCGAGGTCCTTCTGGCTACGGTCGGCCGCGGCCAGGCCCTCGGCGATCTTCTGCTGGCGCTCTTCGATGGCCTTCAGCAGCGGCGGCCAGATCTTGGTCGCCACGATCCAGATCAGGCCGGCGAAGGCCAATGCCTGGGCAATGATGGTAAAGGTGATGTCCATGGGTCGCTCAATCGATAGTTACGGGTGGCCGTGCCGCCGTGGCGGCACCGACCGGACCTTCATCCGTGGCCGGCGCGCGCCGGCCACGTCCCGCTATCGCTGGATCAGCCGGCGATCTGCGGCAGGCGCGAGACGAACTCGCCGACCAGCGGGTTGGCGAAGGCGAACAGCAGGCCGACCGCGACCGAGATGATGAACGCGGCGTCGATCAGGCCGGCGGTGATGAACATGCGGACCTGCAGCACCGGGATCAGCTCCGGCTGGCGGGCGGCCGACTCCAGGAACTTGCCAGCCATGATGGCCAGACCGAGGCCGGCACCGAGCGCGGCCAGGCCGATCATGATGCCGACGGCGAGGACGGTGGAGCTCTGGACTTGGGCGAGGTTGGTCAGGACGGCGAGGTACATGGTTTTCTCCAGGAACGATTTGCTTAAGGGTGATGAAGCGGATGAAGGGTGCAGCGAAACTCTAGTGACTGTCTTCCGACAGGCTCAGGTACACGATCGACAGCATCATGAAGATGAACGCCTGCAGCGGGATGACCAGCAGATGGAACAGCATCCAGCCGAAGCCGAAGGCGCCGCCCGCGATCGCGCCGAACACGCCGGCGCCGCCGAGTACCCAGATCAGCAGGAACACGATCTCGCCGCCGAACATGTTGCCGAACAGTCGCATCGCCAGCGAGATCGGCTTGCTCAGCCACTCGACGATGTTCAGGATCAGGTTGAACGGCATCATCCACTTGCCGAACGGCGCGGTCAGGAATTCCTTGACGAAGCCGCCCAGGCCCTTGGAGCGCAGCGAGAAGAACAGCATCAGGAAGAACACGCTGATCGACATGCCCAGGGTGGCATTGACGTCGGCGGTCGGCACCGGCTTCCATGAATGGATGCCGGCCCAGCCCAGCGGGGCGACGATGAAATCGGCCGGAATCATCTTGATGAGGTTCATCAGGAGGATCCAGAAGAACAGGGTGATCGCGATCGGCGTCACCAGCTTGCTGCTGCCGTGGTAGGTGTCCTTGGCCTGGCGATCGACGAACTCCAGGCAGATCTCCACGAACGCCTGCCACTTGCCCGGCACGCCGGCGGTGGCCTTGCGCGTGGCGAGCCAGAACGCGAACACCATCAGCAGGCCGGTCAGCACGGCCATGACCAGCGTATCGACGTGCAACACCCAGAACTTGCTGCCTTCCCTGAGCGGAACGGTCAGGTTGTGCAGGTGATGCTGGATGTAGGAGGTGGGGGTCAGTGCCTCGCCTGCCATGTGTCCGGAACCTTTTCTTGAATTTGGATCAACGCCTGGCCAGGGCCAGAACCTGAAAAATCATCGCGATGGCGATACCCGCCAGCAGGGCCGTTGCAGGCAGCCGCCACAGGCCGAAGCCCAGCGCAAGCGCCACGATCACCAGCACCCACTTCAGCACCATCGCCAGGAGCAGCCGGGTCATTGCCGCGCCCGCGGCCTGCACCCCACCTCCCAGCGCGGTACGCGCCGCGACCCAGCCACCCGCGACGGTGGCGATCCCGGTCAGCGCGACACCGAACGCGTACCTGCCCCCCATAAGCAGGAACAATGAACTGGCTATAGCTACAGCGACCAACGGATATACCGCAGCGCGCAGCATAACCCGCCGCCCCGTTTCCACGGGATTCAGCACGGAAGTTCCTTTGACCTGGAGATGGAGGCAAGACGCCGATGCGCCTCGTCGAGCCGTGGAATTATAGCAATGCGGCAATTTGTGAGACAACCGGGACAAGTCATATTCATGCTGCATCGCAAAATCACCCGATCCGCTTCGCGCACGTTTTTTCGCATTGAACTTTTGCGCAAGACCCCGGTCCTAGGCTGCAGGCCTGTTTGCAACTCCTCGTCGACAGCTCCTTGGCAGGCCGCGAAGCCCCGGATGACCGGGGCTTCTTTTTTGTGAGTCCTCCACAACAGCACGGTACATCCATGTGCGCGGACCCTTGATTTTGTGGGGCTCGCATGACCGCCGCGCCCACCGCCGAGAGCCCCTCATGAACGCGGGGCAAGGATTCTCCATACCTTCACGAATGGTGAACAAGCAGGCGTCGCATAGCGACGGCCGCCGGGCACGAGCCCGCCGTCACCGCGACGTGGAGCTTTGCGATGACCGGCATCCCACGGGCGTTCTGACCCACCCCAGCCTTGACGAAAACCCCATGTAATAGACAAAACCTATCGAATGAGTCGTTCGTTTGCATTGGACGCGGCCAGGAAGCCGGCGCAGGATGACAGTTTCCACATCTACGACTGCTGCCATGCGCAAGATCGCCAGCTTCATCACGCAAGGCATCACCGGGCCGGCGCCGGCCTGGCGCGCGCCGGCTCGTTCACTGCCTCAGCAGCCATCGCTGGCGCGGGCACTGAGCGATATCCGCCGCAGGCACATCGCCGCCCACGCAGCGCTGCTGGACCTGATCATCCCCTCCAGACTGCGGGCCTGAGGGCGCCCGGCCCGTCGGACGCCACCTCGAGCGGAGCCTGCTCCGCGCAAGCCTCGCCGACGACACCCGGCCGGGCATGCTCGACGCCGATGACATTCGCCCGACGTCGCCCGAGCCGCGCAAAAGCGAACGCCCCGGCTAACGGGGCGTTCGTGCATCGAAGCAACGCCCGTGGGCGACCTACTTCTTCTTCGGGATGTACAGGTCGGTGATCGTGCCGTCGTAGACCTCCGCGCTCATGCCGACCGACTCGCTCAGAGTCGGATGCGCGTGGATGGTGTGACCGATGTCCTCGGCCTCGGCGCCCATCTCGATCGCCAGGCCGATCTCGGCGAGCAGGTCGCCGGCATGCACGCCGACGATCGCGCCGCCGATCACGCGGTGCGTGTCCTCGTCGAAGATCAGCTTGGTGAAGCCCTCGGTGCGGCCGATGCCGATCGCGCGACCACTGGCGGCCCACGGGAACTTGGCCACGCCAACCTTCAGGCCCTTGGCCTTGGCCTCGGTCTCGGTGACGCCGACCCAGGCGATCTCCGGGTTGGTGTAGGCCACCGACGGGATCACCCGCGCGACCCATTCCTTCTTCTCGCCGAAGGCCACTTCCGCGGCCAGCTTGCCCTCGTGGGTGGCCTTGTGCGCCAGCATCGGGTTGCCGACGATGTCGCCGATCGCGAAGATGTGGCCGACGTTGGTGCGCATCTGCCGGTCGACCGGGATGAAGCCGCGCTCAGTGACCTGCACGCCGGCCTTCTCCGCATCGATCCTGCGGCCGTTCGGCGCGCGACCGACCGCGACCAGCACGCGGTCCCAGGTGCCGGAGGCCAGCTCCGGGGTCTTGCCCTCCTCGGCCGCGAGGAACTGCACGGTGATGCCGCTCTTGCCGGCCTCGACCTTGTCGGCCTTGGTCTTCAAATAGACCTCGATGCCCTGTTTCTTGAGGCGGTCGGCCAGCGGCTTGACCAGATCCTTGTCGGCCCCCGGCATCAACTGGTCGAGGAATTCGACCACGGTGACCTGGCTGCCCAGCGCGGCGTATACGGTCGCCATCTCCAGCCCGATGATGCCGCCGCCCACCACCAGCAGCCTGCCCGGTATCTCGGCCAGCTCCAGCGCGTCGGTGGAATCCATCACCCGCGGGTCGTCCCACGGGAAGTTCGGCAGCTTCACCGCCTGCGAGCCGGCGGCGATGATGCACTGCTCGAACCGCAACAGCTGGGTCTTGCCGTCGTCGCCGGCGATCTCCAGCTCGTTGGCCGAGACGAACTTCGCCACGCCCTGCACGGTGCGCACCTTGCGCTGCTTGGCCATGCCGGCCAGGCCCTTGGTCAGGGTGCCGACCACCTTCTGCTTGTACTCGCGCAGCTTGTCGAGCGCGATCTTCGGCTTGCCGAACTCGATGCCGCACTCGCTGGCGTGCGCGGCCTCGTCGACCACCGCGGCGGCGTGCAGCAGCGCCTTGGACGGGATGCAGCCGACGTTGAGGCAGACACCGCCCAGCGAGGCATAGCGCTCGACCAACACGGTGTCCATGCCCAGGTCGGCAGAGCGGAACGCGGCGGTGTAGCCGCCAGGGCCGGCGCCGAGCACGACCATGCGGCACTCGATGTCGGCCTTGCGGCCGCTGGCCGGCAGCGCCTGCGCGACCACGGCCGGGTCCGGCGCGCGATGCGAGGGCGTCACCGGCGGCTTGCTGGCCGGCGCCTCGACCTTGGCCGGCGCGGGCGCGGCGACCTCGCCGGCGGCGTCCAGCACCACCACCACGTCGCCCTGCGACAGCGTGTCGCCGACCTTGACCTTCAGCGCCTTGACCACGCCGGCGGCCGAGGACGGCACTTCCAACGTGGCCTTGTCCGATTCCAGCGTCACCAGCCCCTGGTCCTGGGCGACGGTATCGCCGACCGCGACCAGCACTTCGATCACCGGCACGTCACTGTAGTCGCCGATATCCGGAACCTTGACCTCGATCTCCGCCATGGAATTCTCCTCATTGCCCCGCCGCCGGCATGCGGCGACAGGCGTTGCAGCTTGTATACGGGGCGGCGCCCGCGGGCGCCGCAGCGGATGCGACGCGGCGTTACAGCAGCACGCGCCGCAGGTCGGCCAGGACCTGGCTCAGGTAGGTGGTGAAGCGCGCGGCCAGCGCGCCGTCGATGACGCGGTGGTCGTAGCTCAGCGACAGCGGCAGCAGCAGCTTCGGCGCGAACTGCTTGCCGTCCCACACCGGCTGGATCGAGGACTTGGACACGCCCAGGATCGCCACTTCCGGCGCGTTGACGATCGGCGTGAACGCGGTGCCGCCGATGCCGCCCAGCGAGCTGATCGAGAAGCAGCCGCCGCTCATGTCGGCCGGGCCGAGCTTGCCGTCGCGCGCCTTCTTGGCCAGTTCGCCGGTCTCCTGCGCGATCTGGTTGACGCCCTTCTTGTCGACGTCGCGGATCACCGGCACGACCAGGCCGTTCGGGGTATCGGCGGCGAAGCCGATGTTGAAGTACTTCTTCAGCGTGAGGTTCTCGCCGGCCGCGTCGAGCGAGGCGTTGAACTCGGGGAACTGCTTCAGCGCGGCGGCGCTGGCCTTGATCAGGAACGCCAGCATGGTCAGCTTGACGCCGGACCTGGCCTTCTCGGCTTCCTTGTTGAGCTGCACGCGCAGCTCTTCCAGCTCGGTGATGTCGGCCTGGTCGAACTGGGTGACGTGCGGGATCATCGCCCAGTTGCGCGCCAGGTTGGCGCCGGAGATCTTCTTGATCCGCGACAACGGCTGGGTCTGCACCTCGCCGAACTTGGCGAAGTCCACCTTCGGCCACGGCAGCAGGTTGAGGCCGCCGCCCGCCGCGACGGGCGCGCCGCCGGACGCCGGCACACCGCCGCTGAGCGCGGCCTTGACGAACTTCTGCACGTCCTCGCGGGTGATGCGGCCGTGCTTCTCGCTGCCCTTGACCTGGAGCAAGTCCACGCCCAGCTCACGCGCGAACACGCGCACCGCCGGGCTGGCATAGGCGACCTTCGACGGCAGCACGCTGTCGGCGTCGAACTTGACCGGCGGGGTGCTCGGCGCGCCGGCCGACGGCTGTGCCGGCGCGGCGGCAGGCGTGGCGACCGCCACGGGCGCCTCGATCTTGGCCGGAGCCGGCGCAGCGGCTGCAGGCTGCGCCGACGGCGCGGCACCCGCGGTCTCGATCAGCGCCACGACGCCGCCCTGCGACAGCGCGTCGCCGACCTTGACCTTGATTTCCTTGACCACGCCGGACACCGACGAGGGCACTTCCATCGTCGCCTTGTCCGACTCCAACGTCACCAGGCTCTGGTCCTTGCTGACCGTGTCGCCGACCGCGACCAGCACCTCGATCACCGGCACGTCGGTGTAGTCGCCGATATCGGGCACGCGCGCCTCGACCACGCCGCCAGCGGCAGGCTTGCTGGCCTCGGAACTCACCGCAGGCGCGGCGGCGACCGGCGTCGCGGCAGGCTCGGATTTGGCGGCGGACGCGGGCGCGGCGGCCTTCGCGGCCGATGCCGCGTCCTCCGCCTCGACCTCGATCAGCGCCACGACCTTGCCCTGCGACAACGCGTCGCCGACCTTGACCTTGATCTCCTTGACCACGCCGGACACCGACGAAGGCACTTCCATCGTGGCCTTGTCGGATTCGAGCGTCACCAGGCTCTGGTCCTTCTTGACCGTGTCGCCGACCGACACCAGCACTTCGATCACCGGAACATCGCTGTAGTCACCGATGTCGGGGACAAGTGCTTCCTTGATTTCGGCCATTACGGGACTCCGGCAACTGATGGGAAACCCCTATTGTGGCCGGCTGCGGGCGCAGCGCCAACCATTGCCGGAAAGCCGGCTGGATTGGCATGACCCTCATTCCATTTTGGCATCGCGAAGCGAAACCTCAGCAGCACCCCGAGACACGACGATACGCCAACGCATTGTCCAATGGACCGAGCCGAGGCAGCTGTCGCGCCCGGGCGATCGGCATGGCCTGCACGGCACGGAGACCGATCAGGGCGCGGGCAGGTACCGCAGCAGCACGTTCCAAGCCTGCTCCAGACGCTGTGGCGCGAACGCCGCGTTGGCCGGGCTGGTCGATGGCAGGGTCAGCACCGGCAACGCGTCATGTCGCGCCTCCAGCCGCGGCGCGACATGGCCTCGCCAGGCCTGCGCGGCGGCCGCGCCGTTGCAGGCCACCGCCGCCAGTTGCGGCAGCGTCGCCAGCAATGCCGGCAACGGATTGGCGACGATACTCGCGCGCTCGATGGATGCATCCAGGCTGCCGCTGCGCGCGCACTGCCCGATCACGTCCCAGAGACCGACCCCGGCCCGGTTCAGCGCCGCGATCCGCATCGGGTAATCCAGCGCCGGATCGAATCCGAGCAACCGGCCCATCAGCGGCCAGAACCGATTGCGCGGATGCGCGTAGTAGCGGGCCTGCGCCAGCGATTGCGCACCCGGCATCGAGCCAAGTACGAGCACGTGGCAGTGCGCGTCCAGCTGCGCAGGCAAGCCTTGCAGCAGGATGGTCTTCGTCACGGTCGCTGCATCTGGATGAACATCGGGAAATCCCTCGTTAAAGCCTGGCCAAGGGTTGCGGGAAAGTTCCTGAACAACGCGAATCTTATGCCTGCCAGGGTCGGGAGCGATTCATCTCGATGCGACTAGGGTCTGCCGCGCCCACTTCCATGGGCCCACGAAAAAGACGAGGAGACACCCTCATGCGTTCGATTTCCATCCTGAGCCTGGCCACCGTTTCCGCCCTCGCCCTCGCGCCCGCCGCGTTCGCCCAGGACGCGCCCGCGCAGCAGGACATCTACGGCCATCCGCTCAGCAACGAGACCGCGTCCGGCAAGCACTGGGCGGTGGTCGGCAGCGCCACGGTGCTGCAGCCCAAGAGCGACCCGGCTGCCGGCGTGAAGAAACTCGACGGCGACGTCGCCCCGACCGTCAGCGCCAGCTATTTCATCAACGACAATCTGGCGGTGGAGCTGTGGGGCGCGGCCGACAAGTTCAACCACCGCGTGCGCGGCGACGGCGGCAAGATCGGCACGGTGAACCAGCAGCCGCTCGCGCTGAGCGCGCAGTACCACTTCGGCCAGGCCGACAACACCTTCCGCCCGTTCGTCGGCGCCGGCTACTACGAGTCCAACTTCAGCGGCGAGAAGGTCGATGCGCTGTCGGCCACCGGCGATCACGTCGGCCTCGACAAGGCCAAGGGCGCGATCGGCACGGTCGGCGTGGACATGAACATCAACTCGACCTGGTTCGCCCGCGCCGATGCGCGCTACATGCACGCCCGCCCGGAGGTGACCGTGGACGGCCAGGGCACCGGTGAGGACCTGAAGCTGGATCCGTGGACCGTCGGCGTCGGCATCGGCGCGCGGTTCTGATCGAGCGCAACGACAGGAACGGGCCGCAAGGCCCGTTCTTCGATGGTCGTTTTTCGTGGAGCCGAGCAAGCTCGGCTCCGCTTGCGCTCGCGGCGTCGCGGACTCAGAACGCCGGCAGCACCGCGCCGTGGTACTTCTGCTCGATGAAGGCCTTCACTTCCGGACTGGTCAACGCCTTGGCGAGCTGCTGCACACGCGGGTCGTCCTTGTTGTCCGGGCGCGCGACCAGGTAGTTCACGTACGGCGAATCCTTGCTCTCGATCGCCAGCGCGTCCTGGGTCGGGTTGAGCCCGGCGTCGAGCGCATAGTTGGTGTTGATCAGCGCCAGATCGACCTGGTCGAGCACGCGCGGCAGCATCGCCGAGTCCAGCTCGCGGAACTTCAGGCCCTTGGGGTTCTCGACGATGTCGCGCTGGGTCGACAGCGCGTTCGACGGATTCTTCAGTTTGATCAGCCCGACCTTGTCGAGCAGGATCAGCGCGCGGCTGTTGTTGCTCGGGTCGTTCGGGATCACCACGTCCGCGCCCTGCGGCAGCTCGGCCAGCGTCTTGTAGCGGCGCGAGTAGGCGCCGAACGGCTCGATGTGAACGCCGACCACGGTCACCAGGTGGCTATTGCGATCGCGGTTGTAGGCATCCAGGTACGGCTCGGTCTGGAAGTAGTTGACGTCGATCTGCTTCTGCACGACCTGGTCGTTGGGCTGCACGTAGTCGTTGAACACGCGCACGTCGAGCCTGACTCCCTGCTTGGCGAGGATCGGCTTGACCACCTCCAGGATCTCGGCATGCGGCACCGCGGTGGCGGCGACGCTGAGCGTGCCGCTGTCGGAGGACTTGCCGCCGCAGGCGGACAGCGCCAGCGCTGAGGCGGCCAGGAGGGAACGAAGCAGGAAGGTCTTCATCGGCGATTCCAGGATGAGGTGGGGAAACCGTAGCAAAACCGGTGTTCCTGTAGGAGCGACTTCAGTCGCGATGGGGGCGTTACCGGGAAAGCCCCATCGCGACTGAAG
>JASGDF010000184.1:0-6646 GCA_047607345.1 Pseudomonas sp. | reverse complement strand
CTTGGCGGCCGCGGCGGCTTCCTCGGCGGCGCGCTTGGCCGCGGCGCGGCGCTCGGCCTCGGCGCGTGCGGCGGCCGCACGCAGGTTCGCCAGCAGCTTCTGCAACGCCTGGGTGTCCTGGCCGAGCGCCTTCTCGCGTTCGCTGCGTTCCTTGTAGCGGTCGTCCAGCTCGGCAACGGTGCCGGCCTGCTGTTTGCGGTCGCGCTGCAGCGTGCTGACCTGCTGCTGCTGTTGCTGGTGGGTCTGGGCCAGCGTCTGCCGGCGCGTCTGGATGTCCTGCTCGACCTGCTGCAGCGCCTGCAGGTCGGCGGTCAGGCCCTGGATCCTGGTGGCGCGCTCGTTCTGCACGTAGCGATGGTAGGTCAGCACGCGGTTGGCGTCGGCGGCGCTGTCCTGCGACAGCAGCAGCTTGAGCGGCGCGTTGCCGCCGACCTGGTAGGCCGCGCGCAGCAGCGTGGCCAGCTGCGCGCGCTGCTGCTCCAGGCCCTTGCGCAGGCGCTCGCGCTTGTCCTGCAGCTCGGCCAGCGCCTGCTGCTGCTCGCGCAGTGCATTCTCGGTCTGGTTCAGCTGGCGTGCGGAGTGGGCGACCTTCTCGTCGGCCTCGCGCAGCTTGCGCGAGGCCTCGCCACGTTTGTCCTCCAGCTCGCGGCGTTCCTCGCCGATGCTCTTGAGCTCGCGCTGCATCTGCGCCAGCTTGCGTTCTGTCTCGCGCTGGCTCTGCGCCTGCCCGGCGTCGATGCTTCCGACGCTCAGGGCCACGGCCAGCATCAGGCCGGCGGCGAGCCGGGATGGCGAATCCTTGCGGCGGATGGGCGAAAGCAAGCGGGACGGTCCAGTGACTTCAGGCAGATGCGGATTGTAGCCAAGCATGGTGTGATCACTGTCGAAACCGGCTATGCCGCCCCCTGGCGGGAGACAGCGATGAATCGTGTGCATATGGTCCTGGGCCTGGCGACCGTACTGGTCGTGTACCCGGCCTGGGCGGACGAGGACATCAGCAAGGTCAATGGACGCATCGTTGCCGAGGCCGGCCGCCAGTACGGCGACCTGGACACGGTCAATGGCGGGATCAGCATCGCCGACGGCGCGCGCACCCACGACGCGCAGACCGTCAACGGCAACATCTCGGTCGGCGCGCAGGCGCAGACCGGCGGGCTGTCGACCGTCAATGGCAGCATCAACGTCGGCGCGCAGGCGATCGTCGATGGCGGCATCGAGACGGTCAACGGCGGCGTGTTCGTCGACCGCGGCGGCGAGGTACGCGGCGACCTGGAGACCGTGAACGGCAGCATCGGACTGGTCCGGACCCGGCTGAAGGGCGGTATCGAGACGGTCAGCGGCGACATCACCGTCGGCGTGGGCTCGCACCTCGATGGTGGCATCACCCTCCGTAAGCCCGGCTTCAGCCTGTCATTCAAGCCGGCGCGCAAGCCGCGCGTGGTGATCGGGCCGGGCGTGGTGGTCGACGGCAAGCTCGTGTTCGAGCGCGAGGTCACGCTGTACGTGCATCGCAGCGCGAAGATCGGTCCGCTCAGCGGTGCCAGCGCGCGGCGCTTTGACAGCGACGTCGCGCCGCGCGATTGAACCTGTGGGAGGCACTTGGTTTGGGCCGGCCGCGACCGAAGTCCCTCCCACGCCCTAGAATCGGGGCTTCGTCGAACCGAGGAACTCCGATGTCGCGAAAGATCCTGTTGTGTCTGGCCGCGACTGTGGCGCTGGCGGCGTGCAAACGCGCCCCGGACGCCACTTCGGCCGTGCCCGCGCCGCCCGGCCCGGCCACGACGGCGGCGACGCCGGCCAGCGCGCATGTGTTCTCACCCGAGATCACCGGCGGCGACTTCGCCGAACTGGTGAAGACGCTGGCCTCGGACGACTTCGAGGGTCGCGGTCCCGGCACTGCCGGCGAGGACAAGACGGTCGAGTACATCCGTGACCAGATGCAGCGCATCGGCCTGCAGCCGGGCAACGGTGACAGCTGGTTCCAGGAGGTGCCGATGGTGGAGACCAGCGCAGACGAAAACACCGCGCCATTGCTGACCTCGGGCGGCGGCACCCGCACGCTGAAGTTCGGCAGCGACATCGTGGTCGGCACCCGCAGCGGCCAGCCGGAGGTGAAGATCGACCGCAGCGAGCTGGTGTTCGTCGGCTACGGCGTGGATGCGCCCGAGCAGCAGTGGAACGACTACGCCGAGCAGGACTGGAAGGGCAAGACGGTGGTGATGTTCGTCAACGACCCGGGCTTCCACACCGGCGATGCCAAGCTGTTCGAAGGCAAGCGCATGACCTACTACGGGCGCTGGACCTACAAGTTCGAGGAAGCCGCGCGCAAGGGCGCGGCGGCGGCGCTGATCGTCCACGACACGCCCGGCGCCAGCTACGGCTGGGACGTGGTGAAGAATTCCTGGTCCGGCGCGCAGTACGACCTGCCGGCCAAGGACGACCCGGCGCCGCGGCTGCCGGTGCAGGGCTGGATCACCCAGGAGGTGGCGCGTCAGTTGTTCGCCGATGCCGGGCTGGACCTGGACGCGCAGTACAAGGCGGCGAGCAAGCGTGGTTTCAAGCCGGTACCGCTCAAGGCCAGCTGGTCGGTGGACCTGAAGAGCACGATCGCGCAGAAGACCTCGCGCAACGTCGTCGGCGTGCTGCCCGGCGGCAGCCGTGCCGATGAGGCGGTGCTGTACATGGCGCACTGGGACCACCTCGGCAAGCACGAGGGCGAAGCGTCCAGTGAAAGCGGGGGCGACAACATCTACAACGGCGCCGTGGACAACGCGACCGGCGTGGCCGGCATCCTCGAGATCGCCGACGCGTTCGCGCACCAGGCGCCCAAGCCAGAACGCTCGGTGGTATTCCTGGCGGTGACGCTGGAGGAATCGGGCCTGCTCGGCTCGCAGTACTACGTCGCGCACCCGACCTTCCCGCTCGACAAGATCGCCGGGGTGATCAACATCGATGCGATGTCGATCGCCGGGCGTGCCCGCGACATCACCGTGGTCGGCCAGGGCAGCTCGGAGCTGGAGGACATCCTCAAGCCGGTTGCGGCGATGCAGGGCCGCGTGCTGCATAGCGAGGCCTCGCCGCAGAACGGCTCGTACTTCCGCTCGGATCACTTCAGCTTCGCCAAGGCCGGCGTGCCGGCGCTGTACACCGATGGCGGCGAAGACCTGCGCGAGGGGGGCATCGCGGCCGGGCGCAAGGCGGCCGAGGACTATGCCAAGTGCTACCACGCGCCGTGCGACCAGTTCGACCCGGCGACCTGGAAGCTCGACGGCAACGTCGAGGACCTGCAGGCGATCTATGGCGTCGGCAAGGAACTGGCCGCGGGCGGTCGCTGGCCGAACTGGTACCCCGGCAATCCGTTCAAGGCCGCGCGCGACCGGATGATGGCGGGCAAGGCGCCCGCGAACGGGCAGTAGGCAACGGCGCGGCGACCCGGCTCGGCGCAAGCCTGCCTTTCACTGTAGGAGGGACTTCAGTCCCGACGGGCTTTCCCAGCCAGGCCCGTCGGGACTGAAGTCCCTCCTACAGGGGGGGCATCTGCAAGTGGAGGGCTGGCGGGGGTGTCAGTCGCTCTGCGCAACCGCTACCGGTACAACGCGGTGTCACAGCGCCGCAACGCGCCGCTGGTCTAAGCTGTGCGCTTTTCCCCCACCTTGCTGGCACGGTGCGCACGCGCGTCGTGGCCATGCCCTTCCCGGAGATCTCCCATGAGCCATGCCCACGGCTACGCCGCCCGTTCCGCCGACCAGCCGCTCGCCCCGTTCGCGTTCGAGCGCCGCGAGCCGGGTCCGCACGACGTGCGCATCGACATCCTGCACTGCGGCGTGTGCCATTCCGATCTGCACACCGCGCGCAACGAATGGCAGAACACGCTGTACCCGTCGGTGCCGGGCCACGAGATCGTCGGTCGGGTCGGTGCGGTCGGCAGCGAGGTGAAGGGTTTCAAGGTCGGTGACCTCGCCGGCGTCGGCTGCATCGTCGACAGCTGCCGCAGCTGTCCGTCCTGCCAGGAGGGCGAGGAGCAATATTGCGAGGCCGGTTTTACCGGCACCTACAACGGACCGATGTTCGGCGGCGGCGAGAACACCTACGGCGGCTATTCCGACCACATCGTCGTCGACGAGAAGTACGTGCTGCAGATCCGCCACGGCGAGGAGCAGCTGGCGGCGGTGGCGCCGCTGTTGTGCGCCGGTATCACCACCTACTCGCCGTTGGCGCACTGGAAGGTTGGCCCCGGCCAGAAGGTCGGCATCGTCGGCCTGGGCGGGCTGGGCCACATGGGCGTGAAGATCGCCAAGGCGATGGGCGCGAGCGTGGTGCTGTTCACCACCTCCGAGGGCAAGCGCGCCGACGCGCTGCGGCTGGGCGCGGACGAGGTGGTGGTGTCCCGGGACGCCGAGCAGATGGCGGCGCAGGCCAATTCGCTGGACTTCATCCTCAATACCGTGGCGGCCCGGCACGATCTCGATCCGTTCCTCGCCGCGCTCAAGCGCGACGGCGCGATGGTGCTGGTCGGCGCGCCCGAGCATCCGCACCCGGCGCCGAGCGTGTTCAACCTGATCATGAAGCGTCGCACCCTGGCCGGCTCGCTGATCGGTGGTATTGCCCAGACCCAGCAGATGCTGGACTTCTGCGCCGAGCACGGCATCGTGTCCGAGATCGAGGCGATCGCCATCGACCAGATCGAGCAGGCCTACGCGCGCATGCTCAAGGGCGACGTGAAGTACCGCTTCGTGATCGACCTGGCCACGCTCGACAAGGCCGCCTGATGCGCGCGGTGATCTGGCACAACCCGCGCTGCGGCACCTCGCGCAACGTGCTGGCGCTGCTGCGCCATGCCGGGATCGAGCCGGACGTGGTCGAGTATCTGAAGCAGCCGCCGGATCGCGCGCGGCTGCAGGCGCTGATCGCCAGCGCCGGCCTGAGCGTGCGCGAGGCGATCCGTGCCAAGGAACCGGCCTACCGCGCGCGCGGGCTGGACGATCCGGCGCTGGACGAGGCGGCCCTGCTCGATGCGATGCTGGCCGATCCGGTGCTGATCGAGCGGCCGTTCGTGGAGACCGGCCTGGGCGTGCGGCTGTGCCGGCCGTCGGAGGTGGTGCTGGATATCCTGCCGCCGCTGGCGGTGCCGTTCACCAAGGAAAATGGCGAGGTAATCGGGGGCTGAAGCAGCTGCCGCAGGCGTGTCGGTTCGGGCGCGCGCCTGACCGGTGTGTGCCTCGTGCGGGGCGGATCACGGCAGCAGCTGGATCCCGAACGGGCGCAACGCCCAGGCGGCCAGCCCGAAACAGGCGAAGGTCAGCAGCGCGCTCGCCCCGAGCGCCGGCCAGAAGCCCCATCGCGCCAGCATCCAGGGGAACGCCAGGAACATCGGCAGCGTCGGCAGCACGTACCAGAACGTGTACCAGGCATGGTTGGCGAGCCTGGCCTGGGGCTGCCGCTCCAGGTGCAGCCACACCAGGGTCAGCACCGTCACCAGCGGCAGCGCCGCGACGAAGCCGCCCAGCCGGTCGCTGCGCTTGGCGGTCTCCGAGACGGCCACGACCACCGCCGCCGTCACCAGGTACTTGGTCAGCCACCAGGGCATGACGCTCAGGCCGCGGCGGCCTGGTCCGTCTTCCCGACCCCCAGCCACTGCGCGATGCTGCTGGCCGCGTCGCGGCCCTCGGCCACCGCGGTGACCACCAGGTCGGCGCCGCGCACGCAGTCGCCGCCGGCGAACAGCTTCGGGTTGGCGGTCTGGTACGGCAGCTTGCTGCCGCCGACCGCGATGCGACCGTTCTGCGCGGCCTGCACGCCCTGCGCCGACAGCCACTCCGGCAGGTTCGGCGAGAAGCCGAAGGCGATGATCACCACGTCGGCCTCCAGCAGCGACTCGCTGCCCTCGATCGGCTCGGCGTTGCGGCGGCCGCGCGCGTCCGGCTCGCCGAGCCGGGTCTCGACCACGGTCACGCCGATCGCCTCGTCGTCGGCACCGGCCTCGATCGACAGCGGCTGGCGGTTGAACAAGAAGCGCACGCCCTCCTCGCGGGCGTTGGCGACCTCGCGCGCGCTGCCGGGCATGCTGGCCTCGTCGCGGCGGTAGGCGCAGGTCACCTTGGCCGCGCCCAGGCGGATCGCGCTGCGCACGCAGTCCATGCCGGTGTCGCCGCCGCCGAGCACGACCACGCGCTTGCCGGCCAGGTCCGGCAGCTCGACCTTGTCCTCCCAGCCGGCGATCGGGCGGCCCCACGGGTCGTTGCCGGAGACGATGCGGCTGTTCTGCACCAGGAACGGCAGTGCCGGCAGCACACCCTTGAGGTCCTGGCCGGGCAGGCCGCCATCGGTGTAACGGTAGGCGCCGGTGCCGAGGAACACCGCGTCGAACTCGCCCAGCAACTGATCCACGGTCAGGTCGGTGCCGATCTCCACGCCGAGCCGGAACTCCACGCCCATGCCCTCCAGCACCTCGCGGCGCTTGGCGATCACGCTCTTGTCGAGCTTGAAGCTGGGGATGCCGAACTGCAGCAGGCCGCCGATCTGCTCGTAGCGATCGAACACCACCGCCTGGATGCCGGCGCGCGCCAGCCGGTCGGCGCAGGCCAGGCCGGCCGGACCGGCGCCGGCATCCAGGCGGTGGTGTTCGATCGCTACGAGCAGATCGGCG
>JASGDF010000183.1:0-3269 GCA_047607345.1 Pseudomonas sp. | reverse complement strand
GCAACCCGGACATGCTGCACCAGGCGATCCTGCCGCACCACACCAAGTGGGCGCAGTTCTTCGAGAACCTGCGCTACGTGGTGATCGACGAGATCCACAGCTACCGCGGCGTGTTCGGCAGCCACGTCACCAACGTGCTGCGCCGGCTGCGGCGCATCTGCGCGTTCTACGGCGCGCGCCCGCAGTTCATCCTGTGCTCGGCGACGATCGGCAACCCGCACGCGCACGCCGAGGCGCTGATCGAGCAGCGCGTGCACGCGATCACCGCCTCCGGTGCGCCCAGCGGCGACAAGCACGTGCTGCTGTGGAACCCGCCGGTGGTCAATCCTGACCTCGGCCTGCGCGCCTCGGCGCGCTCGCAGAGCAACCGGATCGCGCGGATCGCGATCAAGAGCGGGCTGAAGACGCTGGTGTTCGCGCAGACCCGGCTGATGGTCGAGGTGCTGACCAAGTATCTGAAGGACATCTTCGACCACGACCCGCGCAAGCCGGCGCGGATCCGCGCCTATCGCGGCGGCTACCTGCCGAGCGAGCGGCGCGAGGTCGAGCGGGCGATGCGCGCCGGCGACATCGACGGCATCGTCTCGACCTCGGCGCTGGAACTAGGCGTGGACATCGGCGCGCTCGACGTGGTCGTGCTCAACGGCTACCCCGGCAGCGTGGCGGCGACCTGGCAGCGCTTCGGCCGCGCCGGCCGGCGCCAGCAGCCGGCGCTGGGGGTGCTGGTGGCCAGCTCGCAGCCGCTGGACCAGTACGTGGTGCGACACCCGGACTTCTTCGCCGACGCCTCGCCCGAGCATGCGCGCACCGCGCCGGACCAGCCGCTGATCCTGTTCGACCACATCCGCTGCGCGGCGTTCGAGCTGCCGTTCCTGGCCGGGGAGGGCTTCGGCCCGATCGACCCGGCGGTGTTCCTGGAGGCTCTGGCCGAAAGCGGGGTGGTGCACCAGGAGGGCGAGCGCTGGGAGTGGATCGCCGACAGCTATCCGGCCAACGCGGTCAGCCTGCGCGCGGTCGCCGACGGCAACTTCGTGGTGGTCGACCGCAGCGACGGCCGCCAGCAGATCATCGCCGAGGTCGACTACTCGGCGGCCGCGCTGACCCTGTACGAGGGCGCGATCCACATGGTGCAGTCCACCCCGTACCAGGTGGAAAGACTCGACTGGGACGGCCGCAAGGCCTACGTGACCCGCACCCATGTGGACTACTACACCGACAGCATCGACTACACCCGGCTCAAGGTGCTCGACCGCTTCGAAGGCGGCGCGGCAGGGCAGGGCGACAGCCATCACGGCGAGGTGCACGTGGTGCGGCGCGTGGCCGGCTACAAGAAGATCCGCTACTACACCCACGAGAACATCGGCTACGGCCCGGTCAACCTGCCCGACCAGGAGCTGCACACCACCGCGCTGTGGTGGCAGCTGCCGCAGGCAACGCTGCTGCGCCGGTTCGCCGACCGCCAGGCCGCGCTGGACGGCTTCCTCGGCGCGGCGTATGCGCTGCACATCGTCGCCACGGTGGCGGTGATGGCCGATGCGCGCGACCTGCAGAAGGCGGTGGGCAATGGCGACGGCGCGTGGTTCGCGATCGCCGACCAGAACGGGCGCGGCCAGCCGCGCGGCGCCGAAGGGCAGGACGGGGCACTCGAACTGCAACAGAGCTTCGTGCCGACGCTGTACCTGTACGACAACTTCCCCGGCGGGGTCGGCTTGAGCGAGCCGCTGTGGCGGCGCCAGGCCGAGCTGGTGCAGCGCGCCGCCGAACTGGTCCGGGATTGTGATTGCAAGGCCGGCTGCCCGGCCTGCGTCGGCCCGGTGCTGGCCGCGCAGGAGCAGGGCGAAGGCGCGACTCCAAAGACCCTGGCGTTGCAGGTGCTTGCGCTGCTGGCCAGCGAGGCCGTCGCACGGCCATGAGCCTCAACCTGGAAAAGTTGCGCGCACTGCGCCGGCAGGCCGGGGGCACGGCCAGGGCTGCGACATCTCCTGTGGGAGGGGCTTCAGCCCCGACGGGACTTTTCCGGGAACGCCCGTCGGGGCTCAAGCCCCTCCCACAAGAAACAGCTGCCACTCCCGATTCGGTATTTGCCTGGATCAAGCACCCCGCACCGGCACCCACCCCGGACCTCGTCTCATTGCGCCGCCTGATCGACGTGCGCGAGCGCCGTCCGGGCAGCGGCGAGCGGACGCCGGCGCAGTCCGGCGCACCAGCAGACCGCACCCTGCCGGGCCGCGAGATCGCGCCGGGCCTGCACCTGATCGAGGCGTTCCTGCCGCAACCGATCCCGCCCGCGCCGCTGTCGCTGGCGTTCGCGCGCCGGCCCGAACAAGCGGTGGCGCCGCGCGACCTGCTGTTCTTCGACACCGAGACCACCGGCCTGGCCGGCGGCACCGGCACCCGCGCCTTCATGATCGGCGCGGCCGACTGGCACGTGGACGCGGCCGGCCGCGAGGGCCTGCGCGTGCGCCAGCTGCTGATCGCGACGATGGCGGCCGAACCGGCGATGCTTGACGTCTTCGCGGCCTGGCTGGCGCCGGCCACGGTGCTGTCCAGCTACAACGGCCGCAGCTACGACGCGCCGCTGCTGAAGACCCGCTACCGGCTGGCGCGGCGTGGCGATCCGCTCGCGGCGCTGGAGCATGTCGACCTGCTGCATCCGACCCGCCGCCGCTACCGCGGCACCTGGGAGAACTGCCGGCTGGCCACGATCGAGCGCCAGCTGCTGCGGATCGTGCGCGAGGACGACCTGCCCGGCAGCGAGGCGCCGGCCGCCTGGCTGTCGTTCCTGCGCGGCGGCGGCGCGCGCAACCTGCATCGGGTGGCCGCGCACAACCACCAGGACGTGGTGACGCTGGCACGGCTGTTCCTGCGCCTGGTCGAAGCCGAGCAAGCAGCGGCAGCGGCCGGCAACGCCCGCTGAGCCTGCCGGGCGACCGTGCCGGACGATTCCTGCCGCAGCGTTACACCGGCCAACCACGCACGACACGGTCGATGAGCACGCGCGGCCTTCGGCCGCCGCTTGCGTCCCGCCCCCGGCAGGTCGCCAGCAACGCCTGCCATCGCCCGAAGGTTGTGCTTATGCTTGCCCATCCCCGTCCCGGAGCCCGCCCGATGAGCAACCCGCCGCACGCCACGCGTCCGCACGCGCCCGGACTGCTGCTGGCATCGTTGCTGGTACTGGCGCTGGCAGCCTGCCAGCCACCGGCGCCGGACGAACAGGAGGCGGTCGGCGCGCAGGCCCGGCGCGCCGCCGAGGCCGCCGCCACGCCGGT
>JASGDF010000182.1:0-3328 GCA_047607345.1 Pseudomonas sp. | reverse complement strand
GCCGCGCCGCCGCCGCTGGCCCCGCGCCCGCCCGCCGCGCCGGCACCGTTGCCGTCGCCTCCGCTCCCGCCAGACCCGCCGGTGCCCGACGACCCCATCGTGCCGGAGTGGGCGGTGGCCGCGCTCAAGCGCTGGTTCACCGAGGGCAACGTGCCGGTCAAGGTCGGCATGCTGGTGCTGCTGGCCGGCGTGGCGGCGCTGCTCAAGTACGCCGGCGACCAGGGCTGGCTGACCTTGCCGGTGGAACTGCGCTATGCCGGCATCGCCGCGGCGGCGCTGGGCGGACTGGTGTTCGGCTGGCGCCAGCGCGAACGTCGGCGCGGCTTCGCGCTGGCGTTGCAGGGCGGGGCGGTCGGCGTGCTGCTGCTGGTGACGTTCGCGGCGTTCAAGCTCAGCGGCCTGCTGCCCGCGCCGGCGGCGTTCGCGCTGAGCGTGGCGCTGGTGGCCGGGCTGTGCGTACTGGCGGTGCTGCAGGAGTCGCGCACGCTGGCGGTGCTGGGCATCCTGGCCGGCTTCCTGGCGCCGATCTGGCTGTCCACCGGCAACGGCAACCACGTCGCGCTGTTCTCGTACTACGCGGTGCTCAACGCGGCGGTGTTCGCGATCGCCTGGGTCCGGCCCTGGCGCGTGCTCAACCTGATCGGCTTCGGCTTCACCTTCGGCATCGGCACGCTGTGGGGCGTGCTGGCCTATCGCCCGGAGCATTTCGCCAGCACCGAGCCGTTCCTGCTGCTGTTCTTCGCGTTCTACCTGCTGATCCCGGTGCTGCATGCGCGGCGCGACGACGGGCAGGCGCGGGTGGTCGATGGCAGCCTGCTGTTCGGCACGCCGCTGGTGGCGTTCTCGTTGCAGGCCGCGCTGCTGCAAGGCGATCGCCTGGCGCTGGCGCTGTGCGCGCTCGGCCTGGCGGCGATCCATGCCGCGCTCGCGGCCTGGCTGCTGCGCGGTGCGCGCACCCGCCTGCTCGGCCAGGGCCACGCGGTGCTGGCGGTCGCGTTCGCCACGCTGGCGGTGCCACTGGCGCTGTCGGCGCGCGCCACCGCCAGCGTGTTCGCGCTGGAAGGCGCCGGCCTGCTGTGGCTGGGGCTGCGCCAGCAGCGCCTGCTGCCGCAGCTCGCAGGGGCACTGCTGCAACTGGCCGCGGCGTTCGGATTCCTGCTCGGTCTGCAATCCAGTGACCTGTATGCGATCGCCAATCCGACCTTCATGAGCGCACTGCTGATCGCGCTGGGCGGCCTGGCCAGCGCGGGGTGCCTGCATGAACACGGCCGGCGCGGCTTCGCGCTGCCGGCCTATCTGTGGGGGCTGGCCTGGTGGAGCTGTGCCTGGCTCACCGACATCGGCCGTTTCGCGCCCGCGCGGCACGCGCCGGACCTGGTGCTGGCCTGGCTGGCGCTGAGCGCCTGGCTGGTGGCGGAAGTGCATCGCCGGCGGCCGGCGGCCGTGCTGGCCTGGACGTCGATGGCTGGGCTGGCGCTGGCGCTGCCGGTGGCGGTCTGGCAGATGCAGGCGCATGCGCAGCCGTTCGGCGGCTACGGCGGCTGGGCGTGGCTGGCGTTCGCGCTGCTGGGCGCGCGCACGCTCGGGGGATTGCGCGCGACGACCGGCGCGGGCGGCGCGGCGCAGTTCGCCTGGCTGCTGCTGTGGCCGGCGGTGCTGGCGCTGGCCGGGGCCTGGCTGGCGCAGCGGTATGCCCTTGCCTCCGGCTGGCAATGGGCGCTGCTCGGCGCGCCGTGGCTGCTGCTGGCGGTGCTGGGGCTGCGGCGCTGGAACTGGCTGGCCTGGCCGCAGGGCGAGGCGTTCGACGGCTTGCGTCCGGCTTTCCGGGGCAGCGTGTTCGGCGTGCTCGCGCTGGGGTGGCTGCTGGTGCTGCCCGATGCCGCCTCGCCGGCCCCGTTGCCGTGGCTGCCGCTGCTCAATCCGGCCGAGCTGTGCCAGTTGGCGGCGTTGGTGCTGGCGGCGTACTGGCTGGGTTCGCCGCAGGCCCCGGCAGAGCTGCGAGACCTGCGCGGGTCGGTGCTGGCCGGCGCCGGCCTGCTGCTGGTGACCAGCACGGTGCTGCGCAGCGTCCACTATTGGGGCGGTATTGCCTGGAACGGCGCATTGCTGTCCTCCAGCCTGGCCCAGACCAGCCTGGCCGTGGCCTGGAGCATCCTCGGCGTGATCGGCTGGGTGCTTGGCTCGCGCCGCGGCCAGCGCGGTCTGTGGCTGGCCGGCGCACTGCTGATGGCGCTGGTGCTGGCCAAGCTGGTGCTGGTGGATCGCCAGCACCTGGGCAACCTGCTGGGGATCGGTTCGTTCATCGCCTACGGACTGCTGTGCACGGCGGTGGGCTACCTGGCGCCGGCGCCGCCGCGCCAGGCGGATCGGGAGGGCGCATGAAACGTCTGGGATGGTTGCTGCTGGCGGTGCCGTTCGTCGCCTGGGCTGACGTGCGCGGCGATTACCTGCGGCAATGGCCGCTGCAACTCGGCCAGGCCGATGCCGGCGCCTATCGCGTGATCCTGGACGCGCCGGTCTACCGTACCGCCACCCAGGCCACGCTGGGCGACCTGCAGGTGATCGATGCGGCGGGCGAGCCACTGCCGTCGGCGTTGCTGACGATGGCCGCGCCGCTGGATGCGCCGCAGCTACTGCCGTTGCCATTGTTCGCGCTGCCGCCGGCGCCGGCCGAGGGCGGCGAGCTGCAGGTGATCGCCGAGCGCGACGCCGACGGTGCGGTGCGCCGCATCGAGACCCGCACAGGACAGGCGCCGCGCGCCGGCCTGTCGGCCTGGCTGCTCGACGCCAGCGCATTGCGCGCGCCGCTGCGGGCGATCCTGCTCGACTGGCCCGCGCAGCAGCGGCTGCAGGCCGAGCTGCGCATCGAGGCCAGCGACGACCTGCGCGACTGGTCGCTGCTCGATCCGCACGCCACGCTGGTGGAACTGGACAACGGCAGCGCGCGCCTGCAACAGCGGCGCATCCCGCTCGACACGCGGGCCCGCTACCTGCGCGTCACCGCGTTGTCGCCGCAGGTGCCCGCGCTGAGCGCGGCCTGGGCCGAACTGGCGCCGACGCGCCAGGACGCGCCGCTGCAATGGCGGGTGCTGAGCGGGCGGCCGCGCGATGGCGGCTTCGAGTTCGAACTGGACGGACGCTTTCCGGTGGCCTGGGCCGACGTCGCCAGCGACGGCAACGACGCGGTGCAGTGGCGCCTGGAGAGCCGCGATGCGGCCGACGCGCGCTGGACCACGCGCGCCGGCCCGTGGCTGGCCTATGCGGTCGGCACGACGGCCGGGGCGCGCTCCGCGCCGCAGGCGCTGGCGAAGAATCGCGACCGCTACTG
>JASGDF010000181.1:0-11124 GCA_047607345.1 Pseudomonas sp. | reverse complement strand
GCGTAACCTGAATTTTTGCAGCATCCCGGATGGCCTGTTATCCGGAAAGTGGTGGAGCCAGCCGGGATCGAACCGGCGACCTCTTGCATGCCATGCAAGCGCTCTCCCAGCTGAGCTATGGCCCCACATTGCTGAGGAGCGAGATCATAGCGGCGTATCTATTTTTTCGCAACAAGCTCGATGCTCGCATCCCCACATGGCGCGGCTTGAGGCTTGCCAGACGCGGCCGCTGCGGCGTACCGGCGTCCCGGTGCTAGAGTGCCTCGCCTTCAAACACGGAGCAGGCCGATGACGGCACAGGCACGGTATCCGATCGGCATTCCTGGCCGGCCCTGGGGCGAACGCGAGCGCGCCGAATGGCTGGCGCGGCAGGTGCGCCGACGCAGCTACGAGGACGAGGTGGTCGGCGTGATCGAGCGGCTCTCCTCACGCCTGGACCTGGTGCGCTACGGCGAGCTGGTCTACCCGTCAGGACGCTACCCGCTTTTCGCACTGCGCAGCCGCCATTGGAACCCCTCGCGGCCAGTGGGACTGGTGACGGGCGGCGTGCATGGCTACGAAACCAGCGGCGTGCATGGTGCGCTGCTGTTCCTCGATCGGCATGCAGCCGACTACGAGGGACGCATCGATCTGCTGGTGGCGCCCTGCATCAGCCCATGGGCCTATGAGCGGGTCCATCGCTGGAATGCCGACGCGTTGGATCCGAACCGCAACTTCCACGCGGACAGCCCGGTGCAGGAATCGGCGGCGCTGATACGCCTGGTCGCGCCGCTGCGCAGTCGAGTTCGGGTGCATATCGACCTGCACGAGACCACCGACAGCGACGAGTCCGAATTCCGTCCCGCGCTGACCGCGCGCGATGGCGTGCCGTTCGTGCCTGGCAGCATTCCCGATGGTTTCTATCTTGTCGGCGACAGCGCCAATCCCCAACCCGACTTCCAGCAGGCGGTGGTGACCGCAGTAGCCAAGGTCACTCATATCGCGCCGGCGGACGCGGCCGGCGAGATCATCGGCTCGCCGGTCGTCGCGCCGGGCGTGATCCACTATCCGGTCAGGCAACTGGGCCTGTGCACCGGCATCACTGATGCCAGGTATACGACGACGACCGAGGTCTATCCGGACAGCCCGCGTGCGACGCCCACGCAATGCAACGCGGCACAGACGGCCGCGATATGCGCCGCGCTGGACTACGCGATCCGGGACTGATTCGCGAGAGGGGAATCAACCCGTGCCTGCTGGTGTCTGCGGCACGGCATGGGCCAGCCCCCGGTCACCCGCGGACGGGAGACTCCGCGCTGGAATCGGAAACAATCGGCCATGTGGTCGAAAGCATCGTGCCGGTAACGATCGCGATGTCGGGGGACGAAGCAGGTACCCATTCACCGATCACTGCGCTGCCAGCCAGGCAGCACGCGCCAGAGCATGTGCCGCCTCTCGCCGAGTGGCGTCATGACCTTGCACCTGCCCGGCTACGATCATCCCTTCACCGAGCAGGAACAGTTGCTGGGCAATGAGGTCGGGCTGTCGCGCACCCGCTGCCGCGCAGAGGTCTTGCAGGTAACTCAGGACTTCTTCCTTGTGCGCCGCCGCCTGCCGGTGCGGAGGGGCGGTCGGGCTTGCGAATTCGGCTGATGCGTTGATGAAGGCGCAACCGTGGAAATCGTCTTCCTCGGTCCAGCGAGCAATGAATTCGAGATAGGCCAAGGGACGGCTCGCTACGGGAGCCGCTTCCACCGCCGCGCGCATCTGCGCCATGAATTGGCTGTGGCGCAGCATCAGGGCCGCATCGATGAGCGCGTCCTTGCTGGGGTAATGACGATAGAGCGTCTTCTTCGTGACGCCCGCCTCCTGACTGAGAAGATCGACGCCGGATGCATGAAAGCCCAGGCGATAGAACAGCTTCAGCGAAGACGCGACGATGTGCTGGGCCATGGCCATCAGTGGATACCGATCGGTTTACTTGAGGATACAGATCGGTATACTAACGTGACCTTCCCGCCATTCCAAGGCACTTCCCATGTCCAGGCACCGCCTGCTGAATTCCAGCGCTCCGCCGGCCCCTTCGTTGAAATTCATTCTGCTGTCTTCCTTCGGAACCATCGTGGCCATCGCCCTGGCGGGAGGCATCAGCGTCCTGTCGGGCATCCCCTGGTTGATGGCTCCTTTTGGCGCAAGCTGCGTACTGGCTTTCGGCGTGCCCGACTCACCCCTGGCGCAACCTCGCGCCATCGTGGGAGGGCACTTGGTTGCCACGATGGTCGGGCTGGCGGTTGGCGCATGGCTGGGGGATGGCTGGATTGCCTGTGCGCTGGGTGTGGGGTTGGCGCTGGCGGCCATGCAGATCACGCGAACCGTGCATGCGCCGGCCGGCGCAGATCCGCTTGTCGTCATCGTCGGGCATGCGCCTGTCAGCTACCTCGTCTCGCCGGTTCTGGCCGGCTCCTTGGTAGTCGTGCTGACGGCGTGGCTCGTCAATAACATTCGCAGTGCCCGCAGCTATCCGAAATACTGGATTTAACCTGGACATTGCGACGGGGAAGTCGGGTCGGGTTTCGGACCTTCATTTGTTGCCTGGACAGCAACAACTCTGCTGACCGGGCGGCCGTGTGCCTTTTCCCTGGCCGCGAAGAAAAATCATAAAAAAAGCCCCTGAGGGAGGGATCAGGGGCTTTGGGTGTCACCTGGGAGGGAAGGTGACGACTGCATTCTGGATGCCGCTGGCCGGGAGCGCAAAGTCGGATTTCGCATGGTCGTCATTCCGGATTCGCATCTGGCCTGGCGCTCCCGTCGGGCTGCGTTTTCGGGAGGCGCGTCGCGGCGGTTTCATGCGCCCGGATCCCGCCCGGCCGGAGGTGGCTGCGGAGCGCAGACGCGGCAGCAAGGGTCAGGGGAGAGTGCGATTTCCCGGAACGTCATGCCCAACGCATCGAACCCGAGCAGGCGCCCGATGAGTGGCGCGCCGATGCCCAGCAGCAGCTTGATCGCCTCGGTCGCTTGCAACGTGCCGACCACGCCGGGCAGCACGCCGAGGACACCGGCGGTACCGCAGTCAGGCACCAGGTCGCGCGCGGGCGGTTCGGGAAACATGCAGCGGTAGCACGGCGCCTTTCCACGCTGCCTGCCGGCATCGAACACGCTGACCTGGCCTTCGAACTGCTGGATCGCGCCATACACCAGCGGTTTGCCGAACCTCACACAGGCATCGTTGAGCAGGTAGCGGGTAGGGAAGTTGTCCGATCCATCTATCACCACGTCCACGTCCCGCAGCAGCCGCTCGACATTGCCGGTGGTGACCCGTTCACACACGCTCTCGACGCCGACGCGCGGGTTCAGTGCCTGGATCCGCTCGGCCGCCGAAGCGATCTTCGTAGTGCCGATGCCGGCGTCGGTGTGCAGTATCTGCCGGTGCAGGTTGCTGCGCTCGACCGTGTCGTCGTCGACGATGCGCAGATGGCCCACGCCGGCCGCGGCGAGGTACAGCGCCACCGGTGATCCGAGGCCGCCGGCACCGACCAGCAGGACACGGGCCGCGGCCAGGCGCCGCTGGCCGGTGGTACCGACCTGGGACAGGCGCATCTGGCGCGCGTAGCGCTCGGCGAAGTCACGCTGCGCTTCGCTCGATTCTGGAACGGATACCGGCAGGCCATCGTCGATCCAGGCCTGTGTTCCGCCGCTCACCGACGCCAGGCGGGCATACCCCTGAGCAGCCAGCAGGTGCGCGATCGTGATCGAGCGCTTGCCGGTCTGGCAGATCAGGATGATCTCGGCCTGCCGGTCAGGCAGATGGCGTCCGGGCTCGATCCGCAATCGGGCGGCAGCGATCGCGCTGGAGCCTTCGGCCTGTCCAGTTGCGCGTTCATGCTCGTCGCGGATATCGATCAGCAGGCTTCCGCGACGTTGCCGCGCATGCGCGTCGGCGGGGGAAAGCTCCTGTACGGCAGGCGCGGACGTCACATCCCCGGCGGCGCTGCGACGGTGCGATCCAGTGGACATGAAAAGACTCCATGCGCGAGGTAACGGGAGTGCCATCATCGTGGACGGGGCGACGATTGGGAACGCGATGCCTCCTTGTCTCCATGCATCGTTGCGAGCCGCGTGGCAGCTGCCCGGCCCGACGCTCTCCAGCAGTATGCCCGCTGGCTAAGGCCCGGTCCTGCGACCTATCATCGCCGGGCCGCCTTCGCTGCGGGACCGATTGCCGGAGCCCGGCGTGGACAGGCCGGTATCCGCGAGCCCCGGGGCTTGCCTACGCTTCGATGCAGGGAACCATGATCGACTACCCACAAGCACTTTCATTGCTGCGGCAAACGGTTGCACCACTGGACATGCAATGGGTGGACAGCACACAGGCGCTGGGGCGGGTGCTGGCCTGCGCGGTGAACAGTGAAGCGTGGCTACCGCCCTTCGACAACTCCTCGATGGATGGTTTCGCGCTGGACACCGCTGGCCAGGGCTTGCCCGAAGGCACGCAGATCGCGGTACGTGGCTGGCAGGCCGCGGGCGATACGCAGCAACGAGCGCAAGGCGGCGCATGGGAGATCATGACCGGTGCGCGCATGCCCGAGGGGCTGGACGCGGTGGTGCCGGTCGAGCAGGTCGAAGTGCTGGCGCAGGCCGATGGCCGCCCGACCTCGATCCGGCTCAGGCATGCGGTGGAGCCAGGCCAATACGTCCGCTGCCGCGGCGCCGATCTCGCCGCCGGCCACGAAGTCATCGCCGCGGGAACCGTGGTACGCGCGCAGGAAAGCATGCTGCTGGCCGCGCTGGGCGTGGCTGCGGTGCAGGTGCGGCGCAAACCGAGGGTGGCGGTGATCGCCACCGGGCACGAGCTGGTCAGCGACCCGGCGCAACCATTGCAGTCCGGACAGATCCGCGACAGCAACCGGCCATTCCTGCTGGCGCAGCTGCAAACGGCCGGTGCCGAGGTGATCTGGCATGGCGTGGTCGGCGATGAGCCCGGGCCGTTCCAGCAGGCGCTGGACCAGGTGCTGGGCTTGGGCGCGGATGTGATCCTGAGTACCGGAGCGGTATCGGAGGGACGCTACGATTTCATCCCCGACGCACTGCGCGCGCGCGGCGCGCGGATCGTGTTCCACAAGGTCGCCGTTCGCCCCGGCAAGCCGGTGCTGTTCGCCACGCTGGACGAGGGGCCGCTCTATTTCGGACTGCCGGGCAACCCGGCATCAACGGCGATGGGCCTGCGCTTCTTCGTCGAGCCTGCACTGCGCGGCATGTTCGGACAAGCGCCGGAGGTGCCCCTGCGTATTCCGCTTAAAGCCGACTTCGACAAGGTCCCGGCGCTGCGCTTCCATGCCCGCGCGTGGGTGGGCAGGAACGCCGCCGGTGAGCTCGATGTCGCGATCCTGCCCGGCCAGGAGTCGTTCCGCCTGATGCCGATGCTGCAAGCCAACGCCTGGGCCGTCATCCCGGAAGGGCGTTCGAGCGTGGCACGCGGCGAGCTTGTGGATGTCTACGGACTCGGCCATTGGCAGCCGGTCCCACTTTTCCCGGAGAGCAATTCATGAAAGTTTCGGTGCGCCTGTTCGGCGCTCTTTCCGAGTATGCCGATCCACCGCAGGTCGATCTGGAGATCGCCGGGGAGGCCTGCATCGCCGACCTGAGAGCAGGGCTGCGTGACTACCTGCTGGCCAACAGCCCCGATTTCAAGGACGGACTGCTGCGCGTGTCGGCATTCGCCGACAGCCGGCGCGTGCTGCGCGATGGCGATCCAGTTCCGGACGATGGCCTGGTGGCGGTTTTGCCACCAGTCAGCGGAGGCTAGCCATGGATACCGCCATCTCCCCGGATGATCGGTGGCAATCGGCACGGATCGCCGAGCGCGCCGAAGCGGCACTGGATCCCGCCGAGGCCATCGGATTCGTATCCGATCCGGCGTTCGGCGGCATCGACGTGTTCATCGGACGCGTGCGCGATTTCAACCAGGGGCGCGTGGTGGTCGGCATCACCTACGACATGTTCGATGCGCTCGCGCTCAACGGCTTCAGGCAGATCATGGCCGAGACGGCGGCGGCGTTCGGGCCGAAGATCAAGCTGTACGTGGCACATGCGAAGGGGCGTCTGGACATTGGCGACATCGCGGTGATCGTCGCGGCGGGGACGCCGCATCGCGACGAGGCGTTCCGTGCCTGCCGGCAGGTGATCGAGGCGCTCAAGCACACCAGTCCGATCTGGAAGCAGGAGCATTACCAGGACGGTGACAGCGCGTGGAGCGAGGGGTGTTCGCTGTGCGATACGGACGAGTCCAGCGCGCAGCACCGGCACGGATCGTTCTGAACATCCGTGCCTGCTGTTCGATACACGGACACATACTGAACGGGCCAATGCCTCCGTGAGACAATGAAGCAATGAATCCATTCGCGCGCCCCCGGCTACGTTCACTCTTGGGCAGTGAGGGCTGGCGCCGCCGCGCGGCGCTTTGGGGCGGCGCCATCGCGGTCGCATTCGTCGCCATCGTGTTCGCCAAGGCCAGCGACGCGGCCTTCCGCCTGTTCCAGCGGGTCGTCGATCATTCCGTGTGGTGGGCACTGCTGCTGACGCCGGGCGTCTTCGCACTGCTCGCCTGGCTGACCGCCGGCGCGCTGCGACCCACGCGTGGTAGCGGCATTCCGCAGGTCATCGCCGCGCTGGAACGACCTGATCCGGTATTCCGCCGGAACAACCTCTCGCTCGGTGTGTCGGCGGGCAAGCTGGTGCTGACCACGCTGTCGTTGCTGGGGGGGGCCTCGGTCGGGCGCGAAGGTCCGACGGTCCATGTCGGTGCCAGCCTGATGTACGTGTTCGGACGCTGGTTCGGTTTCCGCGACGCACGCGAGCTGTCGCATTTCCTGTTGGCTGGCGGTGCCGCCGGCATTGCCGCGGCCTTCAATACGCCGCTGGCCGGGATCGTGTTCGCGATCGAGGAGCTGAGCGGACGCTTCGAACATCGGTTTTCCGGCACCTTGCTGACCGCGGTGATCGTCGGCGGCGTGGTATCGCTGGGGCTGCTGGGCAACTACACCTATTTCGGCAAGGTCTCGGCACGGCTCCCGCTGGGTGAGACCTGGCTGGCGATCCTGTTGTGCGGCGTGATCGCCGGCCTGCTGGGCGGGTTGTTCGCGCGCCTGGTGCTGCTGAGCGTGGCCGGCCGGCCGCGCTGGCTCGGCGAGCTGCGCCGCAGGCATCCGGTCGCGCTGGCCGCGTTGTGCGGACTGGTCCTGGTCGGGTTGGCGCTGGTCTTCGGCAATGGGGCGTTCGGCACCGGCTACGAACAGGCGCGCAGCCTGGTGCAGGGCCAGGCGATGGTCGGGCACGAATTCGGGCTGATGAAGCTGCTGGCCAACCTGGTCTCCTATGTCGCCGGCATCCCGGGGGGGCTGTTCTCGCCAGCACTGGCGGTCGGCGCGGGACTGGGACACAACCTGGCCGTGCTGATGCCTGGCGTCGATGGACGTGCCTTCGTGCTGCTCGGCATGTGTGCCTACCTCACCGGCGTGACCCAGGCCCCCCTGACCTCGGCTGTGATCTCGCTGGAGCTGACCAATACCAGCGACATGCTGCTGCCGATCCTGGCGACCGTGCTGGTGGCGCGCGGGGTGTCAGGGCTGGTCTGCAGGGTGCCGATCTACCGCGGGTTGGCGGAACAGCTGCTCGGCGTGGCGCAGGTTGAGACGACCGGCCCAGAACCCGGGCGCTGAGCGCTCCCCATGTCGGTGCAATTGCCGAAGGCGAACTGATATTTCCTCGATGCGCAATCAAACGCTGCAGGACTTGATCGAGCTTGAACGCGCTGCGAAAGCGGAGCTGCAGCGCCGAGCATCCGTGGCGCATGCCCTGATCCTGCGGTTGCTTCGTCAGCATGAGCGCGATCTGAGCGTTCGCCAGCGCGCAGCCATCAGGAAGTACCTGAAAGTGCCACCGGCATCTCGCTGAATACCGCGGGCCTGCAGCGCCCGGGCACGGCCAGTGGCGTCATCTTCGTCACCCTGGAGGACGAGCACGGCCCGGTCAACGTGGTGGTCTGGCCGCACATCGCCGAGCGCTATCGCAAGGCGCTGCTGGGGGGCGCTTGCTATCCGTGCGCGGTCGCTGGGAACGCGTGGATGGCGTGCAGCACCTGATCGCGCGTCACCTGCAGGACTTCAGCCACCTGGTGGGTGAACTGCAGACCCGTTCGCGCGATTCCCATTGAAGAGAGGCTGTGCCTGCCCGGAGGCTCGATGCAACAGCCATCAGAGAATCGGCGGGGGCATAAGAGCGACTATCATTCCCAGACAAGGGAGGGGGATCATGGACGTTCGGTGGGTAATGTTGTTCGCACTGGTCACGGCTCCTGTTTCAGCGCAACAGGTCTACAAGTGCGTTAATGGCGGGCAGTCTGTCTACCAATCGGAGCCATGCGCGCCAGGTCAAACGGTAAAAGCATGGGATGCGGAGCCGGAGCGATTCGATCCGTACAAGGCTGCTCAGGTCGAGGCGGCACGTCAGCAGCTCCAGCAACGTCAGCAGACCGGCATTCCTCGCACGGTCTACCGCAATGGTTCATCAGCGCCGCCAGTCGGTGCGAAGGTGTCGATCGCCAAGGATGATGCCAAGTGCCAACGTGCAAGGGCGCATCGCGAGAAGGTTCTCGAGCGGGTCGGCTTGAAGCGCACCTACAAACTGCTCGACGAGCTGGACGATCAGGTCTGGGAGGCCTGCAAGGATCGTTGATGGGGTAGGGGCAAGCGTTTGCGTGCAGGCTTCGCGCGCCCGTCGCAGCTGTCGGACGGATTGCTGCTCGACCTGGTGCGCAAGTCGATCGATGGCGCGCCTAGTTGCCGAGCGTGCGCGCCGCTACCCGATAAATTTATGACGCGGCATGAAAACCCCGCCGGAGCGGGGTTTCTTGTTGTTGTGATTCGTCACGAAATTAGCTGGCTTCCCAATCTTCCACGTTGATGTGAGGCATACCCTTGCCGGCATCCAGCTCCTTGATCGCGCTGCGCGTGGCGGCGTTAGGCACGGACACGTCGAAGGGTAGGCGGCCTTCGGCGGCAACGCGCATGAAGGTCAGTCGGATCAGATCAGATGCGCTCAGGCCGATGCGGTCGAGTGCCTCGACGGCCTTGTCTTTGATTTCGGCGGGGATGCGGGCGCGTACTACGGCGTCGGCGAGCATATGGATATCCCCTACGGATTGTGGCTACATTGTAGCCACAATTGCGAGGTTCCGCAATGTATTTATGATGCGCCATATAAATAATTAACTGACGCATGCAGTTATCATTCTCGGATCAGGGGGGATCATGAAAAGTCTGATTTTTCTAGCGTTGCTGTGCATTGGTGTGGTGTTTTTCTTGATGCTATTCGTTTCCGCACTCACACGGCCTCGTTCATCAACGGCTGTGGAGGAGGCTTGGCCCTTCTATGGCAAGCGTGTGCTGACGGATGCCGAGCAGGTCTTTTATTGGCGGCTGGTTGAGGCGCTGCCGGATTCCGTGGTTCTTGCGCAGGTGCAGCTTTCTAGATTCTTGGGGGTTTGCAAGGGAAACCAGCGGATCCAGTGGCTAAATCGTGTAAGCCAGAAAAGTGCTGATTTCGTTGTATGCGCTAAGGATTTTTCGGTCGTGGCCGTGATTGAACTCGATGATGCGAGTCATGCCCGGGCGTCTAGGCAAAAGGCAGATTTCGACAAGGCCAAAGCGATTGCTGACGCCGGGCTGCGCCTGGTTCGCTGGACGGTGAAGTCCATGCCGACAGCTGGTCAGATTCGCGACGAAATCTATCCACCAGCTTCGCTAGCGGCATCGGTAGAAGTTGGACGGGGTGTAGGGGCAGAGCCCCTACGGATACCTATCAGCCAGCCCGGCCGAAGTGGCGCTCACGCCAGTCGGCGAGATCCACCACCAGCACTTTGACCGATCCCTGCTGACGCGCCTTTCTGGCACGGTTCCGTGCTCGGGTTGCATCCCGCAGGTCGGCAGCCTGGACGGACCATAGCAGGCCGCGCATGCGCTCTTGGAAGACGCGCTCTCCGGTTGGCGCTACTAGGTCGCGGCCGGCGAGCCGCCAGCCGCTCCAAGGTCCGTTGAGTTCGACGTGGTTGTCGATCACGCGTCGGTAGTGGTCGGCTGCGCATCGGTTCGGGCATTGCTGACCAGCGGGCCAGCACGGCGGCCGGACCAGCTCGGTGGTGTCGTGGTACGTGCCAGGTGCCTTGGGCGTCCTCATGCGGCCAGCTCCGATTTTTTAGGGGCACGTCGAGGCAAGCAAGAGGTAAGCCAGCTGCGGAGCCATCTGCGAATGCGGCCTACCGTGCGCGCAAGTCCAAGCGCTTGCGTGCAGGCTTCGCGCGTCCGTCGCAGCTGTCGGACGGGTTGTTGCTCGACCTGGTGCGCAAGTCGATCGACAACGGTTCGGCCTCCAAGACCATCGCGCGCCTGGTTGCCGAGCTGGCACGCCGCTACCCGATCAATTCTGACGCGTCAGATAATTAAGGGTGCTGACGTAGCCAGTCGCGCAGGGCGTCATTCATGCGTGACTGCCAACCCGGCCCACGAGCTTTGAAGGCGGCGATGATTTCCGGGTCGTAGCGCACCGTTACCGACTGCTTTGTCGTGGCTGCCTTGGGGCGCCCCATGAGCTTCCCGCGCAGACTGGCGGGGAGGGCATCAACGCGGACGGCCCGCTTGAAATCGTCGCTGGTCCACTCGGGATTCTCGGCGTCGATGAGTTCAGGATTGGGTCGTTTGCTCATATTCGTGCACCTCGCGTTTGTTGGCCTTGCGGAAGCTGATGACGCGGATTCCGTTGGGGGTTTCGGTGAAAATCACGATGTGGAGGCGGGCTCCGATCAAGCCAGCTGCGGACCACCGGGTTTCGCCGTAGTCCTTTCGGTTGTCGACCTTGACCAGGGCTGTTGTGAAATCGAAGTGGTTGACCAGGTCGAACGGCAGTCCTCGTTCGGCGACGTTGCGAGCGCTCTTGGCCGGGTCGTAGGTGATTTCCATCGGACTTATCGTAACTACGAAAAGTAAGGGGCGCAAGGGGTGTAGGGGCAGAGCCCCTACGGATACCTATCAGCCAGCCCGGCCGAAGTGGCGCTCACGCCAGTCGGCGAGATCCACCACCAGCACTTTGACCGAT
>JASGDF010000180.1:0-7550 GCA_047607345.1 Pseudomonas sp. | reverse complement strand
TACATCCCCGGCGGCAAGTACCCGCTGCTGGCCTCGGCGCACATGAGCGTGCTGACCGCCAAGGTCGCCGGCGTGAAGCGCGTGATCGCCTGCGCGCCGCCGTTCGACGGCAAGCCCTCGCCGGAGATCATCGCCGCGATGGCGCTGGCCGGTGCCGACGAGATCTACGTGATGGGCGGCGTGCAGGGCGTGGCGGCGATGGCGCTGGGCACCGAGCACATCGCCCCGGTCGACATGATCGTCGGCCCCGGCAACGCCTACGTGGCCGAGGCCAAGCGTCAGCTGTTCGGCCGCGTCGGCATCGACCTGTTCGCCGGCCCGACCGAGACCCTGGTGATCGCCGACGACAGCGTCGACGCCGAACTGGTCGCGGTCGATCTGCTCGGCCAGGCCGAGCACGGCCCGACCTCGCCGGCGGTGTGCATCACCACCAGCCAGAAGATCGCCGACGAACTGCCGGCGGCGATCGAGAGGGTGCTGGCCCGGCTGGATACTGCGCCGATCGCCAGCGTGTCCTGGCGCGACTACGGCGAGATCATCCAGGTCGACACCGACGAGGAAGCGCTGGCCGAATCCGAGCGGATCTGTTCCGAGCACGTGCAGGTGATGACCAAGGATCCGGACTGGTTCCTGCAGCGCATGACCAACTACGGCGGGCTGTTCCTCGGTGCGCGCACCAACGTCTCCTACGGCGACAAGGTGATCGGCACCAACCACACCCTGCCGACCCAGGGCGCCGGTCGCTACACCGGCGGGCTGTGGGTCGGCAAGTTCATCAAGACCCACACCTACCAGCGCATCCTCACCGATGAGGCCAGCGTGGCGATCGGCGAGGTCTGCTCGCGGCTGTGCGCGCTGGAGCACTTCTCCGGGCACAAGGAGCAGGCCGACATCCGGGTGCGCCGTCTTGGCAAGCAAGAAGACGGCAAGCAAGCCCATGCCGCCTGAGCACGGCGACGCGCCGGTCGCACTGGTGACCGGCGGCGCGGGCGGGCTGGGCGCAGCGATCTGCCAGGCCCTGGCCGGGGCCGGCTTCCGGCTGGTGGTGGCCTACCGCAGCTCGCAGGGACCGGCGCAGGCGTTGGCCGACGCGCTGCCCGGCGCCGGCCACCGCGCGCTGCCCGCCTCGGTGACCGACAGTGCCTCGCTGCAGGCGCTGGCCGCCCAGCTCGAGCGCTGCGACGTGCTGGTCAACTGCGCCGGCACCACCCGCTTCGTCGCCCACGCCGACCTGGACGGACTGGACGATGCGCTGATCGACGAGATCCTCGCCACCAACGTGCGCGGCGCGATCGCCGCCACCCGCGCGCTGCTGCCGCGGCTGCGCGCCAGCACGTGGCCCGGTGGCGGCGTGGTGGTCAACATCAGCTCGATCGCCGCGCGTACCGGCATGGGCAGCAACATCGCCTACTGCGCCTCCAAGGCCGCGCTCGACAACCTGACCGTGTCGCTGGCGCGCGCGCTGGCGCCGCAGGTGCGGGTGCTGTCGGTCGCGCCGGGGCTGGTCGATACCGAGTTCGTCAAGTCGCTGGACGTGCAATGGCGCGACCACCAGGCGGCCTCCACCCCGCTCGGCCGGCTGGCCGCGCCCGAGGAGATCGGCCGCGCGGTGGTCGCTGCGGTGCGCGATCTGACCTTCTCCACCGGCTGCGTGATCCCGGTCGATGGCGGCCGCCCGCTCAACTGATGCCCGCGCGCGAGCCTTCCCGGTGCCGTCGTCCCCGCGCAGGCGGGGACCCAGCGACGTTCAGCCCGATCGCCGCGCAGGTCGCTGGCCTCCTGCCTCCACGGGAGCGACGAAAGCAGCAACGCCCCGGCGTTCCCGCGACCTCATCCGTCCACGCAACACGAGACATGCCATGAAACTCGCCACCCTCCGCAACGGCCACCGCGACGGCCGCCTGGTCGTCGTCTCCCGCGACCTGCAACGCGCCGTGGACGCGACCCAGATCGCCGCCACGCTGCGCGAAGCGCTCGAAGACTGGAGTACCGCCGAACCGGCGCTGCGCGCCCTGGCCGACGCACTGGAGGCCGGCAACGCCCCCGGCGCGTTTGTCTTCGACCCGACACAGGCGCTGGCGCCGTTGCCACGCAGCCACCAGTTCGTCGACGCCTCCGCGTTCCTCAACCACGGCAACATCATGGAACGCGCCTACGGCCTCACGGTGAAGAAGACCCCGGGCATTCCGGTACTGGTGCCGCGCCAGGGCGATGACTTCCGCGGCCCGCGCGCCGACTACGAATTCCCCGACGAGGCCGACCAGTGCGACTTCGAGGGCGAGTTCGCGGTGATCACCGACGACGTGCCGATCGGTGTCAGCGCGGAGCAGGCACACGCGCACATCAAGCTGGTGACGATCATCAACGACGTCAGCATGCGCAAGCACCTGTTCCGCGAGATCCAGATGGGCTTCGGGCTGGTACAGGCCAAGCCGGCGACGATCTTCGCCCCGGTCGCGGTGACCCCCGACGAGCTGGGTGCGGCCTGGCACGACGGTCGCGTCGCGCTGGACATGCGGGTGTCGCGCAACGGCGAATGGTTCGGCCACCCGAACGGGCGCGAGATGGACTGGAGCTTCGGCGAGATCATCGCCCACATCGCCTACAACCGCCGCCTCGGCGCCGGCTTCGTACTCGGCTCGGGCACCGTCTCCAACCGCGGCTACGCCCAGGTCGGCTCGGCCTGCCTGGCCGAGCGGCGCGCGGTCGAGGTGCTGGAGAACGGCGAATCGACCACCGACTTCATCGGCTTCGGCGAATCGCTGCGCTTCGAGGTGCTCGGCGAGGACGATGCCTCGATATTCGGCGCGATCGACGTACGCTTCGTGGCGGCCAGCGCCGCGCACACTTCCTAGGAGCGTTGAATCATGGCCACCCCAACCGACCCGACCACGACGCTGCCCGCCCTCAAGCACCACCACGGCGCGATGAGCGTGCCCGACCTGGACGCGGCGATCGAATGGTACGACCGCGTACTCGGCTTCGAGCTGGAAAAGCGCTTCCCGATCCCGGCGATCCCGGCCGAGGTCGCGATGCTGCGACGCGAGCAGATGCGCATCGAGCTGTTCGAGGTGCCCGGCGCGCAGCCGCTGCCCGAGGAACGCCGCGAACCCAATTCGGACAACCGCACCCACGGCAACAAGCATGTCGCCTTCGCCGTGCCCGACGTCGATGCCGCGGCCGAAAAGTTGCATGCGCAACAGGTCGACATCGTCTGGGTGAAGCGCTTTCCGTGGGGCGCGAATATCTTTCTGCGCGACCTGGCGGGTAACCTGATAGAGCTGGTCGAAGAGCCCTCACTCTGGACCTGAGTTGCATCCCCCTCCTCTCCCTCACTGCACTCATTCATGTCTTCAGCCATTGCCTCCTCCGCTTCCCGCACCACCGCCGATCAGCGCCAGGCCGCACTCGACTATCACGAGGGCGAGCGCCCCGGGAAGATCGAGATCCGCGTCACCAAGCGCGTGCAGACCCAGAACGACCTCGCCCTGGCCTACTCGCCCGGCGTCGGCTACGCCTGCGAGGCGATCGTCGACGATCCCGGCCGCGCGCACACGCTGACCGCGCGCGGCAACCTGGTCGCGGTCGTCACCAACGGCACCGCGGTGCTCGGCCTGGGCAACATCGGCCCGCTGGCCGGCAAGCCGGTGATGGAAGGCAAGAGCGTGCTGTTCAAGCGCTTCGCCGGGGTCGACGCGTTCGACATCGAGCTCGACGCCAACGACCCGGACAAGCTGGTCGAGATCGTCGCGGCGATGGAGCCGACCTTCGGCGGCATCAACCTGGAGGACATCAAGGCGCCGGAGTGCTTCGCGATCGAGCGCGCGCTGCGCGAGCGGATGAACATCCCGGTGTTCCACGACGACCAGCACGGCACTGCGATCGTGGTCGGCGCGGCGGTCAGCAACGCGCTGCACAGCGTCGGCAAGTCCATCGAGAACGTCAGCCTGGTGGTGTGCGGGATGGGCGCGGCCGGCGTAGCCTGCGTGGACATGCTGGTCTCGCTCGGGCTGAAGCGCGGCAACGTGCTGGCGGTGGACCGTTCCGGCGTGATCCACAGCGCGCGCGAGAACCTGGACCCGAGCAAGGCCGCCTACGCCCGCGACACCGACAAGCGCACCCTGGCCGAGGCGTTGGAAGGGGCCGACATCTTCCTGGGCCTGTCCGGCCCGGGCACGCTGAGCGCGGACATGCTGGCCGCGATGGCGCCCTCGCCGATCATCCTGGCGCTGGCCAACCCCTACCCGGAGATCCTGCCGGACGAGGCCCGCGCGGTACGCCCGGACGCGCTGATCGGCACCGGCCGCTCGGACTTCCCGAACCAGATCAACAACGTGCTGTGCTTCCCGTACCTGTTCCGCGGCGCGCTGGACGTCGGCGCGAGCCAGATCAACACCGCGATGAAGGTCGCCAGCGTGAACGCGCTGGCGCGGCTGGCGCGCGAACACGCCGACTTCGGGCCGGATCGCCTGATTCCGCATCCACTCGACGCCGAGCTGCTGGTCGAGCTTCCGGCGGCGGTGGCGCAGGCGGCGATCGACAGCGGCGTGGCCACCCGCCCGCTGCACGACCTGGAGCACTACCGCGAGCGCCTGCGCGGCCTGGCCGCGACGCTGGCCGGGAACTGAGAACAAACCGGATCCTGCCGTCAACGCACAGCAAGATCCGGCAAGATAGGGCCGACGCGGCTGGGGAGCGAGCCGCGTTCAGCCCAGCACCAGCCGGCAGGCGAGGACCGCCAGCACGACCCAGCCGGCCAGGTAGCCCAGCAGGAGACAGAACATCCGGCGCCGGATCACCCAGCGTCGGGGCCGGGGCGAGCCGGCGCACCCGTCGCGCATTTCCAGCGTCTGGCGGAGGAGCCGACCCGACCACCGGCCGCGACCGCCACCGGACGAGCCGCGCGCGCCTTCCTTCGAGAACATCCGCACCGTGTCCGCTCCAGGCCGTGATCACCGGCGGCAAGCCTGGAAGAACCCGGTGAGGAATCGATGAGCCTGTCACCCGTAAAATTCAAATGAACGTTTAAAACACGAACAATTTCGCCGAACTGGACAGTATTCCTCGCTTCGCGCAGACTTCCGGCCTTTCCGAACGCCCAGCGCCATGGCCCACTTGCTCCTGCTGCACGGACCCAACCTCAACCTGCTCGGCACCCGCGAGCCGGAGGTCTACGGCCACGCCACGCTGGCCCAGATCGACGCCGGCCTGGTCGCCCAGGCGACCGCGGCCGGGCACACGCTGTCCGTGCTGCAATCCAATGCCGAGCATGTGCTGGTCGAGCGCATCCATGCCGCGCGCACCGATGGCACCGCCTTCATCCTGATCAATCCCGGTGCCTTCACGCATACCTCGGTCGCGCTGCGCGACGCCCTGCTCGGCGTCGGCCTGCCGTTCGTCGAGCTGCACCTGTCCAACCCGCACGCGCGCGAGCCGTTCCGCCACCACAGCTACCTCAGCGACAAAGCGGTCGGCGTGATCTGCGGCTTCGGCGCGGACAGCTACAGGCTGGCGCTGGACGCGGCGATCGCACGCCTGGGACGGCAACCATGACCGGTCCACTCCTGCGACGCCCGGCCGCCGGCCGGCCGCCTTCCCGTTTCCTGCCGTAGCCGTTACACCGGCTGCCGCTTCCCACCGCACTTACCACGAGGCCGTCATGGATCTCCGCAAAATCAAGAAACTGATCGACCTGCTCGAAGAATCCAATCTCGCCGAGATCGAGATCAAGGAAGGCGAGGAAAGCGTGCGTCTGGCGCGCACCCCGAAGGGCAGCCTGGTCGCCGCGCCCGCCCCGCAATACGTCGCCGCCGCGCCGGCCCCCACCCCGGCCCCGGCCAGCATGCCGATGACCTCGCCGACCGAGGCCTCCACCGGCGGCAGCGCCAAGCCCGGCAACGCGCTGCCCGACGGCCACGTGCTGCGCGCGCCGATGGTCGGAACCTTCTACGCCTCGCCGTCGCCGGACAAGCCGCCGTTCGTCAGCGTCGGCCAGGCGGTCAAGGCCGGCGACACGCTGGCGATCATCGAGGCGATGAAGATGTTCAACCCGATCGAGGCCGACGTCGCCGGCACAGTGGTCGCGATCCTGGGCGAGAGCGGACAGCCGGTCGAGTTCGACCAGCCGCTGTTCGTGATTGGTTGAAGAGGCGGGACCGGGGACCCGGGACCCGGGACCCGGGCAAGAGCAAGAGCCGAGCGCAGGCGCTTTGCGGCTTTTGCCTTCCCCGGGTCCCCGGTCCCCGGTCCCCGGTCCCGACACCCCCCCCGCGCTTCGGAACCCTTCCCATGCTAGATAAAGTCGTCATCGCCAACCGAGGCGAAATCGCGCTGCGCATCCTGCGCGCGTGTCACACCCTCGGCATCCGCACGGTCGCGGTGCATTCCACCGTCGACCGCAACCTCAAGCACGTCGCGATGGCCGACGAGTCGGTCTGCATCGGCCCGGCGCCGTCCAGCGAGAGCTACCTCAACATCCCGGCGCTGATCGCCGCGGCCGAGGTCACCGACGCGCAGGCGATCCACCCCGGCTACGGCTTCCTGTCGGAGAATGCCGACTTCGCTGAGCGCGTCGAGCAGTCCGGCTTCATCTTCATCGGCCCCAAGGCCGACACGATCCGCCTGATGGGCGACAAGGTCGAGGCGATCCGCGCAATGAAGGCGGCCGGCGTGCCGTGCGTGCCCGGCTCCGGCGGGCCGCTCGGCGAGGACATCGTCGCCAACACCAAGATCGCCCGCGAGATCGGCTATCCGGTGATCATCAAGGCCGCCGGCGGCGGCGGCGGGCGCGGCATGCGCGTGGTGCACACCGAGAGCGCGCTGAAGACCGCGATCGAGACCACCAAGAGCGAGGCCAAGGCCGCCTTCAGCAACGACCAGGTCTACATGGAGAAGTTCCTGGAGAACCCGCGCCACATCGAGATCCAGGTGCTGGCCGACGGCCAGGGCAACGCGATCCACCTCGGCGAGCGCGACTGCTCGATGCAGCGCCGCCACCAGAAGGTGGTCGAGGAAGCGCCGGCGCCGGGCATCACCGAGGAATTGCGCAACGAGATCGGCAAGGTCTGCGTTGAAGCCTGCATCCGCATCGGCTATCGCGGCGCCGGCACCTTCGAGTTCCTGTTCGAGAACGGCCGCTTCTACTTCATCGAGATGAACACCCGCATCCAGGTGGAGCATCCGGTGACCGAGCGCATCACCGGCATCGACCTGGTATGCGAGCAGCTGCGCATCGCCGCCGGGCGCAAGCTGAGCATCAAGCAGAGCGACATCGTGCTGCGCGGCCACGCGATCGAGTGCCGCATCAACGCCGAGGACCCGGACACGTTCATGCCCAACCCCGGCCTGATCACCGCGTTCCATCCGCCGGGCGGCCCGGGCGTGCGCGTGGACACGCACATCTACGGCGGCTACAAGGTCCCGCCGAACTACGACTCGATGATCGGCAAGCTGATCGTGCACGGCCCGGACCGCGAGACCGCGATCAGCTTGCCGATCATCGAGTCGTAGTTCGGCGGGACCTTGTAGCCGCCGTAGATGTGCGTGTCCAC
>JASGDF010000179.1:0-10444 GCA_047607345.1 Pseudomonas sp. | reverse complement strand
GGCCGGCCACGTTGCGGGTGGCCGCCGAGGGCGTGCGCGGCGCCGCGCTGCGCCTGGAGATGCGGCCCTGATCGCCGCGGATGCCGCGCGGCCGCGATGGCATCATGGCGGCCCCTGCATTATCGGAATCATGCGATGCGATCGTTGTCCCGGCTGTTGCTGTCCCTGTCCTGCCTGGCGCTGCTGTGCGCCTGCGCCAGGCACGATGCCCCCACGCCGCCAGGCTTTGCCGTCATCGGCAAGCTGACCGCGTTCGATCCGGCCTTCCGCGAGGCGGTGGCGGCGGATGCGCGCATCGAGCGGCTGGCCGAGGGCTTCACCTGGTCGGAAGGCCCGGCGTGGGTGCGCGACGGCGGCTATCTGCTGTTCACCGACGTGCCCGAGAACAAGCTGTACCGCTGGACTGAGCGTGAGGGCCTGTCGCTGTTCCTGTCGCCGTCCGGCTACACCGGCCCGGCGCTGGACACGTTGCGCGAGGCCGGTGCCAATGGCCTGTATCCCGAGCCCGATGGCAGCGTGCTGCTGGCCGATTCGGGCAACCGCAACCTCGCCCGCTTCGACCCGGCGAGCAAGCGCAAGACGCCGCTGGCGACGGCGTTCCAGGGCAAGCGCTTCAACAGCCCGAACGACGTGGTCCGCCGCCGCGACGGGGTGGTGTTCTTCACCGATCCGCCGTACGGGCTGAAGGACGGCAACGACTCGCCGGTCAAGCAACTGCCGTTCAACGGCGTCTACCGCCTCGATGCCGATGGCCGCGTGCAACTGCTCGACGATGGCCTGGGCTTCCCGAACGGCATCGCGCTCTCGCCCGACGAACGCACCCTGTACGTGTCCAACTCCGATCCGGCGCGCCCGATCTGGATGGCCTACGCGCTGGATGCCGAGGGCAACGTCGTCGACAAGCGCGTGTTCGCCGATGCCTCGGACCTGGTCGGCGATCAGGCGCCCGGCTTGCCCGATGGCATGAAGGTGGCCGTGGACGGACGCCTGTTCGCGACCGGGCCGGGGGGCGTGATCGTGTTCGATCCCGATGGCAAGCGCCTCGGCCGGATCGAGACGGGCGCGGCGGTGTCCAATTGCGCCTTCGGCGATGACGGGCACACGCTCTACATGACCTCGGGCGCGCAGCTGGCGCGCGTGCGGGTGCTGGCGAAGGGGCTGGGTTTCTAGGCGCTCGCGCTCCCGCTCCCGCGTGGGAGCGACTTCAGTCGCGATGGGGCTTTCCCGATAAAGCCCCATCGCGACTGAAGTCGCTCCTACGCAACAAAGCTGCGCTTACCAGCTCGCGCGCAGCACCGCCGAGTAGCGCCGGTCGTTCATGAACCACGAGCGGTCGTACACGGTGGTATCCAGATAGCCGTCCGAGTACAGCCGTGGGCCGGTGGTCAGGTGCGTGACCGCATTGGTGATGTTGTTGACCTGCACGCCGATCTGGATGTTCTTGCTGAGGTTGTAGAAGAACGAACCGTCCAGTTGACCGTAGTCCTCGTTCCAGGTCGGCAGCGTGGTGATCACGTCGTAGGAGGTCAGCAGGTAGCGCGAGCGCCAGTTGTAGGCCAGGCGCACCGAGACCTTGCCCTTCTCGTAGATGCCGGTGAGGTTGTACGAGCGCCGGGACAGGCCCTCCAGCGGCAGCTCCACCGCGATGGTCCGGTCGCTGTAGGGATCGGTCTGGGCATTGGTGCCGCCCTTGGCGTCGACGAAGGTGAAGTTGGCCTGCACGCCGAAGCCGCTCAGCCAGCCTGGCCACGAGTCGAAGAACTGCGAATAGCCCAGCTCGAAGCCGCGGATCGTGCCCTTGTCGAGGTTGCGGGTGCGGCTGACCGCGTACACGTCGCCGTCGTAGGTCTCGTAGCCGACCATGTTGGCGAAGTAGTCCTTGACGTCCTTGTGGAACAGCGTCGCGTACAGGCTGTCGCCCGGGCCGAAGTACCACTCCAGCGCGAGGTCGTACTGATTGGCGCGCATCGGCTTCAGCGCCGGGTTGCCGCCGGAGCCCTTGAAGTCGGTCAGGTCGCCGAAGCCGCACTGCACCGGGGTATCGCCATTGGCCACCGCGCTGGCATAGGCGGTGGTGCAGGCGCTGGTGACCGACACGCTCAGCGGCAGCCACGCCTGCATCAGCCGGAACTCCGGCCGGGCGATCGCGCGCGAGGCCGCCAGCCGCAGCTGCAGCGCGTCGGTGAAGCGCAGGCGCAGGTTGAAGCTCGGCAGCACGTCGGTGTAGGAGGTGCCGCTGTCGGTGCTGAAGTACTGGCCGGCGTACTTGGCCTTGACCTCGTCGGTGAGCTGCTCGCCCCAGCTGGACAGGTCGGGCATGCGCCCGCTGCCCTGCGTGTCCACGCTGGTCTTGACCACGCGCACGCCGACGTTGCCGTCCACCGGCACCCCCAGCGCGTCCTGGTTCTCGAAGTACAGGACGGCGTAGCCGGCCTGGGTGCGCTCGTCCTGGAGGTTGATGTTGGCCGGCGTGTAGGTCAGCGGATACCAGCCGGTGCCCTCGGTCACCTCGTTGGATAGCGGGCTGAGGGTGCTGGCCGCGTAGGCGATGTTGACCATGCTCGCCGCCGGGAACCACAGCGAGGTCAGCACGTTGAGCTTGCCGTTGAAGAAGTTGCCGAACGAATACAGCTCCGAGTCGCTGGGGAAATACTGGTCCAGCCAGGCGATGTCGTTGCGCTCGGGGTTGTTCACCGGGTGCCAGGACTCGCTGATCGGCTTCCAGTTCCACGAGGTGGAATAGCTGGAGTACTTGCGGTTGGCCAGGCGCGCGCCGAAGCGGAACAGGCGCAGCCAGCGGTTGTCGTCGAAGGTGTATTCCAGGTCCACGCGCCCGGCGCGCTCGTTGCCGGTGTTGTGGGCGATATGGTCCATCGCCGCGCGCCAGAAGTAGCTGCTCTGGTCGAGCACCGCCGCCGGGTCGGTGAGCGAGAGCGAGGGGTACTTCCCGCTCAGGTCCACGTTGATGCCCGACAGCAGGGTCGAGGCCAGCACCGAGAAGTCGGTCTGGTCGCTGGACGAGGTCACGTACTGGAAGTCGCCGCGCACGATCAGCTGGTCGGTGATGTAGTGGCGGAAGCCGAGCGACAGGTCGCTGGTCCGGCTCTGCTCGGTGTTGTAGCGGTGGGTGGTGTTGAACTGGATGCCGTAGCCGCTGTACAGCGCGTTCCAGGGATACATGCCCGAGCGCATCGTGCCGCTGACGAAGCGGCCGTTGGCGTCGTAGACGAAGTCGGTGCCGGGCATCGGCATGATCGAGTTGGTGGCGTCGCCGCCGCTGGTCTCGGCCTCGCTGGAGCCGCCGAAGGACATCGCGTGCTCGCGCCAGGCGATGTCGTACTTGGAGGTCAGGTACTGGGCGTAGACCTCGGTGTCGGCGCTCGGCCGCCACTGCGCGGCCAGCGCCAGACCCTGGCGCTTGCGGTCGAAGTAGGTCTGCCGCCAGTTGACCCCGGCCGGTACGTACACGGTGTCGAAGCCGCTGTCGCCGGTCAGCATCTGCGTGACCTGCTCGGGCGAGGCCCAACTGCCGTCGGGCTGCTGCTGCCAGGTTTCCTCCGACGGCAGGCGCCGGTCGAACGGCTCGATCTGGATGCCGTCCGAGCGCGTGGACAGTTCCGAGTAGGAGACGTTGGCCAGCACGCCGATCTCGCCGATGCCGGTCTGCCAGCGGTCGCTGAACAGCAACGAGGCCGAGGGCTTGTTCTTCCTGGCCAGGTCGCCGCGGTTGTAGTCGACGCTGGCGGCCAGCTTGCGATCGGGGTAGTCGAATGGCTTGCGCGTGCGCAGGTTGACGGTGCCGCCCAGGCCGCCCTCGATGATCTCGGCAGAGGGGTTCTTGTACACGTCCACCCCGGCCATCAGCTCGGAGGGTACCGACTCGAAGCTCAGCCCGCGCCCGCCGTTGGCGCTGAACACGTCGCGGCCGTTCAGTTCGCCGCGCACGAAGGTCAGTCCGCGGATCATCACCCCGCTGCCCTCGGCCGAGAAGTGATCGGTGTCGTCGCGCGCGCCGAAGCCGGTGACGGTGACGCCGGATACGCGCTTGAGCGTTTCGGTGACGCTGCGGTCGGGCAGCGCGCCGATGTCCTCGGCGGTGACCGAATCGACGATCTGCTCGGCGTCCTGCTTGATCTCCTGGGCGCGCATCACGCTGCCGCGCACGCCCTTGACGGTGACCGCTTCCAGCTCGACCACTTTTTTGTCGTCGTCGGTCTGTTTCTCGGCGGCCTCCTGCGCGCTGGCGCCGCCGCTGATCGCCAGTGCCACGCCCAGCGCCAGCGTGGAGCGGGCGCGACCGGAAAACAGGCAAGGTCTTGCTTCCGCACCGGTGGTGCGGATCGGATACTTCGACATGACAGCTCCCTCCCAAGAAACTGAAAATTCGAACAGGTTGTATGCGTACACCCCCCCTTCAAGGGCGTCGCGTGTTAACGCTAACACCCGTGGTCACGGCTGGGAAGATCCGGGTCAGGGTGCCTGTGGGAGGGACTTCAGTCCCGACGTTTTCTCGGTAAGACCGGTCGGGACTGAAGTCCCTCCCACGGGCAAGGCGGGTTGCCCGCGCGAGCCAAGCCCTTCCCCCGCGTGTGGGGGAAGGGGCCCGTAGGGCGGATGGGGGGGAACGCGGTCGGCGCGAAGCGCGCTCATCCGGATCGACGATGCGTCAACTACCGCCGATCACGCGCACGGTCGACTGTGGATCGTGCAGTGCGTCATAGGCATCGCGCAGCGCCGCGACGAAACGCGCATCGTCCGACAGCGCTGCGAACACCGTGTCCAGCGCGATGAAGCTCGCCACGTCGTGCTGCGCATCGCCGGTCGCGGCCCGCGCGATCGCGCCCAGCGTCTCGGCCAGCGGGTCCACCAGCGCCACCCTTTCGCGCACCTGCCGCCGCACGAACCGGATCCACGCCGCGACCGGCAGGCACAGCCGGTCGATGCGGCGGCCGGCCGCCAGCGCCTCGGCGATGACCGGCAGGAGCCGCACCGGCAGCTTCTGCGAGCCATCCCAGGCGATCTGCGCCAGCCGGTGGCCGATCGCCGGGTTGCCGAAGCGTTCGAGGATGGCATCGATATAGGCTTGCGGGTCGAAGCCCTGCATCGGCGCCAGGCTTGGCGCGATGTCCTCGCGCATCAGCGTGGCGACGAACCGCGCCAGCGGCGGGTGGCGCATCGCCTCGGCGACGGTGTCCAGGCCGAGCAGCGTGCCCAGGTAGGCCAGTGCGGAATGCGGGCCGTTGAGCAGGCGCAGCTTGGCGCGGTCGTAGCCGGCGATGTCGGCGCTCAGGGTGACGCCGACGCGCTCCAGCGCCGGCCGGCCGTTGCAGAACGCGTCCTCCACCACCCATTGCGTGTAGATCTCGCGTTGCACCGGCCAGGCATCGCTCACGCCGAGCCGCGCGGCCACGCGCGCGCGCAGGGCGTCGTCGCTGGCCGGGGTGATGCTGTCCACCATCGAGCGTGGGAACGTGGCCTCGGCCTCGATCCATGCCGCCAGCGCCGGGTCCAGGCGCTGGGCGAATTGCAGCGTGGCGCGGCGCAGCTTGCCGCCGTTGTCGGGCAGGTTGTCGCAGCTGAGCAGGGTGTAGGGGCGCAGGCCGCGTTGCCGGCGCGCGCGCAGGCCGGCGACCAGATAGCCGATCGCGCTGCGTGGTGCGGCGGGCGTGGCCAGGTCGTGGACGATGTCCGGATGCGCCAGGTCCAGCATGTCGCCGGCCAGGCAGTAGCCTTTCTCGGTGATGGTCAGCGTGACCAGGCGCACGTCCGGGTCGGCCAGCCGCGCCAGCACCGCGTCCGGCGCATCGGGCGCGCACAGCACTTCGCCGATCGCGCCGATCACCCGCAACCGCGGACGCTCGCCGAGCAGGGCCAGTGTGTACAGGCCGTCCTGCGGATGCAGCGCGTCGCGCACGCCGGGGCTGTGCAGCGAGACCGCGCTGATCGCCCAGGCCGGGTCGTCGGCCAGCAGGTCGTCGATGTAGGCGGCCTGGTGCGCGCGATGGAACGCGCCGGGGCCGAAGTGGACGATGCCGATGGCGGTCGCGGCGCGGTCGTAGGCGGGCACGGCGATGTCGCCGGGCAGCGTGGCGAGGCTCGCCTCGCGGAGGCGAGCGGCCGCTGGCGAGCGCGGATCGCGCGGGTCAATGTGCATCGCCCGCTCCCTGTCCGGCGCGGGCCGGTTCGGCGCGCGCATACGGGCCGAGCATCGTGCCGACGAAGCCGCCGGCGACCTCGGTGCTGAGCACGCGGCCGTCCTGGTGCCGGGCCAGCCATTGCCAGCCGCGGCCGTCGCCGGCATCGAAGCCGAAGCCGTAGTCGCCGCCGTTGCCTTCGATCTTCAGTCGCAACGCCTCGGGCGCCGCCAGCGTGCGCGTGGCGACCACGCGGGCGGCGGCCTCGCCATCCCGTTTCTCCAGGAACAGCTCGGCCTGGCCGCCGCGCCGGCGCACGCCGAGGAAGTACCAGTGGCGCTCGTCGTGGAACGCGGCCAGGCCGGCGGCGGTGCCGGCGGCCGGCAATGCCAGTGCGGTGCTGGCGGTGAACGCCAGATGCTGCTGGCGGCGTGCCAGGAACGAGGGGTTGTGCGACGTGTCGAGGCCCTCGGTCGAAGGGTGGATGGTCAGTTGCCCCGGCTGCGCGCGCAGGTCGGCCCAGGACCGCGTCGGGGTGCGCAGGTACAGCCACTCGCGGCGCAGCGTGGGCGCGTCGAACGCGTCGCGCCAGCGGAAGTTGCCGGTGTTCGGCGCCTGGTCCTGGCCGGTTTGCAGGTAGGCGGGCGCGGGCGCGACGTAGGGGATCGCGCGGCCAGGTGCCAGGATCACCGGCCAGCCGTCCTTCCAGTCCACCGGCAGCAGCCAGGTCTCGCGGCCGGTGTTGTAGTGATTGCCGGCATAGGGCCGGCTGGCCAGGAACAGCGCCCACCAGCGGCCGTCGGGTCCTTCCACCAGGTCGGCGTGGCCGGCGTTGCTGACCGGCAGCGGCCGCTGCGGCGGCAGGTCGCGCTGGGTCAGAATCGGATTGTGGGGATAGGGCTGGTACGGCCCCCACGCGTCGCGGCTGCGCAGCACCACCTGCGAGTGCTGGGGCCCGGTTCCGCCCTCGGCGGCGGACAGGTAGTACCAGCCCTCGCGCTTGTACAGGTGCGGGCCCTCGATCCACACCGGCTTGTCGGCCGGCCGCGCGCCGCCGTCGACCAGCACCTTGCGCGGTCCGACCGGTTGCAGGCTTGTCAGGTCGATCTGCTGCATCCAGATCGCGCGGTGGCCGTCGTAGCGCGGCGCGCCGTCCGGCGCGCCGTTGTTGAGCAGGTAGGCCTTGCCGTCGTCGTCGAAGAACAGCGACGGGTCGATCCCGCCGACGCCCGGCAGCCAGTGCGGGTCCGACCACGGCCCGGCCGGATCGGTCGCGGTGACGATGAAGTTGCCGCCGCGATCGACCGCGGTGCTCACCAGGTAGAACACCCCGTCGTGGTGGGCGATCGCCGGTGCGAAGATCCCGCGCGACACGCCCAGTCCATCCAGGTCCAGCTGCGCGGGCCGGTCGATGACGTTGCCGATCTGCGTCCAGTGCACCAGGTCGGCGCTTTCGAACACCGGGATGCCGGGAAACCAGGCGAAGCTGGAGTTGACCAGGTAGAACTTGCCGTTCGCCGCGACCACGCTGGGGTCGGGGTGGAACCCGGCCAGCACCGGGTTGCGGTAGTGGTCGGGCGGCAGCGGCGCCTCGAACGCGGCGTCGCGGCCACTGTATTCGAACCAGTCGAAATGCGCCGGAGCCGGTGCCTGCGCGAACGCCGCCGTTACTAGCAGCATCGGTAGAAGCGCGAACATCCTTCGAATCACGAAACCCACCTCGATCGGTCTGGAGTGAAGCCCCCTTGAGTCAAGGGGGCGCGCCGACAGGCGCGGGGATCTGGTGGCTGATGAGCGGGGGCCCGCGATCCGCAGAGCGGATCGTGGGGCTCTTGTGCGAATGCGCAAGAGCACCCGCATCATCACCAGTCCCACATCGCACCGTCCTCCAGCCGCGCGATCGGCAGCTGCTTGGGCGCGTACGGATACTTCGCGGCGAGCTTCTCGTCGATGTCCACGCCGTGTCCGGGGGTGTCGCCGACGTACAGTCGCCCGCCGCGCAGCACGTAGTCGTGCGGGAACACCGCATCGGTCTCGTCGGTGTGGAACATGTATTCCTGGATGCCGAAGTTGGGCACCCAGGTGTCGAAGTGCAGCGCCGCGCCCATCGTCACCGGCGACAGGTCGGTGGCGCCGTGGAAGCCGGTGCGCACCTGGTGCAGCGCGGCGAAGTCGGCCAGCCGGCGCACGTGGGTGATGCCGCCGCCGTGCACGATCGTGGTGCGGATGTAGTCGATCAGCTGGTGCTCGATCAGGTGCTTGCAGTCCCAGATCGAATTGAACACCTCGCCGACCGCCAGCGCGGTGACCGAGTGCCGGCGGATCAGCTCGAACGACTTCTGGTTCTCGGCCGGGGTGGCGTCCTCCAGCCAGAACAGCCGGTACGGCTCCAGATCGCGCGCCAGCCGCGCGGCCTCGATCGGGCTCAGCCGGTGATGCACGTCGTGCAGCAGCTCCACGCCGTTGCCGTGGTCGGCGCGCAGCTGTTCGAACAGCCGCGGCGCGGTCTCCAGGTAGCGTGGCGTGTTCCACACCGTCTCCAGCGGCAGCTCGCTCTCGGCCGGCTCGTAGCCGCGCGCGTTGGACACGCCGTAGGCCTTCTTCACTCCCGGCACGCCGCACTGCGCGCGCACCGCCAGGAAGCCCTGCTCGATGAAGCGCCCGACCGCCTCGGAAGCCTCGGCGATGTCGCGGCCGTTGGCGTGGCCGTACACCAGCGCGCCGTCGCGCGAGCGGCCGCCGAGCAGCTGGTACAGCGGCAGCCCGGCCAGCTTGCCGAGGATGTCCCACAGCGCCACGTCGACCGCGGCGATCGCGGTCATCGTGACCGGGCCGCGCCGCCAGTACGCGCCACGGTGCAGGAACTGCCAAAGGTCTTCGATCCGGCCGGCGTCGCGGCCGATCAGGTTGGGGACCACGTGCTCCTGCAGGTAGGCCGCCACCGCCAGCTCGCGGCCGTTGAGGGTGGCATCGCCGATCCCGTACACGCCCGAGCGAGTGGTGATCTTCAGCGTGACGAAGTTGCGGCCCGGACTGGTGACGATGACCTTGGCATCGACGATCTCGCGCTCGCGCGAGCTGCCATGGGCGGTGGTTTCGGTAGGGGCTTGCTTGCTCATCGTGATGGTGGCCTCGGCGAGGGTCAGGGGATGGCGATCTGGAACGGCCCGGCCGGCAGCCCGGCGCCGTCGTAGAGGGTGACGACCGGGCTGTCGGCCCAGCCGTAGCGCACGCGGGTGGCGCTGGCCGCATCGGCCGCGCGCAGCACTACTTCGCGGCCACGGATGCGCGCGCTGGCGTAGCGGCAGCTGCCGGCCTGCGCGCCGCACAGCTCGAAACCGACCGGCCCGTCGGCGCCGTAGGCGAGCAGCGCGCCGTCGATACCGTCGAAGCCGACCACGACCGCATCGCCCTCGCGTCGGGCCGCGACCGGCACCGGCCCGGACGGCGCCAGCGCCTGGCCATAGACGACGTGCCGCGCCGCGCGCGCCAGGCGCCGGCCGACGTCCTGCTTGTTGGCCGGATGGATGTCGCCGCGCTCGCCGATGTCGATCGCCACCGCCAGCCCGCTGCGCGGGTCCTCGCCGGCGACCTGGCGCTGCACCTCGCGCAGTGCGGCCGAGGCGCTGTCCTGCGGCTGCGTCGGCGCGGGGCCGTAGTTGGTCAGCTGCACCACCAGCAGCGGCAGGTCGGCGCCGAACTGGCGGCGCAGGTCGGCGCGGTAGGCGCGCAGCAGGCCACGGTAGGCCGCGTCCTGGCCGACGTTGGACTCGCCCTGGTACCACAGCGCGCCGCGCAGCCCGTAACCGCCCAGCGGCGCGATCATCGCGTTGTACAGCGTGGTCTTGCCGGAGGCCGACAGCCACGGCGCCAGCGGCGGGGTGCCGACCTGCGTGGGCACCTGGCGGTATTCCCAGGGGCCGTCCAGCGGCAGCGTGCCGCCGCCTTCCAGTTGCAGCGCGACCGGCGCGGACAGCCCGCCGTCGGCATAGGTGTTGAGCACGTTGACCGTGACCAGGTTGTCGCCGGCGTGCAACAGCCCGCGCGGCAGCGGGTAGTGGCGCACGCCGCCGCCGTAACCGCTGCCTACCGCGCGTCCGTTGACCCAGGTCTGGTCGATCTCGTCGGCGCCCAGGGTCAGGGTCGCGGCCCGCGCGGCCTGCTCGGCGTCCAGGTGCACGCGGGTGCGGTACCAGAGCATGCCGGTGAAGCCGGCCAGCTCGGGCACGCCCCATTGCCGGTAGTTGCCGAGCCGGGCCGGCGCGGTGCGCCAGCCGGTCGTGGCCGCGTCCGGGGCCCAGGGCGCATCG
>JASGDF010000178.1:0-4966 GCA_047607345.1 Pseudomonas sp. | reverse complement strand
CGTGCCGCAGGCACGGCCGCCGCCGCGAAGAAGCGCGCCCGCTGAAGCTCCCCGTAGGAGCGGCTTCAGCCGCGATGGGTTTTGCCAGTAAAGCCCCATCGCGGCTGAAGCCGCTCCTACGGGGAGCTTCAGCGGGCGCGCTTCTTCGCGGCGGCGGCCGTGCCTGCGGCACGCTTGCGCGGCGGCGCCACCGAATCACGCTGTACCAGACGATGGGCCACGACATGATCGAACACCGTCCGCGTCACCTTTCCCTGCTCGCGTATCTCGCGCAGCAGCAGCTCGATGGCGGCGTCGGCCATCGCCGCGATCGGCTGGTGGACGGTGGTCAGCTCGGGCCAGACCGCGGTCGCGGTCGAGCTGTCGTCGAAGCCGACCACCGACAGGTCGCGCGGCACCTCCAGGCCCTGCCGGTGCGCGACCGAGACCGCAGCCGAGGCCATGTCGTCGTTGCTGGCGAAGATCGCGCTCGGCGCCGGCACGACCGCGAGCAGCGTTTCGGCGGCGGCCAGGCCGGAGCGGTAGGTGTAGTCGCCGTCCGCGACCAGCGCCGGATCGAAGGCCAGCCCGGCCTCATCGAGCGCGGCGCGGAAGCCCTCGAAGCGGCGCTGGCTCGCGCTGAGGTTGCGATGGCCGTGGATGAAGCCGATCCGGGTGTGGCCCTGGGCGATCAGGTGCGCGGTGATCTCCATCGCGGCGCGGTACTCGTCGATGCGCACGCACGAGACCTGCCGGTTGAAGCGGCCGGAGGCGATCGACACCACCGGCAGCTTGGCCTTCACCAGCTCCAGCAGCGCCGGCTCGGACTCGCACAGCGGCGGCGGCAGGATCACCCCGGCCACGTTCCTGGCCAGCGCGCGCGCGGCCTTGCGCTCGGCCTCCGGGCTGAGGCCGTCCCAGTAGTCGATCACCAGCTGGATCGAGGTATGCGAGACCGCGCGCAGCACGCCGAGCAGCAGCTCGCGCAGGTAGGCGCCGCTGGGATCGCTGTGGATCAGCGCGATCCGGGTACTCTGCGCGGCGGCCAGCGCGCTGGCGGCGAGGTTGGGCTGGTAGCCGAGCTTCTTGATCGCGGCCAGCACCTTCTCGCGGGTCGATTCGCGCACGTTGCCCTTGCCGTTGACCACGCGCGAGACGGTCATCGGCGAGACCTTGGTCAACGCCGCGACCTGGTCGATGGTGACCGCCTGCCCCTTGCGGCGGACCGATTTGCGGGTCTTTTCCAAACGCATTTCCTTCAACTGCCTGCGGCGTCCATGGTAGCGGTAACCGGTGATGCGAGCGACAAACCGGGCATGCCCGCGTCGCAGCGGCCCCCCATGGAAAGGATCGGCCGATGATCGGCATCGTGACGTCCCGGCGCACTGCCCGGCGCACTGCCCGGCGCATCCGCCGCGCACTGCTGCTCGCCGCGCTGGCGCTGCTGGCCCCCGCGCTGCACGCCGAGGACGGCTATGCGCTGTGGCTGCGCTACGCGCCGGTCGGCGGCACGCCGGCCGAGGCGGTCGGCACGCTGGTGACGCCGGCCACCTCGCCCACCCAGCAGGCCACGCGCGCCGAACTGCTGCGCGGCCTGGGCGGGCTGTTCGGTGCGCCGCCGCCGCTGGCCGAGCAGCCCGGGCGCGATGGCGCGATCGTGGTCGGCACACCGGCCTCCATGCCGCTGCTGGCCGCGCTGCAACCGGACCTGAACGGGCTCGGCAGCGAGGGCTACCTGATCCGCCGCATGCGCCTGGACGGCTACGCGGCCACGGTGGTCGCGGCCAACACCGACATCGGCGCGCTGTACGGCGCCTTCCACCTGCTGCGCCTGTTGCAGACCGGCCAGCCGCTGGCTGGACTGGACCTGCGCGAAGCGCCACGGATCGGGCTGCGCGTGCTCGACCACTGGGACAACCTGGACCGCTACGTCGAGCGCGGCTACGCCGGCCAATCGATCTGGGACTGGCACACGCTGCCGGACTGGCGCGACCCGCGCTACACCGACTACGCGCGCGCCAACGCCTCGATCGGCATCAACGGCACGGTGCTCAACAACGTCAACGCCAGCGCGCAGAGCCTGACCCCGGTGTACCTGGACAAGGCCGCGGCGCTGGCCGGGGTATTGCGGCCCTACGGCATCAAGGTCTATCTCAGCGCGCGCTTCTCCGCGCCGATCGAGATCGGCGGGCTGCGCACCGCCGACCCGCTGGACCCGTCGGTGCGCCGCTGGTGGCAGGCCAAGGCCGACGAGATCTACCGGCGGATCCCGGACTTCGGCGGCTTTCTGGTCAAGGCCAATTCCGAAGGCCAGCCCGGCCCGCAGGACTACGGCCGCTCGCACGCCGACGGCGCCAACATGCTGGCCGAAGCGCTGACGCCGCACGGCGGCGTGGTGATGTGGCGCGCGTTCGTCTATTCGCACGAGGTGCCGGACGACCGCGCCAAGCAGGCCTACTCGGAATTCGTGCCGTACGACGGGCAGTTCCGCGACAACGTGCTGGTGCAGGTCAAGAATGGCGCGATCGACTTCCAGCCGCGCGAGCCGTTCCACCCGCTGTTCGGGGCGATGCCGGGGACGCCGCTGATGCTGGAGTTGCAGATCACCAAGGAATACCTGGGCTTCGCCACTCACCTGGCCTACCTGGCGCCGCTGTACGAGGAGACACTGAAGTCCGACACCTACGCGCGCGGGCCGGGCTCGACGGTGGCCAAGGTGGTGGACGGCACGCTCGAAGGGCATGCGCTGACCGGCATCGCCGGGGTGGCCAACATCGGCAGCGACCGCAGCTGGAGCGGCTCGCACTTCGACCAGGCCAACTGGTACGCGTTCGGCCGGCTGGCGTGGAATCCCAACGCAGGCGCGCGGGCGATCGCCGAGGACTGGGTGCGGATGACGTTCTCCAACGACCCGGCGGTGGTCGCGCCGGTGGTGGCGATGATGATGGGCTCGCGCGAGGCGGTGGTGGACTACATGACCCCGCTCGGCCTGCATCACCTGATGGGCCGCGGCCACCACTACGGCCCGGCGCCGTGGGTGGCCGGCGGGCCGCGCGCCGACTGGACCTCGGTCTACTACCACCGCGCCGACCGCGACGGCATCGGCTTCGACCGCAGCGCAAGCGGCAGCAACGCGGTGGCGCAGTACGCGCCGCCGCTGGCCGCACGCTTCGGCGGCCTGGACACGGTGCCGGAGCGGTTCCTGCTGTGGTTCCACCACGTGCGCTGGGACCACCGGATGGCGTCCGGACGATCACTGTGGGACGAGCTGGTGGCGCACTACGACCGTGGCGTGGCCTACGTGGCGGCGATGCACCGCACCTGGGACGGACTGGCCGGTCACATCGACCCGCAGCGGCACGCGCAGGTGGCCGCGTTCCTGGCGATCCAGGAGCAGGAGGCGCGCTGGTGGCGCGACGCCAGCATCGCCTACTTCCAGACCTTCTCGCGCCGGCCGCTGCCGGCTGGGGCGGCGGCGCCGGCGCATCCGCTGGCCTACTACGAAGCGCTGGAATTTCCGTTCGCGCCGGGAGATGGGAAATGAGCAAAAGCGCATCGACCGCCGTGCGCCGTGCATGCGGGTGGCTGGCCGGTCTTGGCCTGGCCGCCATCGACAGCAACCGTCATTCCCGCGAAAGCGGGAATCCATGGACTTTCGCCCTTCGTACTGAGCGTCATCGTTTTGACAAACGTCCATGGATTCCCGCTTTCGCGGGAATGACGATGGAGAGGTTGCGGGTTGCTGTTGCTGTTGCTGTTGCTGTTGCTTCGAGGATTTTGATCTACCGGGGCCCCTGTCGGAGCGGCGGAGCCGGCGGGAATAACCCCGCAGGGGCGGCGCGCATGGGCTCGCCGGAAAAAGGCGAAGCACTGCTTCTCCCCGGCGGGCGGGCTGCCGCCGAGAGGCGGCTGCCCCGGCCTCGGCCGCGTAGCGGACGAGCGCGTCGTTTTCGGCCGGGGCAGGATACCCCGTCCGAAAATTCCGTCGGCGGAGCGAACCCCCGTAGGGGGCGCACAGGCGGGGGGTGTTTCTTTTGGTTACTTTTTTTTACGCGGCACATCCCTGTGCCGCGCCCTGCGGGCGGCTGCGCCGTGCGGCGCCGCTCCTGCGGCGCACGTGCACAAGCAAAGAAAAGTGACTCGCCGAAAGGCGAAAGCTTTTCGCCTTGTCCAGCGACAATGGGAAAGCCCTTCGCGACTGAAGTCGCTCCTACGAGAAACATGCGGGCAAACAAGCTCGGCTTGAGCTTCGGCTTTTCGACGGCGCTGCTGTTGGCTGCGCCACTGGCAGCAGCACAGGACACGCCAGCGCCGCTGCTGCACGCGCTGTTCCAGGACCACGCGGTGTTGCAGCGCGACCGGCCGATCCCGGTGTGGGGCCAGGCCGCGCCGGGCCAGCCGGTCCAGGTCGAGTTCGCCGGCCGCAAGCTGCGCGCCCGCGCCGATCGCGCCGGCCACTGGCAGGCACGGCTGCCGGCGCTGCCGGCCGGTGGCCCCTATGCGCTGAACGTCACCGCCGGCAACGCGCGCCAGCGCATCGACGACGTGCTCATCGGCGACGTCTGGCTGTGCTCGGGCCAGTCCAACATGGAGCTGCCGGTCAACCGCACGCTCAACGCGCGCGCAGAGATCGCCGGCGCCGGCAATGACCGCATCCGCCTGCTGAGCGTGCCGCAGGCCGCGCAGCCGGCACCGCAGGCGGACTTCGCCGCGCCGGTGCAGTGGCGGCCGGCGAGCGCGCAGTCGGTCGGCGACTTCTCCGCCGCCTGCTACTACTTCGCGCGCGAGCTGCAACGCGACGTGGACGTGCCGATGGGGCTGATAGCCGCCGCGCTCGGCGGTTCGCGCATCGAGGCCTGGCTGAGCGCCGGGGCGCTGCGCGGCGCCGGCGACTTCGGCGATGCGCTCGACATCCTGGCGCTGTACGCGCGCGACCCGCAGGCCGCCAACGCGCGCTGGGGCGAGCACTGGGCGGCGTGGTGGCGCG
>JASGDF010000177.1:0-5862 GCA_047607345.1 Pseudomonas sp. | reverse complement strand
GGTTGCCGGACGCGGCCATCCCGGTCATCGCCGCGTCGTGGCAGCCGGTGCTGGCGGCCGGCGCGGGCGGTGGCATCGCCATCGCGCCCGCCGCCCACGCGCCGGCGGTCGTATCGACGACCAGGCACAGGCACAGCAGCAGGCGGAGCAGGATCGGGGCCACGCGGGATCGGGATGAATGAACGCGTCGGCAGGATAGCACCGGTCCAGTCGCCGACCGGCACCGGGCGTAGAATCGTCCGATCCCCCGCAGCTTCCGCTTGCCATGTCGCAACGCCAGTGGGTGGCCCACGCCATCCAGAAGATCGAGGCCGACTTCAACCGGTCCGCCGACACCCACCTGATCCCGATGACGCTGCCCGGCCATCCGGGCATCGACCTGTACTTCAAGGACGAGTCCAGCCACCCGACCGGCAGCCTCAAGCATCGGCTGGCGCGCTCGCTGTTCCTGTACGCGCTGGCCAACGGCTGGCTGCGCGAGGGGCGGCCGGTGATCGAGGCGTCCAGCGGCTCGACCGCGGTATCGGAGGCCTACTTCGCGCGCCTGCTCGGGCTACCGTTCATCGCGGTGATGCCGGCCGGTACCTCGCCGGAGAAGATCGCCGCGATCGAGTTCCAGGGCGGGCGCTGCCACCTGGTCGAGCGCGCCTGCGATCTGGACGCCGACTCACGCCAGCTCGCGCGCGAGACCGGCGGTCATTTCATGGACCAGTTCACCTACGCCGAGCGCGCCACCGACTGGCGCGCCAACAACAACATCGCCGAGTCGATCTTCAAGCAGCTGGCCGAGGAGCCGCACCCGATCCCAGCCTGGATCGTGTGCAGCCCCGGCACCGGCGGCACCGCCGCCACGCTCGGCCGCTACGTGCGCTACCGCCGCCACGACACCCGCATCCTGTGCGTGGACCCGGAGGTGTCGGTGTTCTTCGACGGCTACCGCCGCGCGCTGGCCGGCGAGGACGCGCAGGACCTGGCGATCGCCGGCGGCTCGCGGATCGAGGGCATCGGCCGCCCGCGCCTGGAGCGCAGCTTCATCCCCAGCTGCGTCGACGCGATGGTCAAGGTGCCCGACGCGCTGTCGCTGGCGGCGATGCGCCACGTCAGCGCGCGCCTGGGCCGGCGCGTGGGCGGCTCGACCGGCACCAACTTCGTCGGTGTGCTGCACGCGGCCGCGCGCATGCGCGCCGAAGGCCGCGGCGGCTCGATCGTCACCATCCTGTGCGACAGCGGCGAGCGCTACGCGCACAGCTACTACAAGCACGACTGGTATTTGCAGCGCGGCATCCCGATCGTCGAGAACGATGACGCGATCGCCGCGGCGGTGGCGGGCGGGGCGCTGCCGCCGCTGCCGGAAGCCGGACTCGATACCGGCGCGCGCTGACGGTCAGCGTCGCGGCCGCGCGGGCGGCCTGCGCGCCAGCGCGACCTCTTGCTCCAGCAGGTCCAGCGCCGGGTTGTCGCAGGCCGCGGCGACGTTGATGCGCATGTACGAGCGATAGCGCGGGGCATTGCTGAAGAAACCCTGCGCCGGCGCGGTGACGTGGCCGTGGCGGTACATCGCCGTGGCGATCGCCCTGGCGTCGATGCCCTGGCCCAGCGACAGCCACAGGTACATCCCGGAACTGGCTGGTTCCGGCGCGAAGCCGCGCTGCTGCAACTGGCCGATCAGGCGTTCGCGTGCCGCGTGCAGGCGCGCGTGCAGGCGTTCGCAGTGGTGGCGGTACTTGCCCTGCGAAAGCAGGTGGTAGGCCAGGCGCTCGCCCAGCAGCGCGGTGTTGATCGCGCCGGCGGACTTGAACAGCATGATCCGCTCGATGCAATCGTGGCTGGCGGCGATGAAGCCGATCCGCAGCCCCGGTGCCAGGGTCTTGGAGAAGCTGCCGATGTGGATCACCCGGCGCAACTGGTCCAGCGCCGCCAGGGGCACCCGCCGCGCGAACGGCGCGGACGGCAGCAGGTCGGCGTAGGTGCAGTCGTCGACGATGCGCAGGTCGAACTCCTCGGCCAGTTGCAGCACCTGGAAGGCCCTGCCCGGCGCCAGGCTGTACGAGGTCGGGTTCTGCAGCAGCGAACTGCACAGGAACGTCCGTGGCCGGTAGCGGTGGCAAGCCTCGCGCAACGCATCGATGTCCGGGCCGTCCGCGTCGCGCGGCACCCGCGCGATCTGCACGCCGCTGGCCAGCAGCCGCTGCAAGTGCACCGGCGGCGCGGGATCCTCGACCAGGACGTGGCTGCCGGGTTGCAACAGGTTCGACCAGACCACCAGATGCAGGGCATCGACCGCGCCGGCGCAGGTCACGATCTGGCGCGGATCGGCCTCGATGCCGTACTGGTGCAACGTGAGCTGCAACTGCCGGCGCAGTGGCAGGTAGCCCTGCACGTCGGCGTAGTCGGACAGCGATTGCGCGGCGGTGGGACCGATCGCGCGGATCGCCGATGCCAGCGCGGACTTGTCCAGCCACGCTTCCGGCAGCGAGCCACCGCCGATCCGGTGCGGATAAGGGCGGTCGGCGTTCAGCAGGATGCGCCAGTCGTAGTCGGTGGCGCGCGCATGCGGCCAGGGCGACGCGGGCGCATGCGGCGCGCGCTCGCGCTGCCTGACGTAGAAGCCCGATCCCCGGCGCGCTTCCAGATGGCCCTGCGCGACCAGCTTGTCGTAGGCGCGCAACACGGTCTGCACGCTGACCTGCGAATGCTGCGCCAATTCGCGCACCGAGGGCAGGCGGCTGCCGGCGGGCAGTTCGCCGCTGCCGATGCGTTCGGCAAGCGAGCGCGCGATCCGGTCAACGCGCGTGGCCGTGCCCTTGGGGGCGACGCTCACGCGGGACCTGTGAATGTCCGTTGGCGATGAGGGCATGAACAAAGGCAATGAGTGGCGTTGCAATGCCCCGTATTTGCTGGGGTCCGCGAACTGTTCTGCTCGAGGCAGCGTAACAGTTCCGCGGAACGCGCATCGAGGTGTATCGCCGCGCGCCGCGCATGGCTGCGTATGGTCGGGTTGCCGTACTGCCATCGTGTTTCGCGCGGGCGCGCGCGCGCGGACACGCACCATTCCATCCAATTCGCCGGCCGCCGCGCGCGGTCCGCCGACCAGGGGACCCGACCATGCCAGATCCGATCACGCCGTCCGTACCGTTCGCGCCGCCGCAGGCGCTGTGCCGTCTGTCCGCCGCGTTGCTGCTCGCGCTGGCGGCGGTCGCGCCGGCCGCCGCGCAGCAGGACGTTGGCGAGGCCGCGCAGGACGAGGAAAAACTCGCGACCCTGGACCGTATCGAGGTCACCGGCACGCGCCTGCGCCAGGACCCGGACATCGCCTCGATCGTGCCGGTACACAGCTTCAGCGCCGAGGAATTGCAGCGCCAGGGCGTATCGACCCTGGCCGACGTGGCCCGGGTCATCCCACAGTTCGGCCCCAGCGTGGCCGGCGATGCCTGGACCACGCTGGTCGGCAGCGGTCCGTCGCCGGGCCTAGCCAACCGCACCACCTTCGGCCTGGGCGGGCTCAACCTGGTCTCGACCAGCCTGGGCGGGGTGACCCTGGTGCTGGTCAACGGCCGCCGCCTGTCGGTCAGCGGCCAGGCTTTCTCCGGGCAGGGCAACCTGGAGGGTTTCGACCTGGGCGGCATCCCGCTGGAAGCGGTCGAGCGGATCGACATCCTGCCCGGCGGCGCCAGTTCGATCTACGGCGCCGATGCGCTGGCCGGCGTGGTCAACGTGATCCTGAAGAAAGCGGACTACCAGCAGTCCACGGTCGGCGTGCGCTACGACAGCCCGTTCGAGGACGGCGGCACGGTCAGGCAGGTCAACCTCAGCACGTCCTGGCGCAGCGGCAACTGGCGCGTGCTGCTGGCCGGGGCCTACGAGCAAGGCGATGCGCTGAAGCGGCGCGACCGCTGGTACGCCGCCACCAGCAACCTGACCACGTTCGGGGGCCGCTACGACAACCGCAACTCGTGGCTGGGCGCGGTGTGGTCGGCCGATGGCAGCATCCTGGCGGCCATCCCGTCCGGCAGCACCGGCCATGCCAGCGTCGCCGATTTCGCCGCCGCCGGCGACCCGGTGGTCTACGATGCCGCCACGCGGCTCGACGCGATCAGCCCCTGGAAATCCAAGAGCGTGCTGTTGAATGCGGACTACGAGTACGCGCCGTGGCTCAACCTGCACCTCGACCTGCGCTTGAACGAAAAGGTCACCACCGTCACCAGCTATCCGCAGATCGGCTATTACTACCCGTCGAGCAACCGGCGCAGCAGCCCGCTGCTGGTCCCGGCCGGCAGTGGCGGCAACCCTTACGACGTGCCGGTCTACCTCAACAAGGTCTTCACCGACCTGGCGCAGCGCTCCACGACCACCGCGCGCAACCCAGCCGCCTCGGTCGCGGTCAGCGGGGATTTCGGCGACAACGCGCGCTGGCACTACGACGCCTCGCTGGGCTGGGCGCGCAGCGAGCAGGACTACCATGCCGGTGGCGTGTTCAATACCGCCGCGACCAATGCGCTGGCGGCGGCGCTGGCCGCCGGCACCGGCCCGATCCTGCTCTACGACAGCGCCACGGGCAATCCCAATGCCGCCGGCGTACTGGAAAGCTACCTGTACTACGACTGGAACACCGAGCGCAGCGATACCTACACCGTCAATGCCGCCATCAGCGGCACCGCCTTCAGCCTGCCGGGCGGCGACGCGCAGGTGGTGGCCGGCGTGGAATACCTGGAAAACCGCGCCAGCTTCGATGCCAACCCGCAAAGCGCGTTCAGCAACTACCTGCTGAGCGGCACGATCAGCCGCGACAACAAGGCGGTGTTCGCCGAGGCGCAGTTGCCGTTGCTGTCGGCCGCGCAGCGCATCCCCTTCATCGATGTGCTGGAGTTGAACCTGTCGGTGCGCCGCGACGACTACAACGACGTCGGCTCGGCGGTGTCGCCGCGCTATGCGCTGCTGTACCGGCCGGTGGACTGGATCAGCCTGCGCGCCTCGCGCAGCGAAGGCTTCAAGCCCGCCTCGCTGTGGAACCTGTACGCGCCGTACTACGACTTCGGCGGGTTCACCTTCCCCGGCTCGCGCTACAACCTGCAAGATCCAGTGCTGGGCGAGGCGGTCGGCACCATCGGCACGTTCCAGGTCGGGCATCCAGAGCTGGAACCGGCCACTTCGGTGTCCAGCAACCTGGGCCTGGTCGTGGAGCTGCCGTTCGTGCCGGGCCTGACCCTTGGCGTGGAATACACCAGGACCGTGGTGGAGAACGCCATCGGCAGCGTCGGCTACCAGGACATCATCGACGACTATCCGGAGCGGGTGGTGCGCGATGCCGACGGCAGGATCGTCCAGCTCGACACCAGCGGGGTCAACCTGGCCAACTCGTTGAGCGAGAGCATCGTCTGGACCGCGGCCTACCGCCTGCCGACCGAACGCTTCGGCCAGTTCCTGTTCAACGCCAGCTACGCGCGACCGATCCGCACCGAAACCCGGGCCACCGCGACCTCGGTGGTGCGCCAGGCGCAACTGCCCGAACGCGCCAGCGGCGCGGTGGCCTGGCGCCGGGGCGAACTGGACCTGAGCCTGGCCGCCACCTGGCAGAGCGACTTCAACCTGTACCCGTACCGGCTGCCCAACTTCGACTACACCTACACAGGCTATCTGGAACTGACCCCCCGGGTAGCGTGGCGATTGCCGGCCGTGCTCGGCGGGCTGGACGCCTCGCTGGCGATCGTCAACGTGCTCAACGAGGAACCCTCGCTGAAGGCGGCCGGCAGCGGCTACCTGACCCAGGACTATCGCGGCCGTCGCTGGGTGCTGGAGTTGAAGAAAACCTTCTGAACCCTGCGATCCATCGTACAGCGGCCGGCCCGCGCCATCGCGGGCCGG
>JASGDF010000176.1:0-14066 GCA_047607345.1 Pseudomonas sp. | reverse complement strand
GGCAGCGCTGGTGCGCCCGTGTCGGCGACCCAGCGCCGCAGCAGCCGCGCGCGCAACGGCGCCGGCCGGCTGCGCAGGCCGTCCAGGTCGAGCGCGCCGTGCGGATCGAGCAGGGCGTCGAGCGCGGTGGCTTCGTCGATGGCGAGCAGGTCCTTCGCCTCGCCGCTCAGCGTTGCGCTACGCGCCAGCGCCGCGTCGGCGTGCGGCCAGCGTTCGCGCAGCAGCGGCAGGATGCGGTGGCGCAGGAAATTGCGGTCGTGTTCGAGGCTGGCGTTGGCAGGGTCCTCGATCCAGGCCAGCCGGTGCCGGCGCGCGTAGTCGAGCAGAGCCACGCGTGACACTTCCAGCAAAGGCCGCCACAACGTGCCGGCGGCGAACGGGCGCTGCACCGTCATCGCCGCCAGCCCGTCCGGGCCGGAGGCACGCAGCGCGCGCAGCAGGAAGGTCTCGGCCTGATCGTCGCGATGATGGGCCAGCGCGAGTCGCTGGCCGTGTCCGAGGTGCTCGGCGAAGGCGGCGTGGCGGGCGTGGCGGGCGGCGGCCTCCAGGCCTTCGCCGGCATCGCGCGTCACCTGTACGCGCACGACCCGCAGCGGCACGTCGAGCGCGGCGCAGGCGGCTGCGCAATGCCGGCTCCACGCGTCGGCCTGCGGGTGCAGGCCGTGGTGGACGTGCAACGCGGACAGGCCGCGCGCGCGCTGCGCCGGCGAGCAGGCCAGCCAGTGCAGCAGCACGCTGGAGTCGAGCCCGCCGCTGAAGCCGACCATGACGGGCGTGGCGGCGTCGGGTGGGGCGGGGAACTCGGGACTCATCGCGGCTCGAAAGGCACACCCGCACGAGGAGGTGCGGCGCTCTTGTGAGGGATTCACGTAACCCGCCCGGCATCGGCCCAGGCTGTGGGAGGGACTTCAGTCCTGACGGAGCTTTGCCGGCAAAGCCCGTCGGGACTGAAGTCCCTCCCACAGGACGATCGACGGGGCAGCAGGTCGGACTCGGGAAAAGAATACCCGCACGAGGGCTGTGGCAGCGTCACCCGGAAGGTGGTCGCCGGAAGTATCCGGGCTGCCGCCCGCGCGCCGTCACTGCGTGCTGGCGCGCTCGAACTGCTTCGGCTGCGGCAGCTCCACCGGCACGCCCTGGGCGTCGCAGGTGCCGGCCGTGCACAGGCGCTGGCGCAGCTTCGGGGTGGCCTGCACGATCACGTGGTAGATCACGTTCTCCTCCAGCGTGCCGCGAAACGCGTCGCTGCCCGGGCCGGTGGCCCAGATGCCGACGTCCTCGCCGCCGTGGGTCTCGGCCTTGGTCGGCACCAGCGCTTCCTGCAGGTAGTCCGGCGCCTCGGTATCCACCGCGGTCAGGTCCGGCCGGCCCTGTGCCGGGTCGACGCTGCTCGGTTCGTGCGGGAATTTCTTCGCGCCCGCCGGCTGCGCGTTGCTGGCGCCGGTGTAGCCGGGACCGTTGGCGTAGCTGAGGGTGGTATAGGGCAGGCCCAGCAGGTCGCGCGCGTACTGGGTGCGGTCGCCGTCCTCGCCGCCGGTGCCGCGCACCTTGCCGAGGATCGGGTTGCCGCGCACCGGGTAGCCGACGAAATTCAGGGTATGGGCGTGGTCGGCGGTGACCACGATCAGCGTGTCCGCCGGTGCGCTCTCCACCGCGGCACGCACCGCGTCGGACAGGGCGATGGTCTCGTCCAGCGCGCGGTAGGCGTTGCCAGCGTGGCTGGCGTGGTCGATGCGGCCGCCCTCGACCATCAGCACGAAGCCGTTGGGATCGCGTGCCAGCGACTGCACCGCGGTGCGGGTCATCTCGGCCAGGCTCGGCTCGCCGTCCGGGCCGCGCTTGCGGTCGTGGTCGAACTGCATGTGGTCCGGCTCGAATAGGCCCAGCAGCGCCGGCGCGCCGGTCGCGGCCTGCAACTGTGCCTCGTTCCAGACATAGGCGCCCTGCGGGTGCGCCTGCTTCCACTCGCCGACCAGGTCGCGCCCGTCCAGGCGCAGGCCGACGCGGTCGTCGTACTCGGGATCGCGCTGCTCGACCGTGGTGAACTGGCCACGGCCACCGCCCAGCACCACCAGCGGGCCGCGGCCGTAGCGCGAGGCCGACAGCAGTTGCTGGGCGATGTCGCGGCAGCCCGCGGCGCTGGCCTGCTCGGGCAGATCGGTGTCGCTTTCCCAGTTGCGTTCCGGAGAGTGCGCGTAGGTCGCGGCCGGGGTGGCATGGGTGAGGCGGGTGGTGGTGACGATGCCGGTGGCCATGCCGGCGCTGTCGGCCAGCGCCAGCCAGCTCAGCAGGCCCTTGCCGAGGCTGTCGGCGCAGTCGCTGCGGTTGCCGGCGCTGACCCCGATCGCGCCCATGTGGGTCTTCACCCCGGTACTGATCGCGGTCATCGTGCCGGCCGAGTCCGGGGTCTGCGAGTCGGTGTTGTAGGTCTTGCTCAGCGCGGTCGCTGGGAAGCGCTCCCACGACAGCAGGTTCTCCTCGCCGGGGTTGCCCTTGCGCTGGCCCTCGAGGATGCGCGCGGCGGCCACGGTGGTCAGGCTCATGCCGTCGCCGAGGAACAGGATCACGTTCCTGGCCTTGCCGGCCATCGCGCCGTTGGCGGCGGCCCGCGCCGCGCCGCTGCGATACCACCAGGCCGGCGTCTCGCCCTGTGGATGGGCGACGGTGGGCACCTCGACCGACAGCCCGGCCGGCGGCGCACCGGATGTGGCTGGCGGGGTGGCGCAGGCGGCCAGCAGCAGGGTGGACAGCGAGGCGAGGATCGGGAGGCGGCGGGACATGGGCAGCGGGTTTCTCGCGGTGGGACGAAGCCCGCATTATGGCTGGAGCACGGAGTCATGCCGATGACATGGGGGTGTTCCAGGCATGGCATCGCCGGGAGCCGGGGGCATGAGCTAATGTGCATGCCTTGTTTCCTGGCATGGCGATCTGACGACATGAAACTGGTTTCGGCCTGGCTGCGCATCCCGTTCTGGCAACGCGTGGTGGGCGGTTTCGTGCTCGGCGCGCTGGCTGGCTCGGTGATGGGGCCAGCGGCGGAGACCTGGTTCGGCCCGCTCGGCGAGCTCTACGTCACCCTGATCAAGATGATCGCGGTGCCATTGGTGTTCTTCGCGGTGATCAACGCGATTGCGGCGTTGCACGGGCAGAAGTCGGTGGCCGCGCTGGGCGGGCGTACCTTCCTGTGGTTCGTCGTCACCGCCGCGCTGGCGGTGGGCGTGGGTCTGGCGGTGGGCGCGGTCATGCAGCCGGGCGCGGGCCACTTCGGGCTGAGCGTGGACTCTGCCTGGAAGCCGCGCGACGTGCCCAGCCCGATCAAGGTGCTGCTCGACGTGGTGCCGGCCAACCCGTTCTACGCGCTGACCGGGATCGGCACCCGCACCAACGCCGCCGGCGAGACCGTGCTGGCGGCCGGGCGCGGCTCGATCCTGCCGGTGATCTTCTTCGCCGCGCTGCTGGGCTTTGCGATGGTCAAGCTCGGCGAGCGCGTGGCCGAGGCGCGCAGGCTGGTCGGGCAGATGAGCGAGATCATGATCCAGGTCACCCGCTTCGTGCTGGAAGTGACCCCGATCGGCACCTTCGGCCTGATCGCCGGGCTGGTCGGCGCCTACGGCTTCGAGAAGCTGCTGCCGCTGGGCAACTTCGTGCTGGCGCTGTACATCGCCTGCGCGATCCACATCGTGGTGGTGTACGGCGCGCTGCTGCTGGGGCACGGGCTGAACCCGTGGAAGTTCTTCCGCGGCGCCGCGCCGGGCATGCAGGTGGCGTTCGTCAGCTCGTCGAGCTTCGCGGCGATGCCGGTGGCGATGCGTTCGATCACCCACAACCTCGGCGTCAACAAGGACTACGCCGCGTTCGCGGTGCCGCTCGGGGCCAGCATCAAGATGGACGGTTGCGGCGCGATCTACCCAGCGCTGTGCGCGGTGTTCATCGCCCAGTACACCGGCGTGCCCCTGACCGCCGACCAGTACTTCGTGGTGCTGATCGCCTCGGTGCTGGGCAGCTTCGGCACCGCCGGCGTGCCGGGTACCGCGGTGGTGATGGCGACCGTGGTGCTGAGCGCGGCCAACCTGCCGCTGGAGGTGATCGGCTACCTGTACGCGATCGACCGGATCCTCGACATGATGCGTACGATGACCAATGTGACCGGGCAGATGCTGGTGCCGGTGCTGGTCGCCAAGCAGACCGGGTTGCTCGATCGCCAGGTCTACGAGCTGGCCGCGACCAACGTTGGCATCGAGGCGCCGCTGGACGGGCCGGGTCCGACGCGATGAGCATGCGCGTGGCCGATGGATCGGGCGCGACCCGGGCGCTCGGGCGTGAGGATGCGCCGTGCCGACGCCTTAGCTGCCGGGGCCCGTGGGCACGCTGGCGTTGCGGGTGAGCCAGTCCGCCACGGCCCGCGTGGCATCCGTGGATGGTCGCCGCGCGGGCTGGAGCAGGTGATAGCGCATGCCGCCCAGAATCGGCCCCGCCACGATCCGCAGCAGGTCCAGGTGCAGTTCCTGCTCGATCAGCAGCAGGCTCAGCAGCGCCACGCCCTGGCCGGCGACGGCTGCCTGGATGGCATGGCTTTCCTCGGAATAGCGGATGTCCGCGCACAGCTCGCCTGGGTGGCGGCCGCTGGCCTTCGCCCAGGCCGCCCAGGTCAGTTCCTGCGCGGGCGGGTGGTGCCAGTCGAAATGGATCAGCGGCCAGTGCAAGGCATCCGCGGGCAGCGTTGCCAGCAGCGCCGGACTGGCGACCGCCGCGAAACGATCCTCGAGCAGGATGGTGACGGCACCCGGATAGGGGCCCTGGCCGTAGCGGACCGCCAGGTCCGCGGTGCCGGCGTCCAGGTCGACCGGCTCATCGGACGCATGCACATGCAGATCGATGTCCGGGCAAGCGTGCTGGAAGGTGCCCAGCCTGGGCACCAGCCACTTGGTGGCGAAGGCCGGCGTCGCCGATAGCGTCACCGTGGCCCGGCGTGGCCGGCGCAGCCGCTCGATCGCCGCCGCGATGTCCTGGAGGCCGGCGCTGACCGCGCTTGAAAGGGCTCTCCCGTCGGCATTCGGCTCGACCGCCCGCACCTTGCGCAGGAACAGTGGCTGGCCGAGGTACTCCTCCAGCACGCGGATGCGATGGCTGATCGCGGTCGGTGTCACCGACAGCTCCTGCGCGGCGCGCTTGAAACTGCGCAGGCGGGCGGCTGCCTCGAACGCGCGCAGAGCCGACAGCGGGGGCAGTCGCATCGTCATCGATGGATGATTCCATATCATCTGTAGGCTGAGATCTTATCGTTTGCCGGCCATCTGCGTCGGAAGGAATGATCCTGACTCATCCATCAGTGAGGACAGGAGATGACCACGCTGCTGTGCATCGACGCCAGCGCCCGCCCGGGTGGCTCGGATGTCGTCCCTCATGGCTCGCACACGCGCCGGCTGACCGCACGCTTCACCCGGCAATGGTGCGCGCGGCATCCGGCCACCCGGGTCATCCACCGCGATGTCGGCCAGCATCCGCCGCCTCCGGTCAGCGATCGCTGGATCCGGGCCGCCTTCACCCCCGAGACCGCGCGCGTGGACTGGATGCACGCGGCGCTGCGCGTCAGCGACATGCTGGTCGACGAGTTGCTTCAGGCCGATCTGATCGTGGCCGGCGTGCCGATGTACAACTTCGGGCCACCCGCGCAGTTCAAGGCCTGGATCGACAACATCGTCAGAGTGGGGCGGACCTTCGGGTTCGACCGCGGCCGTGGCGGCGTACCGTACTGGCCGTTGTTGGCCGATGCCGGCAAGCGCCTGGTGATCCTGTCTTCGCGCGGGGATCACGGCTATCGACCGGGCGGGCGCATCGCTGGGCTCAATCATGTGGAGCCATCCATCCGCACCGCATTCGCCTATCTCGGCGTGACCGAGGTTCATGCTGCCGCGGTCGAGTTCGATGAATTCTCCGACCAACGGCTGGCCGATTCGATCATGCAGGCCGAAGCGGACGTGGATCGGTTGGTGGAGATCCTTGCGCCGCCGGGCAAGGCCACTCCGGGATAGTGCCGGTAGGCCGTGGCGGCAGCGCTGGCGCGCGGTCACGCAGTCCATGGGCAGCAGAACCCTGCGAGGGGTTCCAGCAAAAGACGAGGCCGCGCAAGCGCGGCCTCGGATGTCCAGGCTGTGGCCGCAGTGGAGACCTACATCGCCACGCGGCGCGCCTGCAGGAACTTCTGGCCCCAGTAGCCGCCGGCCAGCGAGTCGATCTGCACGTCCTTGCCGGTGCTCGGCGCATGCAGGAAGCGGCCTTCACCGACGTAGATGCCGACGTGGTCGATGCGGCCGCGCTTGCCGAAGAACACCAGGTCGCCGGCGTTCAGGGCGCCGCGGTCCTTGATGATCTCGCCGCTGCCGTCGTGGGCCATCTCGCGCGAGACGCGCGGCAGCTCGATGCCGAGGGCGGTCTTGAACACATAGCTGACCAGCCCGCTGCAGTCGAAGCCGTCCGGCGAGGTGCCGCCCCAGCGGTACGGGGTGCCCAGCAGGGTCATGGCGCGCTTGAGGATGACCTGGACCTTGCTGTCGCCAACGGCGGCCTCGGCTGCGTTGACCGCGCTTTGCGAGACGTCGTAGTTGGCGAGCAGGCGGCTGAGATCGCCGGCGAACATCGCCGAGCGGTCCATCAGCGGAATGGTGTCGTTGCCGGCCAGATGCGGCAGCAGCGCGGCCAGGGTCGCGGTGGCGGCGGCATCGGCACGACTGCGAGCAGGAGCGGCGGGCTTGGAGGCCGGCGCCTGCGCGGCCAGTCCCACTGCGGCGGGGGCGATATCGGTGACCTGCGGCCCGACGACGGACTGGGCCAGGGCGGGCAGGGTGGCCATGCAAAGCACGGCACAGCAAAGGATGCGGAGCTTGCGAGACGGGTGGCGGTAGTCGGCGGAGCCAGGTTCTTGCAGGTCGTCGGTCGTCACGCGGGGGTCACATTGCGGCAGGCGATGGGCGATGATGCCCCGGTGAAGCTCGTGTGATGTTCAAAAAAAGTTAATTATCGGGTTTTTCGAATGTGATTTAGGTCACGTTTCAGTGCAAAACTCGTTTCGCGCCCGTGTAATGGTCCCGCCAATAGTAGCCGTCCAGGTAATCCAGCCGGACCGTTCCGCCCGAGCTCGGGGCATGCACGAAACGGCCCTCGCCGACGTAGATGCCGACGTGGGATACGCTGCCACGGGTGCCGAAGAACACCAGGTCGCCGGTCGCAAGCTGATCCTCGGCGAGCTTCGGCCCTTGCACCGCGGCCAGCTCGCCGGAGTTGCGCGGCAGGCGCAGGTCCAGCACGTCGCGGTAGACATACGCGACCAGCCCGCTGCAGTCGAAGCCACTCTCGGGGGTGTTGCCGCCGTAGCGGTAGGGCGTGCCGACCAGGCCCAGGGCGCGGATCAGCACGTTGTTGGCGGCGGCCGGGTCGACCGGAGCGACCTGGGGCCAGCTGCGGTGCACGAGCGGCCGCTCGGCCCGTTTGACCGGGGCACTGCCGCAGCCGGCCAGCAACAGCAGCGAGAGGCAGGCCAGCCATGGCAGCAGCCGGGGCGGGCGCAGGGGAACGGCTGGCTTGTTGTGCATCGAGCCGGGATAATGCGTGGTTTGAGATGCCCGCCATGATGGCGGCGCCCCCGGCGGCCGACAAGCCGTCCTCCCCGTCTGCCACCGGGCAGTCCCTTCCAGAGCCAGGCATGAAGATCGAAAAAGACCGCGTCGTCCGCTTTCATTACACCGTTTCCGAGGTCGGCCAGGCGCCGATCGAGAGTTCCAAGGACCGCGAGCCGCTGTCGATCCTGGTCGGCCACGGCAACATCATTCCGGGCCTGGAGAACGCGATGCTGGACAAGCAGGCCGGCGAGAGCTTCGGGGTGGACGTGGCGGCGGCCGATGCCTATGGCGAGCGTCGTGATGGCCTGAACCAGCGCATTCCGAAGAAGCACTTCGGCAACACCAAGCTGGTCCCGGGCCAGCAGGTCGTGCTGCAGACCAACTTCGGGCCGCGCGCGGTGACCGTGCAGAAGATCGGCCTGAGCGTGGTCGACGTCGACCTGAACCATCCGATGGCCGGCAAGGACCTGCATTTCGACGTTGAGATCGTCGAGGTGCGCGAGGCCAGCGCCGAGGAAGTCGAGCATGGCCACGTGCACGGCGAGGGTGGCCATCACCACTGACCGGCCGTATGGCCCGGATCGACGGCCCGCTTCGGCGGGCCGTTTTTTTGGGGGCGTTGTTTGCGTTGGCCATGGACGACATTGCCGGAGGTGTTCGTCATCGTTGCAGGCTGGCGCTTCTGTAGGAGGGACTTCAGTCCCGACGCTTGGCCGGTACAGTCCGTCGGGACTGAAGTCCCTCCCACAATCACTACTTCAATGCAAACAGCGCTTTATTTACGGGCGGGCTGAATCTCCCGCGGCCATCGGCGGACAGGAGCCGACTCGAGGGCGTTCGACGGATAATTGCGGATCTTCCAGCACCCCGTCCCGCGCATGAGACCCGACACCTTCCAGCCCGTCGCCCCTGGCGAGCGCATCGCGTTGCTGGACGTGCTGCGGGGCTTCGCGCTGCTGGGCATCGGGCTGATGAACATCGAGGCCTTCGTCGGGCCGCTCAACGCGGCGCTGACCGGACTTGACCCGGCCCTGAGTGGCGCCGACAAGTGGACCGACGCATTGGTCTGCATCCTGGTCCAGGGCAAGTTCTACACCTTGTTCTCGCTGTTGTTCGGCATGGGCTTCGCGGTGATGGCGCAGCGGGCCGAGCAGGCTGGACGGCCATTCGTAGCGTTCTACGCGCGGCGCAGCCTGGGATTGCTGGTGATCGGGCTGCTGCACGCGCTGCTGGTGTGGTCCGGCGATGTGCTGGTGAGTTATGCGTTGCTGGCGATGCTGCTGCTCGCCTTCCGGCCGCTGCCGACCCGCTGGCTGCCGGTGGTCGCCTTGCTCATCTACCTGTGCGCGCCACTGATGGTGACGGCCTACGGCGCACTGGGCTCGCTGATGCAGGCCGATCCCGCCACCGCCGCGGACTGGCGGCGCACGCTGGCGCAGATCGGCCAGCAGGCGGCGGCCACGGTGGAGGCGCAGCGCGTCGCCTACGGCGGCGGCAGCTACGCGCAGGCGGTGGCGCAGCGCGTGCGCGACCTGGGCGAGACGCTGCGTGGCCTGATGGTCAATGGGCCGACCATGTTCGGCATGTTCCTGCTCGGCGGCTGGTTCGCGCGCGCGGGCGTGGTGCAGGCGCCGCAACGGCATGCGCGGTTGTTCGCGCTGCTGCGCCGGGGCGCGTGGCCGCTGGGGCTGGCGGCGATGCTGGCCAGCTTCGCGCTGGCACCGTACATGGATCCGGGCCGGCTCGACCTGCGCTTGGCGAGTGCGTTCGCGCTGTCTTGTGTGGCTGGCCTGCTGATGTGCCTGGGCTATCTCGGCTGGGTGGTGCGCTGGCGGCAAGCGCTGGCGTGGCTGGCGCCGGCCGGCCGGATGGCGCTGAGCAACTACGTGCTGCAGTCGCTGCTGTGTACCTGGGTGTTCTATGGCTATGGCCTCGGATACTTCGAGCGGATGCCGCGCGTCTGGCAGGTGCCATTCGTGATCGTGCTGTTCGCGCTGCAGGTGGCGGCGAGCCGGTTGTGGCTGCGTTGGTTTCGCTTCGGCCCGCTGGAATGGGTCTGGCGCGCCTTCACCTATCTGCGCTGGCCGCCGCTGTGGCGCTAGGGCGGCTTCCCGCCCGGCGCGCAGCATCCCATGACGGGCCGGGGATGCGGGCGAGGCTACGATGTCCCTCACTACGCGATATTCGGTCGGGAGGCAGTGGATGGGATTGGAGTTCGACTGCGACGCGATCGTGCCATCCGACCTCGGCGGAGGAAGTGGTGCTGATCCGATGAAGTCCGGGCCTCTACGCAAGTCTGCCGCCACCAGGTCGCGCGCTCCCGCGCCGCCGCCCGAACAGGCGCGCGCGCGCATCCTCGCGACGATCCGTGCGATTCCACGTGGGCAGGTGGCGGGCTACGGCGAGGTCGCCGCACGCGCCGGCCTGCCAGGGCGCGCGCGGTTGGTAGCCCGGGTGCTGGCCGGCAACGACGACCCGCAACTGCCGTGGCACCGCGTGCTGCGATCGGATGGGCGCATCGCGTTTCCGGAAGGCTCGCGCGGTTGGCGGGAGCAGGGCCAGCGCCTGCGTGGCGAGGGCGTGGTGGTCGAGCGTGGGCGGGTGAAGCGCACGAGGGCGCGCGGCGGCGACCTGGACGCCGCGCTGTGGGGGCCGGCATCTTTGTAGGCACGATTGCGGCCAGGCGTCGGGACTGAAGTCCCTCCCACAAAAGCTTCGGCTTCAGGCCGGGCCGAGTGCCTTCGGCAACTTGATCCATAGAGCGTCGCATCGCGGCGGATGGCGCGCAGGCCAGCCGGAGTTGCTGCTGCTGGGCGAGTGTCGGCTTCAACGCGGCAATCGCTATGATGTGGCGCAGTTCCCCTGGATGCCGCCATGTTTCCTCGATTGCCTGCCGTCACCAAAGCGTTGTTGATCGCCAATGGCCTGCTGTTCCTGCTGCAGCAGGTGCTGGGCGATGCCACCCTGGCGCCATTGATGCTGTGGCCGGTCGGTGAGTCGGGTTTCGACCCGTTCTCGCCCGGGCAGAACTTCCAGGTCTGGCAGTTACTGACCTATGGCTTCCTGCATGGCGGCTTCTCGCATCTGTTCTTCAACATGCTGGCACTGTTCATGTTCGGCGCGCCGCTGGAACAGACCTGGGGCGAGAAGCGCTTCCTGACCTACTACCTGGTGTGCGTGGCCGGTGCCGGTCTGTGCCAGTTGCTGGTGGGCTGGCTGGCCGGCAGCGGCGAGCCGGTGCTGGGCGCGTCGGGTGGCGTGTTCGGCCTGCTGCTGGCCTACGGCATGCTGTTCCCGAACCAGCGGGTGATGCTGCTGTTCCCGCCGATCCCGATGAAGGCGCGCACCTTCGTGATCGTGTTCGGCGGGATCGAATTGCTGCTCGGCTTTACCGGCTGGCAGCCGGGCGTGGCGCATTTCGCGCACCTGGGCGGCATGCTGTTCGGCTGGTTGCTGATCCGCTATTGGCGTGGGCAGCCGCCGTTCGGCGGCAAGCGCAAGCCGCCGATGAGGATTGTGCGCTGAGGCCGGATCGTAGGAGCGACTCGGGGTGGCCTCGGGCCATCAGTCGCGAAGGGGCTTTCCTGGGAAGGCCCTTCGCGACTGAAGTCGCTCCTACAGGTTGCTGCGGGCTTCCGTCAGCGCCAGATCCGGATCTGCTCGGCGTCCACGCGCTGCATCGGCTGGCCGGCCTTGCACTGGAACGTGGCGCCAAATTCCGGCAGGTTCGACAGTGGTCCGTTGACGCGCCAGATGCCCGGCGAACGCACGTCCGCGGTCGCGCGCTGCACCGCCTCGTTCGGCGAGAGCTGTTGTGCCCACAACCCGGCCCAGGCAGTGAAGAACGCCTGCTTGCTGGCCGGGGCGGCCTGTGGCTGGGCGGCGGCGAAGGCCTGCCAGGCCAGTTCCACGCCGGCCTGGTCGGCCAGGTTCTCCTCGGCGGTGAGGCTGCCGTTGACCCTGGCGTTGGGCACGCCCGGGTACGGGTAGGCGCCGTACTGCGCGGCGACTTTCTGGGTCAGCAGGTTCCAGGCGGCCTTTTCGTCCGGGCTCCACCAGTTGCGCAACTGGCCCTGGGCATCGACCAGCGCGCCCTTGGCGTCGATCGCGCGAGTGATTTCGTGCGCGGCCAGCGCGCCGAACGCGCCATATTGCGCGGCGGGGTCGCCGCTGTTGGTGAACACCGGCGGCTGCAGCACCGCGGCGGTGACGATCAGGCGGTTCTGGGCGATGTCATAGGCGATCGCTGGCTGCTGCGGCAGCACGTCCCAGCGCCGGTCGGCGTTGCCCTTGCCGATCCGCTTCATTTCCTCGCGGTGGCGCCAGGTCGAGGCGATCAGCATGTTGCTGCCGAAGCTGCCGCGGCCCATCGGCTGCACGCTGTAGTCGAGGTCGCGGCGCGGCGCGCCGATCTCGATCTTCATCGCGCCGAGCTTGGCCTTGGCTTCTGCTATCACCTGAGCATTGCCCCAGCCGGTGTGCTCGAGCGCCTTGAGCTGCGCCTCGCGGATCTGGTCGACGATGATTCCGGCCTGGCGGCGGGTGTCGGCGCTCAGGTAGCGGGCGACGTACTCGCGGCCGAGCATCGGGCCGGCGGCGATGTCGATCGCGTCCAGCACCTGCTGCCAGCGCGGCGCCGGCAGGGTCTGGCCGCGCAGCAGACGGCCGCGGAACTCGAACTCGGCGTCGCGGAAGCCCTTGGACAGGTACGGTGCCATCGTGTCGCCGACGCGCCAGCGCAGGTAGGCCTTCCATTGCTCGGGCTTGAGGCTGGCGATCAGGCCATCGAGCTGGGTGAAGTAGCCGGGATCGGCCATCGACACCAGGTCGTCCTGCACGCCCTGGACCTTGAGGAACTCCTCCAGCCGAAGGCTCTTGAACTGCTTGGCGACGTCCTTGGTCGCTGCCGGTGCGTAATTGTTGAACGGGTTGTTGATCTCGGCGATTGGCTTGGAGGCCTTGGCCAGCACGGTTTCGATCTGGATCACCGCGGCCGAGTCGGCATCGAGCCGGTCGGCGGCGGTACCGGTCAGCGCGAGGATCTGTTTGACGTAGGCACGGTAGCGTCCCATCAGCGCGACGGTATCGGCGTCGGTGCGAGTGTAGAACGCCGGGTCGGGCAGGCCGGTGCCGCCCTGCATGAAGTAGCCGATGTGACGATCCAGCGCCTTCAGGTCGATGTCGGGGCTGAAGTTGAATGCCACCGGGATGCCGACCTGGTGCAGCGCGGCGATCGCCGCCGGCACTTCCTTGGTCTTCTTGATCGCGTCGATGCGCGACAGCAGCGGGGCGATCGGCCTGGAGCCATCCGCCTCGACCGCGGCCTCGTCCAGGCCACTGGCCCAGAAGTCGCCGAGCAGCTTCTGCACGTTGCCCTGCGGGGCCTGCATCGCCGCGTCCAGTAGGTCGCGTTGCTGCTGCAGGGCGCGTTCGGCGAGCTGGCCGAGCGCGGTGGTCGCGCCGGTCTGCGGCACCGGGTTGGTCTTCAGCCAGTCGGCGTTGACGGTGCTGTAGAAGTCGGCGCAGGCCGGAGGCACGGGCGCTGCCTTGGGCGTCTTCTTGCGTGCCGCATCGGCGTGAGGCGCGGCCAGCAGGGCAGTCAGGCTGAAACCAAGGGCGAGGACGAGCGGACGAACGGTGGGCATCAAAACAGGATCCAGGTTCAAAAAAGGACAGCCGCACAAGTGATATGCGGTGCTGTCGTGAAGGACTCACCAGAGGACACCCGCACATGGATGTGCGGTGCTCTTGTGAAGGACTCACAAAAAGCCCGACGGAGTTTAACAAGGCTGCTCGCTCGCGAGATGCTGCATTGCGTCAGCGCGCTGGCGCGTTGACAGGATCGAGGTCGGGCGCCTCGTGCAAAAAGAAGGCCCGGCAATGCCGGGCCTCCAATACAGCATTGTCGCAGCGGCCTACCAGATCACCACCTGCTGCTCGCCCTGGCGCACCATCTTGTCGCCCGGCTTGCACGAGAACGCCGCCGCGAACGCCGGCATGTTCGACGGCGCGCCGATCGCGCGCAGCGGGGCCGGGGCGTGCGGGTCGGTGTTCAGGCGCAGGATCGCGGCCTGCTCGCGGATGTTGCTGCGCCACACCCGGGCCCAGTTCAGGAAGAAGCGCTGGTCCGGCGTGTAGCCGTCGACCGGCTTGCCGGCTTCCTCCGGATGCTGCTTCAGCGCCGCCTGCAACGCGTCGTAGGCCACGTTCAGGCCGCCGAGGTCGGCGATGTTCTCGCCCAGGGTCAGCTGGCCGTTGACGTGCAGGTCCGGCTTGCCAGGGATCGGCGCGTACTCGTTGAACTGCTTGACCAGCCTGGTGGTGCGCGCCTCGAACTGCTCGCGGTCCTGCTTGCTCCACCAGTTCTTGTTGTTGCCGGCCCCGTCGAACTGGCTGCCTTCGTCGTCGAAGCCATGGCTGGCCTCGTGGCCGATCACCGCGCCGATGCCG
>JASGDF010000175.1:0-27026 GCA_047607345.1 Pseudomonas sp. | reverse complement strand
CCGCGATCAAGGTGTTCGAGCAGCTCGGCATGGACTTCGGCAGCGTCGCCAAGGGCGCGCGCCAGGACCAGGTGGCCGCGCCGGCTCAGGCACAGACTCAAGCACAGGCCGCCGCGCCGGCCGCCAGTGCCGGCATGGTCTTGCGCGGCCCGGCCGACGAGGAACTGATGCAGGTGGAGTCGCTGGAGCGGGTCGGCGACGAGCTGGTCATCAGGGGCAAGAGCTTCGGCACGATGCCGATGACCGCGCGCCTGGACCCGGCCTCGGCGCGCGCCGGACTGAGGCTGCTCGGGCTGCGCAGACTCGCCTTCCTCGCCACGCTGCCGTTCCGGCGCGGGCGGCACTAGCCCTCATTGCCATCCCCTCGTAGGAGTGGCCTCGGCATGCCGAGGTCGTTCAGTCGCGATGGGGCTTCCCCGGGAAAGCCCCAGCGCGACTGAAGCCGCTCCTACGGAGAAACGGAAGAACCCTGGAGAACCACCTATGAAATCCCTGCAAGGCAAGGTCGCGATCATCACCGGCGCCGGCGGTGGCATCGGCGCGGCCACCGCGCTGGTGATGGCGCGCCGCGGCGCACGCCTGCTGCTGGCCGACCTGCACCTGGGCGCGGCCCAGCGCGCCGCCGCGGCGGTCGTCGACCACGGCGGTAGCGCGATCGCGCTGCACCTGGACCTGGGCGACCCCGCCAGCATCGAGGCGATGGTCGCCGCGGCGGTCGAGAACTACGGGCGCCTGGACATCCTGCACAACAACGCCGCCGACCAGGACCCCGAGCTGACCCGGCACGACGGCGACGTGGCACACATGGAGGTCGAGGTCTGGGACCGGATCTTCCGGGTCAACGTGCGCGGCACCATGCTGGCGTGCAAGGCCGCGATCCCGCACATGCTGGCCCAGGGCGGCGGCGCGATCGTCAACACCGCCTCCAACCTGGGCCTGCAGGGCCACCTGATCCAGGCTGCGTACTCGGCCTCGAAGGCGGCGATCCTGCAGCTGACCCGCTCGATCGCCGTCTCGCACGGGCGCCAGGGCATCCGCTGCAACGCGGTCTCGCCCGGGCTGGTGCTTTCGCCGGCGGCGCGCGCCAACCTGCCGCCGGCGCTGCTGGACACCGTCGAGAGCGAGACCCTGACGCCCTACCTCGGCGCGCCGGAGGACATCGCCTACGCCGTCGCCTATGCCGCCTCCGACGAGGCGCGCTACCTCACCGGGCAGAACATCGTGGTCGATGGCGGCACGTCCAGCCATGTACCCGGCTTTGCCCGCTTCCACGACCTATTCGGAGGCTCCCCATGAACATCGTCCTGCTCGGCGCAACCGGCAACGTCGGCTCGCGCATCCTTGCCGAACTGCTCGCGCGTGGCCACACGGTGAGCGCGATCGCGCGCGATCCCGACAAGCTGGCCGCACGCCCCGGCCTGCGCGTGCTGCGCGGCGACGCCAACGACCGTGACAGCCTGCCCGCGCTGCTCGCCGGCCACGACGCGGCGATCAGCGCGATCAAGTTCAAGGACAGTGACCCGGCATTGCTGATCGAGGCGGTGCGCCATGCCGGCGTGCCGCGCTACCTGGTGGTCGGTGGCGCCGGCAGCCTGTGGGCGGCGCCGGGCCTGCGGCTGGTCGACAGCCCGGACTTCCCGGCACAGGCGCGGCCTGAGGCGCTGCGCGGCGCCGAGTTCCTCGACCGGCTCAAGGCCTCGGACCTGGACTGGAGCTTCCTGTCGCCCTCCAAGCTGATCCAGCCCGGCACGCGCACCGGCAGCTTCCGGCTCGGCGAGGACGCGCTGCTGGTCGACAGCGACGGCAACAGCCGGATCTCGTTCGAGGACTACGCGGTGGCGCTGGTGGACGAGCTGGAGCAGCCGCGGCACACGCGCCGGCGCTTCACCGTCGGCTACTGAAGCACCGGGTCGCCACGCTGCACCCGCGCATGCAGGAGCATGCATGGCGATATCCGGATGAAAACGCACAACGCGCCTGGCGCGGCGTGCCGGCGGCGCATCGAGCCGATTCGTGCCGCCCACGCTCCTAGGCCGGCGCGACCCAGATCCAGCCCTCGCGCTCCTCCACCGCCAGCGCCCGCAGCGACTGGCCCAGGCACGGGCCATAGCTGCAACGCCCGTCCTCGATGTCGAAGTGCGCGCCGTGCGCGTAGCAGACGATCTCGGCACCGTCGCCGCTCAGGAAGCGGTCCTTGGCGTACTCCAGCGGCCGCCAGTTGTGCGGGCAACTGTTGACGTAGGCGTACACATGCCCGCCGTGGCGCACCACGAAGGCGCGGTCGTCGCCATTGTCCGGATCCGGGTCGAAACCGCGCGCGCCGCCTTCGGCAAGCGCCTCCAGCGGGCACACGCGGCGCCAGCCGCCAGCGCCTGTCATGCCCTAGTGGTCGTCGCCACCGCGCGGGAACCACAGCGGCTTGTAGTCCATCAGGAAGATCTGCGAGGTCTCCTCCGCCGCCTCGGTCGCGCGCGGGACCCAGCTGTCGTCGTGCTGGTCCATGTCCGCGTCGTACTCGATGGTGCCGCCGAACGGGCTGTTGAAGTACCAGAAATAGTTGGAGCCGAAGACGTGCCGGCCCGGACCCCAGAAACCCTTCCAGCCCTTGTTGCGGAACTTCCAGCCGGCCTGCAGCAGCTCGCTGGCGCCGCCCATGTGGAAGGTGAAGTGGTTGATCCCGGTCAGCTGCGCCGGCGCGCCGATCAGGAACAGGGTGTGGTGCTCGAAGGTGCCGGCCGGGCGCAGGAACGGCCCGACGTTGGTGAAGCGGTCCACCACCCGGAAGCCGAGCCGCTCGACGTAGAAGCGCTCGGCCTTGACCACGTCCGGCACGAAGTACACCACGTGCGAGAGGCTGCGCGGCTCGGCCTCGGCCTCCGGGCGCGAGGCGACCACGTTCGGCGGGCGCTGCGGGGTCATGCCCGGCACGTTGATCAGCACCGGCGGGGCGATGATCGGACGGCGCGTGGTGACGCGGAAGCCGATCGGAATGCCGGAATCGTCCTTGGCGTGCAGCACGCCCTCGGCATCGAGCACCACCGGCCGGTCCTTGCCCAGCTCGACCCCGATCGCCTCCAGCGTCGCCTGGTCGGCCACGCCGTAGATCGTCTCGCGGATATTGGGCGAGCGCCCGAACGCCTCGGCCAGTCCGGTATCGCCGGCACGGCGCACCTCGACCGAGGTGCCGTCCAGCGCCTCGTACAGCGCCCCGTTCTGGCGCCGATCGACCTTCTTCAGGCCGTAGTCGCGCAGGCAGTTCACGGAAGCGTCGAAATCGTCGACGCCGAAGACCAGCGAATCCAGACCAATGATGTTCACGTTTTCCTCCCGGTGTGAGCCCGGCCCGGATCCGCACCGGCGCCCGAGCGTCGGCGCAGCCGTCCCGTGCCGAGCCAGCGCAGCCTAGCGCCGGTCCGGCCGGGGCGGAAATGGGTTTTCTCCATGCCTGGCATTGGTGCCATGCATACTCGCCACGGACATGACCCGATCCGGCGGCGCCTTCCGCGCAGCCGGATCGTCGCGGGTCAGAACGAGCGCGTGACCTGCACTCCATACAGCCGCGGCGCGCCGAGCTGGACGATCCCCCCGGCGGCCGGGCTGTACACGGTGATCACCGGCACGTTCTCGATATTGGTGACGTAGGCGCCGACGGACCAGCGTCCATCCGGACTGTCATAGGTCAGGTAGGCGTCGCTCTGGTGGTAGGCGTGCTGCCAGGACCCGTCCGCCCGGGTGTAATAGGCCCAGTAGCCGGTCTGGTTGTGGTACTTGCCGCTGGCGGTCAGCGAACCTCCGTTCGGCAGGTCCCAAATGTGCTGGTAGTTCAGGTTGGAAGACCAGCGCGGCGAATGGTTCAGGGCCTGGCCCTCGCTCAGCGTCACCAGGTCCGGCACCGAGTCCTGCTTGCCGACCTGCGAATGCATGTACGCCACCGAGAAGTCGAGCTTGTCGTTCATCCCGATCATCCAGCTGCCTTCCAGCTCGCCACCGCGCACCTGCACGTTCTGCGCGCTGTAGATGCCGGTCTCCTCGGTGCTGTCGTCGTAGTACGACAACTGATAATTGTCGAACTTGTTGAGATAGCCCTCGAGATTCAGCTGCAACCGGTTGTCGAAGAACCGGTTCTTGCTGCCCAGCACGTAGGAGGTGACCGTCTCCGGCGCATACTCGTTGTCGGCGTAGAAACCCCCGGCGCGGAACCCGGTGGACACATTGGCGTAGAGCATGTGGCTCTCGCCCAGGTCCTTTTCGGCGCCGATCTTCCAGGTGGTCTTCTTGAAGGTGTCCTTGTAGGCGATGCCTTCGTTGGTGATCGTGTAGTACTGGCTGCTGTCGTAGGGCACGTCCACCTGCAGGATGCTGCGCGTGTCGTAGGAATAGCGCAGACCGCCGGTCAGGCGGAAATCCTCGCTGATCGGCACCGTCACCTGGCCGAACCCGGCCCAGGCGCGGGTGCGCTGGTAAGGCGTATAGGTCCAGGCGTTGATCGGCTGGCTCTTGACCAGGATCGTCTGCGGCGCGTTGGACGCGAGATAGTTGATGCCCGCGACCCACTGGATCGGCGAATCCTTCTGCGACTGGATCCGCAGCTCCTGGGTCAGCTGCCACTTGTCGTACGTCTGCAGCTGCTGGGTCCCGGAATACGACGAGTCGGCATCGAAATGGTCCTTGTACCAGGTCGGCACGTAGACCAGCTTGAAGCTGTCGAAGTCCCATTGCAGGTTGGCGTCCAACAGGCTGGTCCGCACGTGCTTGACCGAATCGGACGGCAGCGAGCTGTACCAGGGCGTGGTCAGATCGTCGACATAGGCCGCGCCCGGCCCCTTGCCGCCAAGCCGGTTGTACTGCGCGCCCACCACCATCGAGAACGTGTCGCTGGGACGATAGAGCAGCTTGACCCTCGCCGAGGCCATGTCGTTGTCCTGCTGCCCGGTGCTCATGTAGCCGTCGCGCTTGTCGGTGGCGAACGCGGTGCGGATGGCCAGAACATCGTTGATCGGCAGATTCAGCACGCCTTCGCTGCGGCGATCGGAGTAGTTGCCCACGCCCAGCTTGATCAGGCCCGAGGTCTCGTTGAGCACCGGGTCGTTGGTGATGATGTTGATCGCGCCGCCGACCGCGTTCGCCCCGAACAGCGTGCCCTGCGGGCCGCGCAACACCTCGACGCGCTGCAGGTCGTAGAACGCCGCACGCGAGACGTCGCCTCGGTCCGTATAGACGCCATCGATGTAGATGGCATTGGGCGACTCGGTGTTCGGCGAAAGATTGTTCGAGGTTCCGCGAATGATGAAGGTCGGCCCCTCGGCGCCGTCCTGCATTTCGACGCCCGGCGTCGATTCGACGATATCGGCGATGGTGAGCTTGTTCTCCTTGCGCAGCTGCTCACCGTCCAGCACGGTTACCGAAGCGGCGGTCTTCTGCAGATTGCTTTCGCGCCGCTCCGCCGAGACCGTGACCGCCGACAACTGCACGGGTTTCTTGTCGCTTTGGGAGTTGGCGGTGGTGCCGCTGGCCGCAGTGGCGGCAGTGGTATCGGCATCCGTTTGCTGCGCCAACGCGGGCGCGGTAAGACACGGCAGCGCGAGCAGCAGCAAACATGGCGCCGGCCTGTTCTTCGATGGGTTGCGAGTCATGGGTCTTGGACTTTTTGTTGTTGGGCTTCCGCTACGGAACGATCGTCCGGGGTCGCCTCGATCATTCGTTGACGACCTGGATCCTGATCTTTCCGGAGTAATGGCCGGCCTTGGGCTCGATCTGGCGCCCGTCCAGTTCGAGCCTCAGTTTCTGACCCGACGGCGCGGCGATCCGCGCGCCCTGCGCGATGTCGAGCCCGCTGAGGTAGGAGTCGCCGGTGACGGTCCAGACGCTGGCGGCCTCCAGCGCGACTTCCAGCGGTTCGTCGGTCGTGCTGAAACCCGAGGTATCGACCACGTCGTTGACGGTCTCGAAGGTCGCGTGAGTCGGCGCGTGGCCGCTGCTCGGACGGGTGGTCGCCAGCGAGATCGCACCGGTCAGCGCGGCATTGCGCAGTTCGACCTTCAGCCCGCCCTTGCCGGTCAGGGCGTGGTAGACGTCGCCACGCACCGAAGCGTTGGACAGCTGCAGCCGGGTCCCGTTCTGCGGAGCCGGCTTGTCGCCGGCGCCCGGCCCCTGGCCCGGCGGCATCGGGTGCTCGACCATGATCGGATCGTCGTTCTCCATGGTCTGCAGCAGGATGCCGTTGCCGGCGACGACGCGGGCATCGTCGATCTCGATATCCTTGTTCCTGCCCTTGATGGTGAAGGCGGTGAGCCGGGATAGCAGCACGCTGCCCTTCTCCAGGCGCACCGTGCCCTTGCCGTCGCCCTGGTGCGACATGACGCCGTACTTGCCGGAATCGACCACGGTGCCATTGGTGAACAACGCCGAGCCAGGACCGCCGGTGACCAGGCCATAGGTGGGCGCGCGCAGCACGCTATGGTCGAAGATGTCCGTCGCCTCGCCATTGGAATAGGCGGCGTATCCGCTTTCCTCGACTTCGACCACGCTGTTGATCAAGGTCAGTTTGGTCGGGCCGGCGCCGTCGGTGGCCAGCCCGCCCCAGCCCCAGGCCTTGATATAGCTGTCCTGGTAGGTCACGTCCGCGGCCTGGGCGTTGGTCGCGCGCACCGTGCCGGAGATCCCCAGGCCGTAGGGCACCTCCTTCATCTCGCCCGGCAGGATCGAGAACTTGTAGTCCGCCGGCAGCTGGCCGCCGCGCGTCTCGATCTCGGCGCGGTTGATCTGCACCTTGGCCTGGCTGTCGGCGAAGATCGCGGTACGTACCACGCCATGGGTCCTGATCCGGGGATCGTTGATGACGACGTGGGCGCCTTTCTTGATGGTGATACCGGCGCCGACGCCGATTGCATCGTCAGTGCCAGGCCCTTCCAGATCGATGACCGGACGGTCCAGCACATAGTCGCCGGCGCCCTCGATGATCACTCCGTTGAATCCCGGATCGCGGCTGTCGACCCTCAGGTCGGCCGCGCCGGCATCGGTGACCACGCCGGCCTTCCTCGCCGCCGCGACCGAACGGGCCGCATCCACCTTACCGTTTTCGACGTACAGCGCGCTCCTGACCGCGTAGTCCTGGCCACCGAGCATCGGCGTCCACTTCAGCGGCGTGCTGGGGGTCAGCGCGATCTTGCCGGCATAGCTGCCCGGGGCGATTTCCCGGCCCACTCCGTCCACCGTCAACGTCAATACCTTGCCCGGCGGGGCCGAGATGCGTCCTCCTTCGGCCAGGCTGAGCCGGGTCAGGCTGACCGGCGCCTTCACTACCCAGTTTTCGCCGGTGCCGACCTGCCTGGTTTGCGCCAGCGCGATGGCCGGGACGGCCAGCAGCCAGGCACCGAGCAACAGCGCCGGCGTGCGCTTCAAACGATCGATCATTCTCACATCAGACTCCAACTACACGATTCGATTGCATCGCGTTGCCCACCTTGGCAGGCAACACGACAGAAGTTTTCAAGGCACCCAGAGCGACTTCGCGTCCGGGCCGATCACATGCACATTGATCTGCAGACCCTGCAATTTGCCGTTGTAGAGCTGCAGCACCTGCATCGTCTCGCCGACCGCGGGCAGCGGCTTGAGCAGCGGCGCGCCGTCACCTGCGAGCTGCTTGTCCAGCCACGCCTGCTGGGTCTGCTGCGCCTCGCTCATCTGGTCGGGGATGAAGGCGGAGATCATGTGGCCGTAGAACGGATACGGATACACCCGGCCAGGCACCATGCCGGCATCGACCACGATGCCGAGTTCTTCGTCGATCACGATCTCGCGCGCCTTCTTGTCGACCGGACGGAACGGCGGGAACATGCATCCCAGCGGCGCATTCGGATCGCCCGGCCTGGGCGTGTCGCCCAGACCCGGATCGATGATCTGGGAGCCGGCCTCGAGGAACTGGCAGTTCGGGTCGACCTCAATCTCGTACGGGACATCGGTGCTGAAGGCGGCCTGGCTGAGCCGCTCCAGCTCGGCCCGGGTCGCCTTGACCCGGTTGGCCGGCAGCTTGGTCCAGTGCTGAAGGTTGGCCGGCGCGTCCTTGGCCGAGAACGAAAAGCCGTGGTCGCCGCGCGAGCGATTGATGAAGAACTCCAGCTCGGTGATCTTGCGATCGACCACCTTGACCCGTCCCCACAGCACCGACAGGTTGCCGGCTTCGCCGATCTGGGTCACGAAGAACGCCTGGCCGGCCACGCTGTCGATCGCCAGCAGGTCCGGCTTGCCGGCCTGGGTGACCGACTGCCACAGGGTCATCATGCCCAGCGCCGCCGGATGCGAGTTCTCCGTGGCCGCGTAGACCCGCGCCAGCGGCAGGCGATACGGATCGTGCGACGGCATCGATGTCAGCACCTGGTGGACGATGTCCGAGATGCAATGCCGATCGCAGGCGGCGGCCGTGGCCGGTGCCGCCGGCGCGGCCTGCACGGCGAGCGGCGCGACGCTACAAGCCAACGCCAGGAGCGGGGCACCGATCCGGGCGACCACACGCGATGCATCGATTGTTTTCTTCATAGATCCTCTCTTTCGGCGACCGTCCCGGCCTTCTCGGCCGTGATCCGGATACGCCACGCTCAGGGGGCTGCGGCAGGGACTTCCTGCTCGCAGTTGCAGTTGGTGTACTTGGACTCGTTGAAGGTGTAGTACGGCTCGGGCAACTTGGGCCAGATCACCGAGGGCCGCTGCGGGCTGTAGCCGGGATAGCTGTACAGCGGCTTGCGGAAGCCTTCGGGCAGCTGCCCGCCCATGCGCTCGCCGGCCTCGCCCACCGCCTTGAGCGGATGGCCGAGCGCCAGTTCGCCGAGCTGCGCGTTCAGCTGCTTCACCATCTCGTCGGGCAGGCCGGAGACGAAGTCGTAGGCCATCTGCAAGTGCCAGATCTTCCACTTGCCGTCTTCCTTGACGAAATCGCCGCCGTACTTCTCGTTGAACATCATCGGCTGCAGGTGGATCTTGCCGTCCTGGAACGTCGGCATGATGCCGATGCCCGGCGAGTACCAGGCACCCTGCGCGGTCTTGCCGTCGCCGGCGATCTCGATCAGCGGGGTGGTGCTGCTGTGCATCACCCATTCGGCGCCGGCGCCGAAGTTTTCCGGCACGTCCTTCACCGATGGATCCAGCGCGGCCAGCTGCTTCAGGCCGTCCTCGGCATCGTTATGGCTCTTTTCGCCATAGTTCTTGCGAATGGTCTCGATGCCATACATCACCCAGGCCGGACTGCCGAAGGTCGCGGTGGCCGCGTACTTGCCGTCGCGCGAGACCCAGAAGGCATCCAGTTCCTCCAGATTGCGGTTCGCCGCGTGCATGAACTCGTGCCGGCTCATCAGATTCTGGATGGCGATGGTGGCCGCGGCGCGCTCGCCATCGGAAATGACCGGGCGCTCGGCGCTCACGGGCGCGGCAGCCGAAGGCGGTGGCGGCGGTGTCGGTTTGCAGGCGGTGGCCGCCATGCCCACCAGCAGGCAGAGCGTCAGGCTTTTCATGGGGAGGGTCATCTCGATCTCCGGGTCGATACCGGCTCCAGGCCGGGGAGGTAAGCCGTCGGCATCAGAAATTGAAGTTGACCGAGGTGCCGAAGGTCCTGGGATCGCTCACCTCCACCACCGACAGCGACGAGGAGGGCGCGATCGTGAACAGCCGCTGGGCCTTGTTCTCGATGTTGCGAACGTAGACGCGCCAGCCCCAGCGTCCGCTCGACGAGGTCCAGATCAGCGAGGCATCGCTGCGGGTAAAGGCCGGCTGGATGTCGTCCAGGCCCTCGTCGATGGTCGAGTCGTAGTGCGAGGAGAAGCGCAGATCCAGCCGCGCCTGCAGGCTCGCGCCGGAGGCCATGTCCCAATAATGCGAATAGCTGGCCAGGCCCGACCAGGTCGGCGCATTCGGCGGGGTCGTGCCGCTGCGATCGACGTAGCCGCTCGAATCGGTGTAGGTGAACGTGCCGAAGCGCGCGTGCAGGTAGGCCACGCTCAGGTCGATCCGGTCACGGGTGGTCGGGGCGATGTCCACTTCGAGTTCGGCACCAGAGAGATAGGCCGACTTGGCGTTCTGGATCTTCTGGCTGAAGCCGCCGGACGCGGTCGAATCCGGATAGGGCAGACGCGCCTGGTAGTTGCTGTAGTCGTAATAGAACAGGCTGGCGTTGACCTGCAGGCGATTGTCGAGGAAGCGATTCTTGCTGCCGATCTCGTAGGAGGTGATCTTCTCCGGCTCGTAGGTGGACAGATCCGACACGTTGAGGCCGCCGGACTTCACGCCGTTGCTGATCGTGCCGTACAGGAAGGAGTGCTCGGCCAGGTCGTATTCGGCGCCGGCGCGGAACGTTCCCGAATTCCATGCGTGGGTGTAGCGCCCTTCCGGCTCGAACACGTAGCTGGCGGTTTCGCTGAGCAGGTCGAATCCCTTCCAGTCGCGGGTATAGCGCGCGCCGCCGATCACCCGGAAGCGATCGCTCAGCGGAATCGTCGCCTGGCCATAGGCCGCGTAGGACTTGGAAAGCGAGTGCTCCAGTACGTCGGACGGGAACGTGGTGACCTCGTTGTGGGTGGCGTTGATCGTTATCTTCGGATTCGGATTGATGTAGTTGTCCGAGTTGTAGTAGTACAGGCCGGTCACCCATTGCACCGGCGAATCGTTGGACACCAGGCGGACTTCGCCGGACCTGGCGCGCTCGGTCACGTCCACCGCGCTGGCGCCACCGGCTTCCAGCAGCAGCGAGTCGCTGTATTGGTGGGTATAGGAATACGCCGGCAGCACCGAGAGCGTGGCGAAGCCCAGGTTGTAGTCCAGCTGTGCGTATACCCGGGTCAACTTCACGTCCTGCACGCCGGCGGTCAGGTCCGAATGCCAAGGATCGCTGTGCGACAGTGGCAGCTCCACCGTCGCCACCGGCGTTCCGGTCTGGCGCGAGTGGTCCACCGTGAAACGCACCTTCAGGTCCTCGTTCGGCTGGTACAGCAGCTTCAGGCGCGCGGCGGTGCTGTCGTCAGCGCTGGCCCCGTTGGACAGGTAGCCGTCGTGCTTGCTGGTGCCGTAGGCCACGCGCGCGGCCAGCACGTCACTGACCGGCAGATTGATCGCGGTCTCGGTGCGGACGCTGTTGTAGTTGCCCACGTCCACCAGGCTCGATCCCGAAAACTCGCCCAGGACCGGATCGCGAGTGATCACATTGATGCTGCCGGCGTTGGCGTTGCGTCCGTACAGCGTGCCCTGTGGACCGCGCAACACTTCCACCCGCTCCAGATCCAGGGTGTTCGCCAGCGCCACCGCCGCCTGCTGCTGGTAGACGCCGTCGATGCTCAGGTTCACCGCCGGATCGCCGCCCTCCTGCGCATCGCCGGTGGAGCCGACCCCGCGAATGAATACCGCCGCGCCCTTGCTGCTGTTCTGTACCTGCACCGCCGGGCTCTGCGAAAGCACGTCGCCGATATCCTTGAGGCCGCGCTCATGGATCTGCTCGCCCTCAACCGAACTGACCGCCACCGGCGTCTTCTGCACGTCCTGGACCCTTCGCTCGGCAGTCACGGTGACCTGATCGAGGGTGCGGGTCGTGGCCGGCTTGGCCGTGTCCGTGTCGCTCTGGCCACCGGACGTGGCGGACGCATCCTGCGCGGCCGACAGCGCCGGCCATTGCAGGGAAAGCAGCATGGCTGCCGCCAGTACATTGCGCTTGCGGTTCATAGCTCTGCTCCAGCGCCGGCATGTCGGGACGTGCGACGCTCCACACCGACGATAGCGACGATCGACTTGGGGAATGCATTCACCGGCACCGCGTCGCGCCGGCTGCGTTGCAACGAATCGGTCCCGCCTGCCGCGCAGCGGAGAAACATGCGTGCGATCGAACGTTTCATCGATGCTCCATCCAGGCCGGAACGGGTGTGAGGTGGAATGGCGCAGATACGCAGCCGCCATCCATCGATGCCGCCGCCGGCAGCGCCTTGGGAAGATTCGTACAGGGATGCGCCGTGACGGCGCCGGATGCTAGGTGACGCGGCGATCGCGCGAATGATGGCGGTGCATGGCTACCCTCCCAGGCAATCATGAGTCTTGTCGTTTGCCGCAAGGACATCCATGCGGCGTCCCCGGCCCCTCCTGGTGCGGGCAGACCGAGTCGGCGGCCCACTCCAGAATCATTTTGCATACGTATGCAAATACATGTAAAAACGTATTTACTACCACGTCGCCGACTATATTCATCCTCCGCGCAGGGCTTGAAATCGATATTGCTGATGACAGCAATGAGCGAACCGAATTCCCAGCCAGGTCGGTACAGGATCGCCAGCCGATGCCTCCAAAGCCCGTTCCCAGCCGCCCCGCCACCGCCTCCGACGTCGCCGAACTGGCCCAGGTCTCCCAGTCCGCGGTGTCACGCACGTTCACACCCGGCGCCAGCGTCTCGGAGGCCACGCGCGCGCGGGTGCTGGCGGCGGCGGCCAGGCTCAACTACACGCCGAACCACATTGCCCGCTCGCTGATCACGCAGAAGTCGTACATCGTCGGCGTGGCGATGACCTATCTCGACAACCAGTTCTATCCGCAGGCGCTGCAACGGCTATCGGACGAGTTGGGCAAGGCCGGCTACCGGGTGCTGCTGTTCATCACCCATGGCCGCAGCGAGGCCGATCCGGCGCTCGAGGAACTGCTGCGCTACCGGGTGGACGCGCTGATCCTCGCCTCCACCACGCTGTCCTCGCGGCTCGCCGGCGAATGCGCACGCGTCGGCGTGCCGGTGGTGATGTTCAACACCATCGATGCCGACAGCGCGATACCCGGGGTATGCGGCAGCAACCAGGCCGGCGGGCATACGATCGCGCGCTTCCTGTCGGCCGGAGGCCACCGGCGCTTCGCATTCGTCGCCGGCGTGGCCGAATCGGCCACCACGCGCGAGCGCGAGCACGGCTTCTTCACCGGCCTGCGCGAACTGGGCCATTCCGCGCCGCTGCGCGAGGACGGCCTGTTCACCTTCGACGGCGCGCTCGCGGCGACCCGCCGCCTGCTCAAGCGCGCACGGCCTCCGGACGCGATCTTCTGCAGCAACGACCACATGGCGCTGGCGGCGTTGCAGGTGGCGCGGCTCGAGTTCGGCCTGGAGCCCGGCCGCGACATCTCGATCGTCGGCTTCGACGACGTGGAGATCGCGCGCTGGCCCGGGTTCTCGCTGACCACCTATTCGCAGCCGGTGGCGCTGATGGTGGCCGAGACCATGCGCATCCTGCGGCTGCTGCTCGCGGGCAAGTCGCCGACAAACACCCGCACGCTGGTACCGGGCGCGCTGATCGTGCGCGGCTCGGCGCGGGTGCCGGAAAGCGCGATCGAGCAGGACGAGTACGGCAACCGCTGCTGGCGCGGTGATTGAGCTTGTCGGCGTGGCCGGCCGCCGGCCGGCGCGCGCGCAAGAACGGCGACGGCCGTGCGAGCCCCCCCCGGCAGGCGGCCACACGGCCGTTGCGGGCATCCGCTGGATCAGTCGAAGTTCCAGTTCAGGCGCAGGCCGACGTAGCGATGCGAGTCGCGCGCCGGCTGGCCGGTGATCGCGATCGTCGAATCACTCCAGATGCCGCTGAAGTTGTCGGTGATGTTGACCAGGTAGAACTTGTCCAGCACGTTGTTGACGAACAGCGCAGCGGTGAACTTGCCCGAGTTCCAGCTACCGGTCAGCGACAGGTTGAGCAGGCCGAACGCGGGCTGCCAGGTGTACGGGTTGTTGTCGGCCTGCATGTAGGTGCCGCTGCGCCAGGCGTACTGGCCGGACAGTGTCAGGTCGGGGCGCCCGCCGTCGTTGCCGAACCAGGTGTAGTCCACGCCGAGGTTGGCCTTGAACTTCGGCGCATCCGGCATCGACTTGCCCGACAGGTCCTGGTAGGTCTCGTCGACGCAGCCTTCCTCCGCGGTCTGCGCCGCGCCGCTGCCCGCCCAGCACGGTGCGCCCTCGAACTTGATGAACTTGGCCCGGATCCAGGCCAGGCTGGTGGTCAGGTGCAGCGCCTCGCTGGCGACCCAGTTCAGGTCCGACTCGATACCGCGCGTGCGCGCCTCGCCGGCGCTGGACAGGTGCAGGTCGGCCAGGTAGCCGTTGGTGGTCTCGTAGGTCTGCACCTGGTAGTTGTGGTAGGTGGTCTGGAACAATGCGCTGTTGATGGTCAGACTGCGATCCAGCAGCGACAGCTTCAGGCCCAGCTCGATGTTGTCGACCGTCTCCTTGTCCACCGGATCCAGCGGATCATTCGAGGACAGCGTGGCGGCGGTGTTGAACGCCATCGGCTTGTAGCCACGCGCCACGGTCAGATAGCCCATCGCGTCGGGGGTGAAGTGCTTGCGCAGGGTCACATCGCCGACCCAGGTGTTCTCGGTGGCCTCGTTGCTGCTGGAGTAGTAGGTGGTCTGGTTGTCGTAGCTGCCGTACTTCCAGTAGCTGACCTTGTCATGGTTGAAGCGCAGGCCGGTCAGCAGGTCGAAAGCGTTCGGCAGCTTCCAGGTGACGCGGCCGTAGGCATCCAGGGTCTTGGTGTTCGAATCCACCACGTAGTCGTAGGGATTGAAGTACATCGTGCGCAGGCCGCTGCTCCACACGTCGGTCTCGGAGTAGAACACACCGGCGACGAAGCTGATCGGACCGTCGATCGGCGAGACGATCTTGAACTCCTGCGACTTGGTGGTCGGCTTCAGGACGATGTGCTGCGAGTTGTCCCAGCTGGCACCGCAACCGACCGAATAGCTCGGGCAGGTGACCGCGGTGATTTCATTCTCCCAGTAGGTCGCCATCACGCCGGCGTCCTGCACCATGTCCTGGCGCTCGCGCTGGTAGGCGGTGGTCGAACTCAGCGTGTAGTCGCCCAGGCGCCAGTCGATGTTGGCGCTGAAGTCGCCGCCGCTGGTCTGAGCGCGCATCGGCACCGGCGAGTTGTAGGTGGTGTTGCCCCAGTGCGGGGTAACACCCGCCATCACTTCGCTGTAAGGCACGACTTCGAAGATCGCGGCCTGATCGAACACGTAGTTCGTGCCTGGCGAGATGTACTGGTAGGTGAAGCTGCCGCCCTGGGCATCGATCTTGTAGCCGTGCGCGGCCAGGGTCACGTCCACGTCCTCGCTCGGCTTGAACAGCAGCTTGAGCCGGGCGCCGTCGCTGTCGGTCTTGGAATCCTTGCCGGTGGCGAGGTTGTGGATCGGCAGGAGCACATGGTGCTTGTAGGCCGACAGGCTGAAGTCGACGCCTTGGCTGAGCGGGCCGGACAGGAACGCATCGACCTTGTTCTCGCCGTCGTTGGTCACCATCGAGCTGAACGATCCGCTCCAGTAGTCGGTCGGCTTGCGGGTGACCAGGTTGATCACGCCGGCCGAGGCCGCGCGGCCGCCCAGGGTCGATTGCGGACCCTTCAGCACTTCCACGCTGGCCAGGTCGGCCAGTTCGTTGATGCCCGAAGCATCGGAGGACACCGGCACGCCGTCGACCATGATCAGCACGCCCGAGGTCAGGCCCACCGTCGCTTCGTCGGCGTTGGTGGAGATGCCGCGCATCGCGATCGGCACCCGCCCGTTGTTGCTGCCCTTCAGCTCCACCGACGGCACCAGCTTGTTGAGGTCGGAGATGTCGGTGGCGTTGGCCTTCTCGATCGCGACCTGGGACACCACCGCGGCGGCCACCGGGGTGTCCTGCAGGCGTTCGCTGCGCTTCTGCGCGGTCACCACGACCTCGTCGAGCGTGGTCGGGTCCTTTTTCGGCGGCGCCTCGGCGGCGCTGTCGGTTTCCTGGGCGGTCGCCGTGGACGGCAGCGCCAGTGCGGCGAATATCGCCATGGCCAGGCGCCTGCGCCCCGGCTTCGTGGATGTGTGCTCATACCGCGACATAAGCTATCCCTCCCAGGATGTTTGGCATGTCGATTGCGGTGTAGTTTTTTCGGTACGTCGTCTGTGGTGTTGCGACGTCCCTGTCGCGGTGGGGGATATCGAATGTTCAGTGCTGCGCTCAGAACCGCCACCAGCCCTGCACGCCGAAGGTGCGCGGCGCGGCGAGGTTGACCGAGTCGACCGCGCCGGATGCCAGTCCCGGAGTGAAGTTGGTGATCACCGCCTCGTTGCTCAGGTTCTTGCCGTAGGCGCCGATGCCCCAGCCGCCGCTGGGAGCGGTGTAGTTGAGGTAGACGTTGTAGAGGAAGAAAGCCGGCTGCAATGCACGCACGTCGTTGACGTCCTCGGTCAGCGCCGAGACGTAGTATTCGCTCGAGTACTGCAGGTTCGGATTGAGATCGAGCTGGCCACCGTTGGCGAAGCCGAAGAAGTGGTGGTACCCCAGGGTGAAGGCCACGCTCGGTGCCTGCTGCTTGGTAGCGCCGCTGTAGCTGGCCAGCTGCCGGGCAAACGCGGCGAACTCGTCGGCGTCGGTCACGCTGCTGTCGGCGAAGGCCGGCTGCTGACCGAACCTGGCGTGCATGAACGAGGTGCCGAAGTCGATCCGATCGTCGATGCTCAGGTTCAATACCAGGTCCAGATCCAGTCCCTTGATGGTCAGGTTCTTGGCCGAGGCGGCATAGGTCTCCGGGAAGGCATCCTCGCTGGCCTGGTAGGACAATGCGACCGGGAAGTTGCGATAGTCGTCGTAGTACAGCTCGGCGTTGAACTGCAGGCGGTTGTCGAAGAAGCGGCTCTTGTAGCCCAGCGCGTACTGGGTCAGCAGCTGCATCTTGCCGGCGCTGATGCCCGAGCTGGAGCCTTCCACGTCGCCCGAGCGGTAACCGGTCGAGATGTTGGCATAGAGCATCGAGGCCGCACTGGCATCCCATTCCACGCCCAGCTTGTAGGTCGGGCGGCTGTAGTCGTAGGTGCGGCTGAGCAGGGTGCCGGTGCCACCGTTGCTGTAGTCGCCGGAGGCGAACGCCAGCGTGCGGCGGTCGCGGGTGTAGCGCGCGCCGAGCACCAGCCGCCAGGCCTCGGCGAGCGGCAGCGTCGCCTGGCCGAACGCGGCCAGCGAGCGGGTCCAGTTGCGCGGGGTCAGATCGATCGGGTAGCCATTGGTATACGGACCCAGCAGCGTGGTGAACGACTGCGGCTCGTCGGCATCGTAGTAGTAGCCGCCGAACTGCCATTGCACCGGGCTGCCGGGATCGGACACCAGCCGCACCTCCAGCGAGTCCTGGGTCTTGGTGCGCCGCTCGATCTGCTCCACCCCGCCCTGGACCTGATCGGCCACGTAGCGCGAGGTCAGGTGCGCCGGGATCACGCTGAGCACGCCCAGCGGCGTGGTCCAGTCCAGTTGCAGACTCAGCACGTCGATCTTGCTGTCCTTGTACACCGGCGCGTCGTCGTCGTCGTACCAGGCCTTCCAGCCGCTGCGATCGGGCCAGTCGTCGGTGACGTCGGCGGTGCCGTTGCCCTTGCCGCCGAGCTTGTCCTGCTCGGCGGTCAGCACCACGTCCAGCACCTCGCTCGGGTGCCAGCGCAGCTTGATCCGCGCGGCGCTATCGTCCTGGTCGTCGCGGCCATTGCTGAGGTAGCCGTCGCGGGTGGCGCGCGAGAACGCCGCGCGCAGCGCCCAGTCCTGTCCGATCGGCAGGTTGATCACCGCGTCGCCCTCGCGCAGGGCATAGTTGCCCACCCCAAGACTGACCGCACCCTCGGTGGTGCCGAGCTTGGGCTGGTTGTAGATCACGTTGACCGCGCCGCCGAGCGCGTTGCGGCCGAACAAGGTGCCCTGCGGCCCCTTGAGCACTTCCACCCGCGCCACGTCCAGCAGCATGCTGCGCGCCGAATCGACACGGTCGAAGTACACCCCGTCGCGATAGATCGGCACCGACTGCTCGCCGCCGGGACGGCCGGTGGCGCCGATGCTGCGCACCGAGAACTGCGGGCCGCCGGCGGAGTCCTGCACCGCCACACCCGGCATCGCCGCCAGCAGCTCGCTGGCGGTCTTGCGATGCTGTTCCTGCATGGTCTGCGCGTCGACCACCTCGACCGCGATCGAGGTCTTCTGCAGGTTGGCCTGGCGCTTCTCGGCGGTGACCAGCACCGTCTGAAGCTCGGTGGTCCGGCCATGCTTGCCTGCGGCCTGTTCGGCGGCGGGCGGATCGTCGGCCGACGCCGTCGCGTCCTGGCCAGTGGCGAACGCATCGGCGCACAACGCCGACAGGATCGAGACAACAAGCACCCTACGCGCCTTCCGTTCGACAACGGAGCGCACACTTCGATACAGCATGATTCCCTCCCAGGACCTCTGCTTGAAATGTCGGTTATGCGTTGTTTCTACTGCGGTCTACGGCTACCCCTCGATTCCGGAAAATTCCGTTCGTACCTGTCTGGCCGGGACGCTACGCCGGCCGCATTGCAGCAAGAAAATCGCCTGTTCGGTCCTCCGGCAGCGTGGTCGGCGATCCACGCTGCCAGGCAGCGGCGGACCGCTAGTGCTTGGGCTGGCCCTGGACCACGCGCAGACTGCCGCCACTGGCCAGCCGGTGGCTGCCGGAGAGCTGGCTGCCCTCGCCGACCACCGCCTCGATGGTCACGCCGGCCGGCGCATCGAGCTGGGCCAACTGCACGCCGCCGTCCAACAGCACCCGCGAGTCACCACTGGCCAGCCAGTGGCTGGCGGCATCCAGGCTGACCTCGGCATCGTGGATCGCGCCGCGCAGCCGCGTGGCCTTCAGCTCCAGCCGCATGCGACGGTCGCGGTCTTCATGGATGATGTCGCCTTCAGCCTGCAAATGGCTGAGGGTGACGCGCACGCCGCTCACCTGCTGGCCGCCAACCTTGGTGGCATGGCTGTCGTCGTTGACTACACTGTGTACCAGCACCCCACTGCCGGCCTTCAGCTCGGCCGCCTCGATGGCGATGTCGGCGTTGGCGCTCTTGACCAGGATCGCATCACCGTCGCTGCGGTAACTTCCGCCCTTGATGGTCAGCGTGCCGATCTCCGGTCCCTTGCCCATCACGCTGTGGATCATCACGGTGTTGCCGTGCGAGTCCGACTTCAGGTCGTTGAAGGTCAGCGTGCCCTGGCCGGCAATCACACCGGCGTAGGTCGGCACCTCGAAGCTGCCGCGATTGATGAGTACCGTGCAATTGTGGTCGGCATAGGTGCCGTAGCCGCTGTCCAGCACCTTCACCGTGGTGTCGTTGGCCTCCAGGTAGGACGCACCCGGGGCATCGGTGGACAGCGCGCCCCAGCCGTCAGCGATCACCGTGCTGCGGTAGAAGTAACTCTTGCTGCTGCCCGCGGTCAGCGCCGCGCGCGCGGTGCCGTGGATCTTCAGCGGCGGCGGCGCCTCCTTCATGCCGGGGCCGATATGCGGGACATAGTCGGCCGGGAGCTTGCCGCCGTGGGCGCGCAGGGTGGAGTCGTAGACCTTGAGCACGCTGCCGGCAAGCGCGGCCACCGCGCTGCTGATCACGCCGTGGGTCTGGATGTCGCTGTCGCGGATCACCAGCGTCGCGCCGCCTTCGGCCATCGCGCCGGCACCGATGCCGAGGAAGTCGTTGCTGCCGTCGCCGTGCAGGTCGAGCTTGGCGTGCTCCAGCGTGTACTCGCCCTTGTCGCGGACCAGCACGGCATTGAAATCGTTGCGCCCCTCGGTGGCGATGCGCAGATTGCTGGCACCCGCGTCTTTGATCTCGCCACCACCGATCGTGGCGGGGTCGCCCTTGTCCTTGACCACCTTGCCGCCCACCACGTAAAGGCCGGCGTGGTAGTCGGTCTGGGCAGTAGTCGGCATGTCCGGTGGCGGACCGCCTGCCGGACCGGGACCGGCATCGGCAGGCGCCGCGCCCGGCGGCGGCGCGGTAGCGGCGGGCGGCGTGGCGGCGCTACCGGGATGCTCCGGCGGGGTCTGCCGGCAGGCACCGAGCAGCAGTACGGCGGACAACGACAGAACCAGCGTCTTCATGGCGGGCTTGGCATATTCCACGGAAAGTCTCCGGAAGGGCCGCTGCCCGCGCCACGCCTGTCGGCGCGGCGGCGGGTGCAGCGGTGGTGGGGTCAGAAGCGGCCGGTGAAGCTGATGCCGTAGGTGCGCGGCGCGTTGAGTACGCCCATCGTGTACAGCGACCCGGCCGAGTTGGCCTGGGTGATCACCGGCTCGTTGCTGAGGTTGTTGCCGAACACGCTGATCGTGTAGCGCCCGTCCAGTACGTCGTAGCTCAGGCTGGCGTCGTACAGCGTGTAGGCCTTCTGGACGTAGCGTTCCGGGTAGTTGTAGGTGAAGTAGATCAGGTCGGTGACGTAGCTGGTGGAATACTTGGCGCCCACCCGTCCGGTCAGCGTGCCGCCGGGCAGGTCCCAAAGGTGGCTGTAGTCCAGGTTCACCTTCCACTTCGGCATGCGCGCCATCTTGCGGCCGGCCATGTTGGTGGTTTCGGTGGTCGAGCCGAGGACCACGTCGGCATCGGCGTAGTCGTTGTAGCTGTAGGCGGTGGAGAAGCCGATGTTGTCGTGGGCGCCGATCAGCCAGCGTCCCTCCACTTCCACGCCGGCGATCGTCGTGGTGCCCGGCACGTTGGTGGTGCGGCTCTCGTACTCGTCCGAATCCGCGTCGGGATAGTAGTTGGTCGAGAGCTGGTAGCCCTTGTAGCTGTACCAGAACAGGTCGGTATTGAGCAGCAGGGTGTTGTCGAGGAACTTGCTCTTCCAGCCCAGCTCGTAGGCGGTGATGGTCTCCGGGTCGTAGGTATAGATCACGCCAGTGACCGAACCAACCCCGACCCCGCCCTGGCGGTAGCCGGTGGAGACGTTGGCGAACAGCAGCGAGTTGGCGCCGAGGTCATGCTCCACGCCGAGTTTGTAGGTGAACTTGGACATCGCGCCGCTGGCGATCAGCTGCACGCCGCTGCTGACGGTGTCCGAGTCGAACTTGTCGCGGGTGTAGCGGCCGCCGACGATGCCGCGCCAGCGATCGCCGAACGGGATCGTGACCTGGCCGAACGCGGCCGCCGAGGTGTTCAGGCTCTTGTTGGTGATCGAGGTGCTGTCGAAGGTGTAGTTGTGGGTGTAGCCGCCGGACAGGTCGTCGCGCAGCCAGTACAGCCCGCCCACCCAGTTCAGCCATGAATCATCGGGCGAGGCGAAGCGCAGCTCGGCCGAATCCTGCCGCAGCGGCGTGCGGTTGTACTCGAGCAGGTACGAGTACACCTGCTGATAGGAGCTCTGGTAATGCTGGTGGCCAGCCAGAAAGGTCAGCTTGCTCCAGCCCAGGTCCCAGTCCAGCTGGCCATGCACGGCCTTGTTCTCGGTCCTCTGCCAGGCATCACAGCTGGGCTCGCCGTCCTCGCCACAGACCCCGCTGATGGTGGAATACGATGGGGCATACCAGGGATTGCTGCGCGAGGAAGTCGGCAGGTAGACGTTGCCGGCACCCTTGCCGCCGTTGCGGGCGTACTCGGCGGTCAGCAGCAGGCGCAGCTCGTCGCTGGGCTGCAGCAGCAGCTTGAGCCGCGCCGCCTTGCTGTCCTCGTCCTGCAGGCCGTTGCTCAGATAGCCGGAATGGCTGTTGCTGCCGGCGGCGATGCGGATCGCGGCGATCTCGCTCAGCGGCATGTTCAACGCCGCCTCGGTTCCGACCCGGCTGTAGTTGCCGAACTGCAGCGTGGCCTCGCCGGAAGTCTCGCCCAGCACCGGGTCGTGGGTGATGACGTTGACCGTGCCGCCACTGTTGTTGCGGCCGTACAGCGTGCCCTGCGGACCGCGCAGCACCTCGATGCGCTCCACGTCCAGGAACCCCAGGTTGGTCAGCTCCGAGCGCGACTGGTAGATGCCGTCGTAGAAAATCGACACCGGCGAGTCCACGCCCGGCAATCGCGAGCCGACGCCACGGATGTAGAAGCCGCCGCCAAGGTTGGACTGCTGGAACTCCACGCCCGGCACTTTCTCGATCGCGTCCTGCAGCGTCACCCGGCCTTCGTTCTTGACCTTCTCGGCGATCACCGCGGTGATCGCGGTCGGGATCTTCTGGATGTCCTCGGAACGATGCTGCGCGGTCACCACCACCGTATCCAGGGTCTTGGCGTCCTTCTGCTCCTGCGCGCTGCCGCCCTCGCCTTCGGCAGCCAACGCCGGCGCGGACAGCGCCGCAGCGACGGCCAGGCACAGCAACCTGCTTGCGCCCACATTGGGCGCACGATTACGTGCAATCATCTTGTCCCCTCCCAGGGTTCATCGTTTGTGCGTCCGTGACGGCCTCGAGCCGGGGCGGACGTTGAGCGATGGCCGGACGCTACTCCCGGCCGGCCATCGGCGGAAATTGCATATTTCGTTGCCGGCAATCGGCGGCGACGATATGTCGCCGCCCACGCATCTACTAGTGCAGCGCACTCACCTCCAGCACCGCCGCACCGGCGTAGCTGCCCGGCTGCAACTTCTGCGGCTTGCCGTCCACCCGCAGCGTCAGCCGGTAGCCTTCCGGCGCCACGATCTGGCCGCCCTTGGCCAGTTCCAGCCGATTGAGGTAGGAGGTACGCGTCACCACCCAGCGCGAGCCCGCGCCGACGCTCACCGCCACACCGTGCGGGCCTGGGGTCGGCTCGTAGAGGTTGATCACCTCGCCGATCTGCCAGTAGGTCTGCGCATCCGGTTCCTTGCCGCCGACAGGGGTCTGGGTGCCGGTGGTGATCGCGCCGGCGACGCTGGCGTTCTCCAGCGTCACCGCCAACCCGCCCTCGCTGGTACGGGTATTGACGAAGTCGCCGGCCAGCCTGGCGTTGCGCAGCAACACCTCCACGTCCGGACCGGCGTCCGGCGGCGCACCCGGCATGCCGCCCGGAGGCGCGCCATCCGGACTCTGCTCGCCGACGATCGGGCCGCCCCCCTCCAACATCTTCTTCATGAACGGGTCGTCGTTGACCATCGCCTGCAGGATCACACCGTTGCCGGGCAGCAGCTGGGCATCGTCGATCAGCACCTTCGCACCGCGGCTCTTGACCTGGATCGCGGTCGAGCGGGTGTTGAACACGCTACCCTTGTCGATGGTCAGCACGCCGCCGCCGTTACCGCTGTGCATCATCACCCCGAGCCGGCGCGAGTTGACCACGCTGGCATCGGTGAACACGCCCGAGCCCTGCCCGGCCATGATCAGGCCGACGTCGGCGACGTTGAACACGGTGTGGCTGAAGCTGTCCACCGAGTCGCCGATCGAATAGGCGCCGTAGCCGCTGTCGAGGGTCTCGATCAGGCTGTCCTTGACGAACATCCGCGTCACCGCCGCGTCGTCGGTGGACAGCGCGCCCCAGCCCTGGGCACGAATGTGGGCACGGTTGTAGTAGACGGTGCCGTGATCGACCAGGTTGGTGGCGCGCACGTTGCCGGACAGGCCGAGCATCCACGGCACCTCCATCATCCTGCCAACCTCGATGGTGAACTTGTAGTCCGGCGGTAGCGTGCCGTTGGCGACCTCGATGTCGGCGTCGTCCACATGCATCACGCTGTGGCCACCGACGAAGATCGCGGTACGGATCGCGCCCTTGGTGCGGATCTTCGGCGACTTCACCGTCACCTCTGCGTTGCCACTGGACATGATCGCCGCGCCGAAGCCGGCGAAGTCGTTGCCGCCGTTGCCGGTCAGGTCGATCACCGGGTGATCGATCAGGTACTTCGAATCGCCGGTGACGAGGATGCCGTTGAAGCGCTCCTCGCGCGAGTCGATCACCAGGCCATTCGCGCCATGGTCGTCAACGTTGCCGGCGCTGACTGCGGCCGGCACCGACTTCTCCGGCACGTAGCGGCCGCCATCGACGTACACCGCGCTGCGGAAATGATGTTGCGGCAGCTCCTTGTACTGCACCGGGATGTCGTCGGTGGGCGTGAGCACGACCTTGCCGGTGTAGGTGCCCGGCCGGATCGGCACCGACACGCCATCCACGGTCATGGTCAGGTTCTTGCCCGGCGGGGCAACGATGGTCTGCCCTTCCGGGATCACCAGCCCGTCGTAGGTGGTGGTGGTTTGCACCACCTTCGGCGCCTGCGGCGGCGCCTTGGCGATGGCCGGTGCATACGCGGTGGTCGTCAGCAATGCCGCCAGCGCGGCGGCCACCAGGGTCCGCCTCGGGGCGGAAGCGAGAGGCAAAGAAATGGATCGGGATACCAGGGACACTACACCCTCCTGTCGAGCACCTGCGAACGGATCGAGAAGCGCACGCGCTCCTCTACGATGGATTTCTTGCCGCGCCGGTCTCCCCACCTATGCGCAACGCAGACGATGCTACGAAGCCCCATCGAGCGTGGGAAATCAGGATTTCTTATCGCCTGCAACAGCGGCCGCGATTTGTGCAGCGCACGATGTTTCCGCTTGTGGAAGCAGCTTCTTGTAGGAGGGACTTCAGTCCCGATCGGGGCCTGGCAGGAAAAGCGTCGGGACTGAAGTCCCTCCCACAATCAAAAAAGCAAAGCCATCACATTCCCGGCTTGGCGGTATCGCCCGAATCGATTTGTGCGCTCACCGTGCCGATTCCAGTATCCGGCCGGTGCAGCAGCGCAGGTCGTTGGCTGCCATCCCCCATCCCCCAATACATCCGTTTCGCCTGGGAGGGCGCTGAAACATGCCAATTCCAAACGCCGCGCCGGTTCGCAAGGCAGGCATCGCCACCGGTCTTTCACTCGTGCTGCCGGTCGCCCTGTCCACCATGGGCGCGGTACTGCTGGCACCGATCGTGCCCAAGCTGTTCGAGCAGTTCCGCGACGTGCCCAACGCCAACTACTGGGTACCGGCGCTGCTGTCGGTGCCGGCGCTGTGCATCGCGCTGTTCTCGCCGCTGATCGGCGCACTGGCCGATCGCATCGGCCGGCGCCGGCTGCTGATGATCTCGATGGTGGTTTACTCGCTGTGCGGGATCGCGCCGTTGTTGCTCGAACACTTCGCGGCGGTCTTCGCCAGCCGTGTCGGCGTGGGCATCTGCGAGGCCGTGGTGATGACCTGCAGCACCGCACTGATCGGCGACTGTTTCGACGAGGGGCAACGCGACCGCTGGCTCGGCAGCCAGGCCGCGACCGCCTCGATCACCGCGTTCCTGCTGTTCCCGGTCGCCGGCTGGCTCGGCGATGCGCTCGGCTGGCGCGGTCCGTTCCTGATCTACGCCACCGGCCTGGTGTTCCTGGTCGGCGTGGTGCTGTTCACCTGGGAGCCGGACAAGCGTGAAGCCTTCGGCGCGCCGAGCAGCGGCACGCGCACGCCGTTCCCCTGGCGGCACATGCTGCTGGTGTGTCTGATCAGCGTGATCGGCGGCATCATGTTCTACATCATCCAGTTCCAGATGGCCTCGGCGATGGATTCACTGGGCGTCACCTCCGCCACCAATACCGGGCTGCTGATCTCGCTGGCCAGCCTCGGCGTGCCGGCCGGCGCGATCACCTTCGGCTTCGTCCGCCAGCGCCTGGGCGTGCGCTCGCTGTTGCTGATCGAGTTCGCGATCATGGCGATCGGTTTCTACGGCATGGCCCATGCCAAGACGCCCTACACCTTCATCCTGCCCGGCTTCCTCAACCAGGTCGGCGCCGGCCTGATGCTGCCGACCCTGCTGACCTGGGGCATGCAGCCGCTGGCCTACGACATCCGCGCGCGCGGCACCGGCATCTGGCAGGGCACGTTCGCCCTGGCCCAGTTCCTCAGCACACTGTCGTTCTCGTTCGTGATGGCGCGGGTCGCCGGCAACATCCAGGCTGCCTTCGGCGTATTCGCGGTGGTCGCGGCGGTCAGCTTCGTGGCGATACTGTTCGCGCGGATCAGCGCCGCGCGCGTGCAGGCAGACTCGGTACCACACCTGCACTGATTCATCGATCGGAGACCCGCATGTTCGAACCCTTTCCCGGCAACTACGTCTGGAACCTGCAGACCAATCTCGCACTGGTGTGCGGTGGCAACCATGGCGAGATCGACGTCGCCAACCGCCCGCTGATCGAGGCCGCCAAGGCCGGCGCCGACGCCGGCTCAGCGGCGCTGTTCGACAGCTGGATCGCCGTGGCCGACCAGGTCGCGCGCAACGCCGAGGCCGACGAGGCGGCCGGTTACCTGCTCTCCGCCGGCAGCAAGTACCTGCGCGCCTCGGGCTACTACCTGTCGGCCGAGCGCATGCAGAGCCGCGACTACGCCCCACGCTGGGTGGCCTACGACAAGGGGCTGGCGCTGTACCACAAGGGCGTGGCGCTGCGTGGCCTGCATGTCGACAAGGTCGAGATCCCCTACGGAGATTCCAGCTATACCGGCATCTTCGTCCACGACGGCAGCGGCACCCCACGCCCGACCCTGGTCTCGGTCAACGGCCTGGATTCGATGAAGGAGCAGGTCAACATGGCCGGCCACGGTGCGGTCAACCTGGAGCGCGGCATCAATACCCTGTTCGTCGACCAGCCCGGCACCGGCGAGGCGATCCGCAAGCGTGGCCTGACCGCGGTCTACGACGCCGAACGCTGGGGCTCGCCGGCGTTCGACTACCTGCTGACCCGCAGCGACGTGATCGCGTCCAGGATCGGCATTTTCGGCCTGTCCTTCGGTGGCTACCACGCCCCGCGCATCGCCGCCAACGATCCGCGCTACGCGCTGTGCGCGGTGATGGGCGCCAACCACGTCTGGGGCCGGCGCCAGCGCGAACGGGTCAAGAACGAAGGCGAAAACCCGGTGCCGCATTACTGGGACCACGTGATGTGGGTGTTTGGCTTCGACGACCGCGATGCCTTCCTCGACTACGCCGACCAGATCACCCTCGACGGCCAGGTCGAGAAGATCAAGGTGCCATTCCTGGTCACGCATGGCGCGAACGACCGGCAGATCCCGGCCTTTAACGCCCAGCTGTCCTACGACCAGGCGGTGAACTCGCCCAGGCGCCACCTGCGGGTATTCACCCAGGCCGACTTCGAAGTCGAGCACTGTGGCGCCGACAACGGCACGGTGATGCGCGACTACATCGCCGACTGGTGCGCGGAGACCTTCGCGCAGCTGTAACCGGCCACTGTAGGAGCGACTTCAGTCGCGACGGGGCTTTCCCGAGAAAGCCCGTTCGCGACTGAAGTCGCTCCTACGACGAATCACCCATCACGCATCCCGGCT
>JASGDF010000174.1:0-30235 GCA_047607345.1 Pseudomonas sp. | reverse complement strand
CGCGAACGCCGGCGCCACGCCGGGCTCGGCCACGCCCGCAGCGTTCGCGGCCGCCGGCGTGGTGCCGGCGCGGGTCTGCGCCAGCGCGTCCTGCAAGGTGCGGTAGACGAAATCGTGGATCAGCCGCGCGTCGCGGAAGCGCACCTCGTGTTTGGCCGGATGCACGTTGACATCGACCCGTGCCGGATCCAGCTCCAGGAACAGCACATAGGCCGGCTGGCGACCGTGGAAGAGCACGTCGCCGTAGGCCATCTTGACCGCATGGGCGACGCTGCGATCGCGCACCGAGCGACCGTTGACGTACAGGTACTGCTGGTCGGCGCTGGCGCGCGAATAGTGCGGCTGGGCGATCCAGCCGTGCAGACGCAGCCCGGCGCCGCTGTGGTCCACGCGCAGCGCCTGGCGGGCGAAGTCCTCGCCCAGCGTCTCGCCCAGGCGCGCGTCGGAGTATAGGTCGCCCGGCTTGTAGCGGCGCGAGGGCTTGCCATTGTGCGAGACGCGCAGCTCGACGTCCGGCCGCGCCAGTGCCAGCGAGCGCAGCCATTCCTCGATGTGGCCCAGCTCGGTGCGCTCGGCGCGCAGGAACTTGCGCCGCGCCGGCACGTTGTAGAACAGCTCGCGCACCTCGACCGTGGTGCCTTGCGCATGCGCGCGCGGCGCGACCTCGCCGAGCTTGCCGCCCTCGATCTGCAGCGCCGCGCCGTGTTCGTCCTCCGGCCGCCGCGAGGCCAGGGTGAAGCGGCTGACCGAGGCGATCGACGGCAGCGCCTCGCCGCGGAAGCCCAGCGTGGCCACCGACTCCAGATCGTCCAGCGAGGCGATCTTGCTGGTGGCGTGGCGCGACACCGCCAGCGGCAGTTGCTCGGGCGCGATGCCGCCGCCGTTGTCGCGGATGCGGATCAGGCGTACCCCGCCCTCCTCCAGCTCGATGTCGACCCGGCTGGCACCGGCGTCGAGCGCGTTCTCGACCAGTTCCTTGACCACCGAGGCAGGACGCTCAACCACCTCGCCGGCGGCAATCTGGTTGATCAGGATCTCGGGCAGCTGGCGGATGGTCATCGCGCGCCTCCCCGGCGCAGCGGCGACAGGAACGGTGGCGTGGCGACGGGCAAAACGGGCATCGGTACGGCTCTGGACGCGATCAAGCCGCGATGATAGCGGTTCTCGCGCACGGCCAACCGCCGTCATCCCCGCGCAGGCGCGGGATCCGGCGATCGATACGAAAGTCCCTGGGTCCCCGCCTGCGCGGGGACGACGCCTCAACGGCTGCCGCCGGCAACCGTGCCCGCCGCCGCTTCCGCCTCGGCCTGCGCGCGCGCGGCGTACAGCGTGCCCGGCGGCGGCTGGCGGGTGAAGAAGGTATTGACCCCGTCCAGCACCGCGTTGGCCAGCCGACGCTGGTAGGCCGGATCGATCAGGCGCCGCTCCTCGTCCGGGTTGGAGATGAAGGCGGTCTCGACCAGCATCGCCGGCATGTCGGAGGTACGCAGCACCGCGAAGTTGGCGCGCTCCAGGTTTGGCTTGTGGTTGTTGCCGATGTCCTTGAGCCCGGTCAGCACATGCCCGGCCGCGTCCTCGGACGCCTTCATGTGGCCGCTCTGGGCCAGATCGATCAGCACGTTGGCCAGGGTGTTCTCGGTCTGCTGCAGGCGCACGCCGCCGACCAGGTCGGCCGCGTTCTCCTTGTCGGCCAGCCAGCGCGCGCGTTGCGAGGAGGCACCCTTGGTCGACAGCACGTAGACCGAGGAGCCGCTGGCGCTGCGGTTTTCCGCGGCGTCGGCGTGGATCGAGATGAAGATGTCCGCGCCGGCGTCGCGCGCCTTTTTGGCGCGCATCGGCAATGGGATGAAGACGTCGGTGTCGCGGGTCAGGTAGGCCTTCAGCCCCGGCGTGGCATTGACCTGGCGCGCGAGTTCGCGCGCCACCGCCAGGGTGACATCCTTCTCGCGCTTGCCGGTCGGGCCGATCGCGCCCGGATCCTGACCGCCATGTCCGGGATCGATCGCGACCACCAGCGGGCGCATCCCGGATTTCATCTTGACCCGCGAGACCGCGCTCGGCATCACCGGACGCGGAGCCAGTTCGGGCGCAGGCGCATTGCCGGCGGTTTCCGCCACCGGCGGCCGCGCAGGAACGACCGTACTGGCGGCCACGCCGTTGCGGCCATTGTTGTTGAGGATCGTGGCCGGGGAAGCGCTGGCCGGCGCCGCTCCCGACACCGCCGGCACATTCGGCACGACCGCCGCTACCGTGGATGCGGTGGGTGTATTCGAATTCGGATTCGATGCGGCCGGTGCCGGCACGGTCGCCGCGCGGCTCACCGCCGCGGTCAGCGCCGAGGTCGCCTTCGCCGCCTCGGCGCGCGCATCGACGATGGCGGCAGCAGGCGCGGCGGTATCCGGCACGGCGGATTCGCTTCGGGCGACGCGGGTCGCCGTCGCGTCCACCGCGCGCTCGCCCGGCCACTCGATCACCAGGGTCGAGCCCCCGGCATTGCGCAGCATCTGCGGCTTGAACGCGACCACGGAAGCGGCGAGGTCGAACACCACGCGGAACGTCCCCGGCACCGGCTGGCCAGTGCGTACCGCGGTGACCACACCGTCGGCGGCGGGCATCTTGAGGCCGCGCGCCGCCGAGGAATCGGGGAAATCGATCACCAGCCGGTTGGGCCCGGCCAGCGAAATGGTCTTGTAGCCACCGCTCCCGGCCAACTGGATCTCGGCCCGGGTGCCGGTGGCGCCGTCGCTGAGCGAAACCCCGCGGATCTCGCCCGCCTCCACGCTCCACGCGCTTGCGCCGATGCCGGCGGCAAGTGCAAGCGCAATGAGTTGGCGATTCCCCAGGGTCATAGCGCCGGATTCAAACACCGCGGGCCGGCAATTGCAAGATGTTTTCCCTTAATAATCCGTAACCTGCCGAACTTTCCTAGCGTCCCCTGGCAGCAATGCTCCGCAACTGTCGCGATGCCTGCAGGCGTTCGACCCACTGGCGCCCGGTTTCGCTCTCCGCGCGCAGCCCCAATTGCCGTCCCTCGCCCGCCAGCGCCAGGCGCACCGTCAGATCGACCGGAGGCAGCGCACCGGCGCCGCGTTCGGGCCACTCGACCAGCCAGAGGCTGGCCACGGCTTCGTCCAGGCCCAGGAAATCCAGCTCGCCGGCGGCACCGAGCCGGTACAGGTCCAGGTGCCAGGCTTCACTGCCGTCGGCCAGCGGATAGCGCTCGACCAGCGTGTAGGTAGGGCTACGGATCGTGCCCCGGACCCCCAGCGCCCGCAGCAGCGCGCGCGCCAGCGTCGACTTGCCGGCGCCCAGATCGCCCTGCAACTGCACCACCGCCTGCGCCGGCCGCGTGGCCGCCAGCAAGGCGCCCAACTGTTCGGTGGCCTCCGACGAGGCCAGCCATCCTTCGATCATTGACATGCTCCGGTATTGGCGAGCCGCCGCAGCTCGGGCAGCAGATCGGAGGGAAGCAAGCCCCGTTCGCCGTGTACGGCCGCCGCGTCGCCCGCACAGGCATGCAGCAGCGCGCCAAGCGTGGCCGCCTCGAAGGGGGGGTGTCCCTGCGCGACCAGGGCGGCGACCACCCCGGTCAGCACGTCGCCCATGCCGCCGACCGCCATGCCCGGATTGCCGGCGGCGATGATGCGCGGCGTGCGCCGTGGCGCGGCGACGATCGTGCCGGCGCCCTTCAGCACGACCACCGCATCGAAACGCGCGACCAGTGCCTGCGCTGCCGCCACGCGGTCACGCTGGACCTGCGCGGTGGCGATGCCCAGCAGGCGTCCGGCCTCTCCCGGATGCGGGGTCAACACCGCGCCGGGCACCGTCCGCGGCGAGGCCGCCAGCAGGTTGAGCGCATCGGCGTCGATCACCTGCGGCTTGTCCGCCGCGAGTACCAGCTGCCACAGCCCGTGCGCCCAGTCGTCCCGCCCGAGACCTGGGCCGATCGCCGCCACGTCGGCCGCGTCCAGCAACGGCGGCAGCGCCACGCCATCCTCGACCGCGCGTGCCATCGCTTCGGGGCAGCGCGCCAGCAACGGGGTGACGTGCTCCGCGCGGGTGGCCACGGCAACCAGCCCGGCACCGCTGCGCAGGGCTGCCTCGGTGGCGAGCATCACCGCGCCGCCGGCGCCCTGGTTGCCGCCGATGCACAGCACGCGGCCGGACTCGCCCTTGTGGCTGTTGCGCCGGCGCGGCAGCAGGCGGCCGGCCAACGTGGACACATCCCACGAACGCGCACGCGGTGCGATCGCCGCGATCACCGAGGCCGGCACGTCGAGCCGGTGCAAGGCCCGCTCGCCGACGTATTCGAGCGCATCGCCGGTGTACAGCCCCAGGTGCGGCACGATGAACTGCACGGTGAGCTGCGCGCGGATCGCCACGCCCGGCGCCACGCCACGCTCGGCATCGACACCGCTCGGCACGTCCAATGCCAGCACTGGCGCACCGGCGTGGTTGATCGCCTCGATGAATACCGTACTGGCCTCGTCCGGCGCGCGGTTGAGGCCGATGCCGAACAACGCATCCACCAGCACGTCGGCGTCGCCCAGCCCGCACGGGAACAGCGCGACCTGGCCGCCGGCGGCGAGATAGTCGGTGCAGGCGCGCTGGGCCAGCTCGGAGACCGGCCCGCGCTCGGGCAGGTGCACCACGCGCACGCGCCGGCCGGCCCGGTGCAGCAGCCGCGCCAGCACGTAGCCATCGCCGCCGTTGTTGCCGGTGCCGCAGGCGATCGCGATGCGCTGCGCCCGCGGCCAGCGCGCCAACAGCAGCTCGAACGCCGCCGCGCCCGCCCGCTGCATCAGCACGTAGGGATCGCCGCCGAGCAGCGCGGTGGCCTGCGCGTCGATCATGCGCGCGGCAGCGGTATCGTGGATGTCGAGCGGCTCAAACATGCGCGGGATTCTACGGCCAGTCGCGCAGCCTTGCCGTTCGCGCCGCGCAGGCGCGGCCGCGGAGCGGCTGCCGGTAGACTGCGCGCATGTCCGCCGTCCTCGCCAACGCCGATCCGCACCGCGCCGCCGCGCGCATCCGCGCGCTCGCGCGCGAGGCCGGCTTCCAGCGCTGCGGTATCACCGGCATCGAGCTGGGCGAGGACGAGGCGCACCTGCGCAGCTGGCTGGCCGAAGGCCTGTACGGGACCATGCACTGGATGGCCCAGCACGGCGACAAGCGCGCGCGCCCGCACGAGCTGGTGCCGGGCACGCTGCGGGTGGTCTCGGTCGGGCTCGACTACGGCCGCAAGGACGACGACCTGGCCTGGGACACCCTGGCCGACGGCGAGCGCGCCTACGTCGCGCGCTACGCGCTCGGCCGCGACTACCACAAGCTGATGCGCAACCGCCTGCAGAAGCTCGCCGAGCGGGTACAGGCCGAGATCGGGCCGTTCGGCCATCGCGTGTTCGTCGATTCGGCCCCGGTGCTGGAACGCGCGCTGGCGCGCAACGCCGGGCTCGGCTGGATCGGCAAGCACACCTGCCTGATCGACCGCCAGGGCGGCTCGTGGTTCTTCCTGGGCGAGATCTACCTCGACCTGCCGCTGCCGGTCGATGCGCCCGCCACCGCGCATTGCGGCACCTGTACCCGCTGCATCGACGTCTGCCCGACCCAGGCGATCGTCGCCCCGCACCGGCTCGACGCGCGCCGCTGCATCGCCTACCTGACCATCGAGCACGACGGCGCGATTCCGGAAGACATGCGCAGGCCGATCGGCAACCGCATCTTCGGCTGCGACGACTGCCAGCTGGTGTGCCCGTGGAACAAGTTCGCCCGGCGCACCGACGAAGCGGATTTCCGCGCGCGCAATCGCCTGGACGAAGCCACGCTGCCGGAACTGTTCGCCTGGAACGAACCGGAGTTCCTGAGCCGCACCGAAGGCAGCCCGATCCGCCGCAGCGGCCACCAGCGCTGGCTGCGCAACATCGCCGTGGCGCTGGGCAACGCGCCCTCCACGCCGGCGGTGCTGGAAGCGCTGGCCACGCACCGCGAGCACCCCTCGACGCTGGTGCGCGAGCACGTGCAGTGGGCGCTGTCGCAGCACGCTGCCCGCGTTGCGTAGGAACGACTTCGGTCGCGATCGGGCCTCCATTCGAATCCAAGCACATGGATGCATGCCACCCTTGCGAGGACCAACGCCCAAGCCCGGTCGCAGCTCAAGCCGCTCCCACAACCGAAGCTCGGCGATAATCCGCACATGCCTGCCCGCGACGACCAGATCCTCACCCCGAGCCAGCTCAATACCCTCGCCCGCGACCTGCTTGAGGGCGCATTCCCACTGGTGTGGGTGGAAGGCGAGCTCGGCAACGTCACCCGCCCCGCGTCCGGGCACCTTTACTTCACGCTGAAGGACGCACGCGCCCAGGTGCGCTGCGCGATGTTCAAGCCCAAGAGCCAGTGGCTGAAGTTCCAGCCGCGCGAGGGGCTGCGCGTGCTGGCGCGCGGCCGGCTGACGCTGTACGAGGCGCGCGGCGACTACCAGATGGTGCTCGACCACCTGGAGGAAGCCGGCGAAGGCGCGCTGCGCCGCGCCTTCGAGCAGCTGCGCGCGCGGCTGGAGGCCGAGGGCCTGTTCGACCCGGCACGCAAGCGCGAACTGCCCGCGCATGTGCGCCGGCTGGCGGTGATCACCTCGCCTACCGGCGCGGCGGTACGCGATGTGCTCAGCGTGCTGGCGCGGCGCTTCCCGATGCTCGAGGTCGACCTGCTTCCGTCGCTGGTCCAGGGCGAGAGCGCGGCCGCGCAAATCGCCGGGCTGCTGCGCCGCGCCGATGCCAGTGGCCGCTACGATGTGATCCTGCTGACCCGCGGCGGCGGCTCGCTGGAAGACCTGTGGGCTTTCAATGACGAGCAGCTCGCGCGCGCGATCGCCGCGTCCGCCACGCCGGTGGTCTCGGCAATCGGCCACGAGACCGATTTCACCCTGGCCGACTTCGCCGCCGACCTGCGCGCGCCGACCCCCTCGGTCGCCGCCGAGCTGCTGGTACCCGACCAGCGCGAGCTGGCCCTGCGGGTGCAGCGCGCGCGCGCACGGCTGCTGCAATTGCAGCGGCACTGGCTCGACCAGGCGATGCAACGCAGCGACCGCGCCGCGCTGCGCCTGAACGCATGCAGCCCGCAGGCACGTCTGCAATTGCTGCACCGTCGGCAGCAGGAGGCGCTGCGCCGCCTCCAGGCCCAGCCCCAGCGGCTGTTCGAGCGCCTGCACGGCCGCCTGCAACGAGCCGACGCTGCGCTGCGCCTGCACGATCCGCTGCGGGAACTGCCACGCCTGCGCCAGCGCCTACTGGCTGCGAACCCACAGCCGTCGGTGCTGCGCCGCCTACAGCACGAAGCGCTACGCCTGCGCGGGCTTGCGCGCTCGCTGGAGGCGGTCAGCCCGCTGGCAACCGTGGCGCGCGGCTACGCGATCCTCACCCGCACAGACGATGGACAGCTGGTGCGCTCGCGCCAGCAAGTACGCGCCGGGGACCACCTGCGCGCGCGCCTCGACGACGGCACGCTCGAACTGCGCGTGGAACCCGACGACCGCTAGCCCTTTTGTTCCTGTAGGAGCGACTTCAGTCGCGAAAGGCTTTCCCAGGCAAGCCCCTCGCGACTGAAGTCGCTCCTACAGAAAGCGCCGAAGCACCGTGACGGTGCGATCAGGCATGCACTACAGCGGCGGACCTGCGCTGCCAGCCCTGCAGGATGATCGTCGCCAGCCGGGCTGGATCATGGTCGAAATGATGACCGCCAGGCCGTGCCACCACCTCGATTCCGCGCGGCACCAGTTCGGGACACAACGTGTCCTTCTCCTGCTCGCCGTGGATGCACTGCAGCAACCCCGGCGGCATCCTCGCCAGCTCAGGCAGTACCGGCACCTGCCCGGATCCACCCAGGCTCAACCAGCCGCCGATGCGTACATTGAAGTCGGCATCGTGCGCCAGGCCGAGCAGCGAGACGAAGCGCACCTGGCGACGCTGCACTTCCGGCAGGCGCTGATAGGCGAACGGCATCACGTCGGCGCCGAACGAATAGCCCACCAGCGCGATGTCGTCGACATGCCAGCGCCGCTGGTACTCGTTTATCACGTGGGCGAGGTCGTCGGCGATCCGCTGCGGCGTCTTCCTGGACCAGAAGTAGCGCAGGCTGTTCCAGCCGACCACCGACACGCCCCGCCGATTGAGCTCGGCGCCAACGTCCTTGTCCAAGTCGCGCCAGCCGCCATCGCCCGAGATCACGATCGCCAGCCGGCGGCTGTCCGGCACGCGCATCTCCACCAGCGGCAGCGCGGCGACCCCGGTGCCACCGACCACCGGGAAGCGCGCCGCGGCCGCCTGCGCGAGCTGTGCGCCAGAGGCATCCTTCGGCAGCACCGCCAGCACGCCCTGCCCCGGCGACGGTTTGCCCACGCCACAGGCGAGCCGGTCCTGCAGCGGCTCGCCATCGATCACGACCGCGCCAGCCAGCACGTCCGGCGCGGTCGCGACCATCGCCTGGCGGACCAGCAGCGCGCCCTCGCCATCGCCGACCAGCAGCGGCAACTGGAACGCATCGGTCTTCGCGCCGCGCAGCAGGTGCTTTCCCAGCCGCTCGGCATCGTCGGCCAGCCCCGCGCAATCGAGCTGCGCGCTCTCGCCGACGCTGCGCAGGTAACGCGCGGTATCGACCACCGCCACCAGCGCACCATCCGCGGCCAGTCGCTGCGCGGCATTGCGGGCGCGCAGCGGCGCCGCGGTGTCAGGGAACACCACCGCCACTGCCCTGGGCGTGCCTGGCGGGCGCAGGATATCGGGCTGGCCATAGCGCCCGCCCACGTCCTCGTTCATGTGCCGCGCCACCGCATAACCGCTTCCGGCCACCAGCAGCGCCGCCACACTCCATCGAAACGCCCACATCGACCACGTCATCGCGTTCTCCAGGCCACCATCGCCACGTCGGCCGATAGCATGAGCCGGAATCGCACAGCCGGCGGACGCGCCCGCGCGTGGTGTTTGCAGGAATTAAGCGATGTCGGAAATTGGTCGGCGTCGGCTGCGGTGAGCCGCGTGTTACTGCTTGCAGTAACGCTGCCGGTACTCCAGCGCCTTGGGCATCAGCGCCTGCAGGTTCTGGATGCGCGTGCCGGGGTCGGGGTGGGTCGAGGAGAACTCCGGCGCGGACTGCCCGCCGCTGGCCTGCTCCATCCGCTCCCACAACGGGATCGCCTGGCGCGGGTCGAAACAGGCCGCCGCGGCCAGCATCAGCCCGACTTCATCGGCTTGGGTCTCGTGGCTACGCGCATACGGCAGTAGGTAGCCGTAGCCCATCGCCGCCATCACCATCTGCTGTTGCTGCGCGTCCATGCCGCTGGCTGCGCCGGCCATCTGCCCGATCTGGCTGAGCTTCTGCTGGGCCATGCGCTGCGCACCATGGCGCAGCAGCGCATGGGCGATCTCATGCCCCATCACCACCGCCATCGCGTCGGCGTTCTGCGTCACCGGGAACAGGCCGGTGTAGACCGCCATCTTGCCGCCCGGCAGGCAGAACGCGTTGGCCTGGTCGGACTGGATGACGTTGACCTCCCAGTCGAAGCTGCGCGAGATGTGGTTCGGCTGCATGCCGTGTTCGGCAGCCAGCGCGGTCTCGACCGGATCGACCTTGGCGATCAGCCGCTGCGCGATCGCCCTGACCTGCTGCGCCTGCTGCGAATCCGGATCGATCGCGGGCTCCTGGCTGAGGATCTCCTGGTAGGCCTGCAAACCCAGCGCCTTTTCCTGCTCGACGCCGAGCGAACTGTCGATCAGTACCTTCTCGCCGGTATAGGGGTCCTCGGTCCGGTTGGAGAACCAGTAGTACGCGGCGTAGCCGGCGAACAGGATCAGCACGCCCCAGCGGACGTTGCCGAACAGGCCACGACGTCGGCGCGGATCACCGCTCTGCCCAGCCGAAGGATCGTTCTGCATGTCTCCCTGCTCCTCGAAGGCCCGTCAGATACCGCGCACCAGGCGGAAGCCGATCCTGGCACTGGTCGTGTCCGAATCCTGTGAGAGCCGCCACGATGCCCGGGTCTGCTGCGGCGAGTTGGCCCAGCTGCCGCCGCGCACCAGGCGCTGCCGGCAGCCGGGATTGAACCAGGCCGCGCCGTCGGCGGGCGCGCGCCGGTAGTTGGAGTGCCAGCAATCGGCCACCCACTCGCTGAGGTTGCCGGCCATGTCGTGCAGGCCCCAGGCGTTGGCGCGGAAGCTGGCCACCGGCGCCGCCCCCCAGAAGCCGTCGCCATAGCCGGTGAAGCCGTTGTTCCAGTGGCGGGCACTGGGCGAGACGTCGTTGCCGCCGGTGAAGTTGCCGGCGCCGGACGGCGGCGTGCCGGCATTGCCCCATGGATAGCGGCCGCTGCTGCCGGCGCGCAACGCATACTCGAACTCGGCTTCGGTCGGCAGCCGGTAATGACGGCTGGTCTGTTCGGACAACCAGGCGGCATACGCTTCCGCGTCGCGCACGCTGACGTGCATCACCGGATCGTCCGGCAAGGCCGCCGCGCCGTTGTAGCCGGACTGCCAATCCACCCCACTGCGGCGGATGAAGTTGCCGGAGCGCTCGTCGTAGACCACCGAGTGCCCACGCCGGGTCGCGCGCGGCCGCGCCCCGGTCTGTTCGACGAAGACCCGGAACTCGGCCACCGTCACTTCGGTGATCGACATCGCGAAGCCGCGCTCGAAACGGACATAGTGCGCCGGACGTTCCGCATCGGTCGCCGCCGGATCGAGCTCGCTCGCCCCCATCGTGAACGCGCCGTGCGGCACCACGATCATCTGCGGGCCACGATCGCCGTTGCGCATGCCATCGGTGAACACCTGGCCGGGACGGAAGCTGCCGTAGTGGATGGCCAGCTCGACGCGCCGGCGCAGGTCCGCCACCTGCGCATCGCCCGGTTGGGCGATGCGCAGGGCCTCGCCGAGCTTCTCCCGCGCCGCCTTCAGGCCCGATGGCGTGGTCAGGTCGCGCAACGCGCCATCGTGCAGCGCGCCGATCTGCGCCTTGCGGATGCCCGCCACGCGCAGCCGCGCATCGGCCAGCGTCGGCGACGACGCACGGACCGTAGCAGCCGAACGCAGCCAGCGCTGCGCGGTCGCGAAATCGGCCGCCTCCGCAGCCTGCTCGGCACGCCGGATCAGGCCGCTTTCCACCGCCGCAAGGCCCTGCCGCGCCCGCACGTCGTCCGGATCCAGTTCCAGCGCCTCGCGGAAGTTGTCCAGCGCCGCATTGCCGTCCTCGCCCAGCCGGCCGGCGCGCAGGTCATCCTCGCCGGCCCGGTCGAACGCAAGCACGCGCTGCGCGGTCTCCACCCGACCGAGCAAGGCACGCACGCGCGCATCCTCGGGCCGCAGCGTCAGGGCCACCATCGACAGCAGCCGGGCCCGATCCAGCGCCGCGCCCCCGCGCTCGTCGTCGGCAAGCAGGCCCTCCCCCTGTGCCAGCAACCGCCGCAGCGCCGTTCGCAGGCCCGCGCGCGCGGCGGCATCGTCCGGGGCCAGCTCACGAATCGCCAGGTAGAGCGGGATCGCCGCGTCGGCGTCCTCGAACAACCGGTCCTCCTTCAGCGCCTGCGCCGCGCGACGGCGCGCGTCCGCCAGGCCGGACCGATCCAGCGTCACGGCCGGCGGATGCCAGCGCGCCACCGACTCGACCTCGCCTTCGCCGCCAATCGTCACCTGCGGGACGGCCGCCCGCGTCGCCCGGGCGGTGGGCTGGGTCGGCGGCGCGGGGGAAGAAGGCGAGCACGCGGCGACCAGCAGCGCGAACATCGGGGGAAACGCCATGCGTTTTAGCAACCTCGTCCTCCTGAAGCCCGGTGGGCGGTGCCTGCGAAGGGCGCCGGCGCAGCTGGGCTATTCTTACTCACCCAGCCCCACCTTCGCACTCACGGACATCCACTACGTGCCCCACTGGATCACACAGCCCGCCGACCTCGACGCCTACCTGCAGCGCCGCCCCGCCCGCATCGGCCTGGATACCGAGTTCATCCGCGAACGCACCTACTGGCCGCGGCTGGCGCTGGTGCAGATCGCCGTCGACGACGCGATCTTGCTGGTCGATCCACTCGTGCCCGGCATCGCCGAGGCATTGAGGCCCTGGCTGACCGCCCCGGACATCGTCAAGGTGATGCACAGCGCCAGCGAGGACCTGGTGGCGTTCAAGTGCGCCTGCGGCGTACTGCCGCGACCGCTGTTCGACACCCAGATCGCCGCCGCGCTGACCGGGATCGGCGCCGGGATCGGCTACCAGAAGCTGGTCAACGAACTGACCGGCACGCTGCTGGCCAAGGGCGAGACGCGCTCGGACTGGCTGCGCCGCCCGCTTTCCCCGGCCCAGCTGGACTATGCCGCCGACGACGTGCGCCACCTGTTCGCCCTGCACGACACGCTGGCCGCGCGCCTGCACGAGCAAGGCCGCGCCGGCTGGCTGGCCGAAGACTGCGAGCGCCTGCTGGCCACCGTCGAGCACGACGAGGCCGAGCGCTGGCCGCACGTGGCGATGCGCAGCGCGCAGTTCCTGGAGCGCGATGCCCAGCTGCGGCTGCTGCGGCTGCTGCGCTGGCGCGATCGCCAGGCGCGCCAGAGCGACAAGCCACGCAGCTGGATTCTCGACAACGAACTGGCGGTCGCCCTGGCCCGTACCCCGCCAGCCGACGAGGCCGCGCTGCTGCGCCAGCTCGACAAGCTGCCCAAGGCACCGCGCAAGCTCGGCGGCGCGCTGTGGCGGGCCCTGTCCACACCGCTGGAGGACGAGCAGGACGCGCCGCTGGCGGCGGCCGTCAATGACCGTCACAAGCACTTGCTCAAGCATCTGCAGGACGCCGTGGCCGCACACAGCCGCGAGCTGGCGCTGCCCGATGGCGTGCTCGCCTCGCGCCGTCATCTGGAGTCACTGATCGAAAGCGGACGCTGGCCGCTCCCACTCGGCGGCTGGCGCAGGCAGGAGCTGGAAGCCCGGCTGATGCCGCTATTGGCCGGCGGCGGCTGAACATGATCCACCGAGCCTGACAGGTCCCGAGCGCGGCCCTGCCCTCTCCCTCCAGTGCGAGGGCAGCCGCACCGGCAGGTCGGGACACGGTCATCCCGCCCCGACCCCGTATTCATCCCGCCACTGAAGCTCGTATCGACCAGCGGCCCGCCCTGCCGGTGTAGACTGGCCGTTTTGACGCCAGCCGCATGGTGCAGCTCCCCCGACACACGACGATCCGTGGCCCGGCCTTCATCCGCCTGCTCGCCGGCCTGACCGACGCCGATCTCCATCCGCCAAAACCGCTGCCGTCCGAGCGGCTGAGCGAGTGGCTCGATCTCAACCATGCCATCGCACTGTCCGCGGCGCTGGACGGCAATCCCGGTATGACCGCCTCCGATGATGCATCGCCCACGGATGCCATCGGGCAAGCCGATTGCGCGCGCGTCCGCGACGCGCTGGCCGATGCGATCGTCGCTGACCGCGCGTTCACGGACATCGGCGCCCACCAGGCGCGCGACTACGCCTTCTTCCGCCAGCGCTACCTCGCCCTGCAGCAGGCGATGGAGACCGGTATCGGCCAGCTGCGTGCCCGTCTGCGCGACAGGCTGGCCCTTGCCAGCACCGACCTGGCTCGGCTCGCGGCGGTGGACGCGGTCATGGAGCGGGCGCTGAGCCGGCGCGAGCGCATCTTGCTGTCCCGCGCGACCACCTTGCTCGGCCGGCATTTCGAGCGCTTGCAACGGACCGGGCAGGAAACCGCCGATGGCCCGCGGGAGCCGCCGCCGGACCCGCCCACCACCACGCCCGGCGCATGGCTGGAGATATTCCGCAAGGACATGCAGGCCGCGCTGCTCGCCGAACTCGACGTTCGCCTACACCCCATCGAAGGCCTGCTCGCCGCCCTTCGCACCCAACCCAGGGCATGACACGCTCCATGTTCAGAAAACCGCTCAATCTCGCCGTATTCCTCGTCGGACTGGCCGCCGTCGGCTGGATCGCCACCGGCTACGCCGCGTCCAATCCCCTGGCCCTGTCCGTCGCGCTGCTGATCGGCGCCTGCTACCTGGCAGGCGGGTTCGAGCTGCATCGCTACCGGCAGGCCACCGCCACGCTGGAACAGGCCGTCGACGAACTGTCCGCGCCACCCGCCCGCCTCGGCGACTGGCTCGACCGGCTGCACCCGTCGCTGCGCAACGCGGTGCGCCTGCGCGTCGAGGGGGCGCGGGTCGCCCTGCCCGGGCCGGCGCTGACCCCATACCTGGTTGGCCTGCTGGTGCTGCTGGGCATGCTGGGCACGCTGCTCGGCATGATGGCGACCCTGCGCGGCACCGGCATCGCGCTGGAAAGCGCCACCGACCTGCAAGCGATCCGCGCGTCCCTGGCCGCGCCGGTCAAGGGGCTCGGCTTCGCGTTCGGCACCTCGATCGCCGGCGTTACCACCTCGGCGATGCTCGGGCTGCTGTCCACGCTGTGCCGGCGCGAGCGCCAGCAGGCCGCGCAACGGCTGGACCTGCAGATCGCCACGACCCTGCGCATCCATTCACAGGCGCATCAGCGCGACGAGACGTTCAAGCTGCTGCAACGTCAGACCGAACTGATGCCGGCGCTGGTCGAACGGCTGCAGGCGATGACGACGGCTCTGGAACAGCAGGGACTGGCCACCAGCGAGCGCCAGCTCGCCAGCCAGGAAGCCTTCCACGGCAGGTCCGAGGCCGCGTACGCACGGCTGGCCTCGTCCCTGGAGCAGTCGCTGAAGGACAGCGTCGCCGAGAGCGCCCGCGCCGCCGGCGCGGCGCTGCAGCCGGTCGCCGAGGCGACGATGGCCGCGCTCGCGCGCCAGGCCAGCGCACTGCACGACAGCGTCGCCCAAGCCACGCAGCGGCAGATGGAGGGCCTGTCGGCCGGCTTCGAGACCTCCGCCGCCACCGTGGCCGGCCTCTGGCAGCAGGCGCTGGACGGGCACCGGCAGACCAGCGAGGCGCTTGCCCGCGACCTGCACGGCACCCTGGACCGCTTCACCGCCACCTTCGAGCAGCGCTCGGCCGGCCTGCTGGAAGACGTCTCCACCCGCCTCGGCGCCACCACCGGCAACATGGCCGATGCCTGGCAGCAGGCACTGGCGCGACAGCAAGACCTCAACGGGAAGCTGGCCGCGCAGCACCAGCAGGCATGGGCAGCGGCGGCCTCCAGCTTCGAGCAGCAGGCCGCCGCGCTGCTGCGCGGCGTGGACCAGTCGCATGCCGAGCTGCAGGCGACGCTGGCCTCGCAGGACCAGCAACGGCTCGCGGCCTGGGCCGAAACGCTGGGATCGATGACCACGACGTTGCGCGCCGAGTGGGAACAGGCCGGCGAACACGCAGCGAGCCGACAGCAGGCGATCTGCGACACGCTGGCGCACACCGCGCACGACATCACCACTCAGGCCCAGGCGCAGGCCGCCGCCACGATCGCCGAGATCGCGCGGCTCGTGCAGGCCGCCGCGGAAGCGCCCAGGGCCGCCGCCGACGTCGTCGCCGAGCTGCGCCAGAAGCTTTCCGACAGCATGGCCCGCGACACCGCGATGCTGGAGGAACGCAATCGCCTGATGACCACGCTGGAGACCTTGCTCGGCACCGTCAGCCATGCGGCCACCGAGCAGCGCGCGGCGGTCGACGCCCTGGTCGCCACCTCGGCGGACCTGCTCGACCGCCTCGGCAGCCGCTTCGGCGAGCGGATCGAGGCCGAGGCCGGCAAGCTCGACACGGCGACCGCGCACGTCACCGCCGGCGCCGCCGAGGTGGCGAGCCTGGGCGAGGCGTTCGGCAGCATCGTGCAGCAGTTCGGCAAGTCCAGCGACAAGCTGGTGGCCCGCCTGCAAAAGGTCGAGGGCGCGCTGGACAAGTCGCTCGCGCGCAGTGACGAACAACTGGCGTACTACGTGGCCCAGGCCCGCGAGGTGATCGACCTGAGCGTGCTGTCACAGCGCCAGATCATCGAGGAACTGCAGCGACTCGCCGGCCGACAGGCACCGGCCGGGACCGAAGCGGCATGAACATCGATATCGACGGCGATGCCGAATCGAGCACGCCGGTCTGGGCCGCCTTCGGCGACCTGATGTCGGTGCTGCTCGGCGCGTTCGTGCTGATCCTGGTGAGCGTGATCGGCGTGCAACTGCAACTCTCCAGCAGGCTGGACGAGGAGGTCCGGCAGCGTCAACTGGAGGCGCAGCGGCGCAAGACCCTGGAGCAGGCGCTGGCCGGCCCGCTGGCCGCCGGCCGGGTGACCCTCGTCGACGGCCGCATCGGTATCCGCGGCAGCGTGCTGTTCGCGCTCAACTCCGACCAGTTGCAGCCCGAGGGCCGGGAGGTGCTGAAGAGCCTGGCCGGTCCCCTGTCCGGCTACCTGCACGCGCGCGACGAGATCCTGATGGTGAGCGGCTTCACCGACGACCGGCAGGTGCGCGAGGGCAACCGCCAATTCGCCGACAACTGGGAATTGTCGGCCGAGCGCGCGCTGACCGTGACCCGAGCCCTGATCGCCGAGGGTGTCCCGGCGACTTCGGTATTCGCGGCCGCCTTCGGCGCCGGGCAGCCGATCGGTTCCAACGCCGACGCGCAGGGACGTGCGCGCAACCGGCGCGTGGAGATCGCGCCGATCCCGAAACCGAGGAAGACCGATGCCAACACCCCCGACCGGTAGCGCCGACGCTTCACGGGCGCTGCTGGAGGCGTGGCGCGAGCAGCGCGCCGATCACATCGACCCGGTTCGCTTCGGCTTCATCGAAGCGCTGGCACGGCGCGCGGCGGCTCATCACGGCCAGACGCGGCGCCTCCTGGACGAACGGCTGTCGCGGTTGATCGCCGCCTATGCCAACGACCTCGAAAGCGCCGCGCCCGGTGCCACCGATGCCCACCGCGAAGCGCCGGAAACGCAGCCCATCGGCGCACTCGGCGCGCTGGTGGATCACCTCACCCGCCAGCAGGCAACCGCGCGCACCGGCGGTCCCGCAGCGCAAGACGCCGCCACTCGCCCGGCCTTCCCGACGCTGGCCGCACTCGATGACTTCAGGGATATCTGGTCCGGGATCCGGACCCGGAACCAGGTACGGCAGTCGCTTGAGCAGATGCCCCGCAATGCCGGCCCGCTCAACTCGGGCCGGCTCGTGCACCGCGCATTGACCTTGATGCGCGAATGTTCGCCCGGCTATCTCGAGCAATTTCTTGCCCATGTCGACACGCTGTCGTGGATGGAGCAGGTCATCCAGGGCAACGGTCCTGGCTCCGGGGCAGCGGCTCCCGCGGCCACGCCGCCGAGAAAACGCGGCCGCGGCAAGCCAGCCCCGTAGCCGACCACCAACGGCGATCCAGCGCCCGCGATGCGCGCGCCCGCCGACGCGCTGCCGGCGGTTCCGTGCGTACTCCAGGTATCGCATGCAGATCCGCTATTGGCTTCCTCCCCGCGCTCAGGCTAGAATGCGCGCCTCGCGTGGGGCGGTAGCTCAGCTGGGAGAGCGTCGCGTTCGCAATGCGAAGGTCGGGAGTTCGATCCTCCTCCGCTCCACCAACCTCCAGCACGGAAGCCCTGGCATCATCGATGCCGGGGCTTTTCGTTTTTGCCTTACCGGCCGTTATCCGTACTATCGGCGAATATCCGCGCCGGCATTGCCTACAGGCGGCAATCGGCCAACAATGCACGTTCCGCGCCACGCGTGGCCACTCCCTTTCCCAGACAGACCCCATGACCGACAAGAACACGCTGAACCTGGATAGCATTGCCGAGGCCAAGGCCAAGCTGACCGAAGAACTGCGCAAGCTCGAAGAGCAGGAAGGCCAGCTGCGCCAGCAGCAGGCGACCGAAGCCTTCTCGCAGGTGATCGCGCTGCTGCACGACTTCGCGCCCCACTTCAGCAGCAAGCAGAAGGCCGAGATCGCGGCGGTGATCGGCGAGGAAAAGCCCAAGGCCCGAAAGGCCGCGAACACCGATGCCCGCCGCGAAGTCGCGCCGAAGTACTGGCTGCCGCACACCCAGGAAACCTGGACCGGCCGCGGCCGTACCCCCAAGGCCTTCGCCGCCTGGGAAGGCACCGCCGCCTACAAGGAATGGAAGGCCAAGCACCCCGACGAGAAGTTCCCGGCGTTCCCGGGCTGATCCAGCCACCGGATCGGTTCTTGCGAGGGCGGCGGCGAAACGCCTCGCCCGGCCCCGACCTTCGCAGCGACGCCCCGGCATCCCCGATGCCGAGGCGTCTTGCATTCTGGATCCATGCGCAGGGTCCGCCATCAATAATCCCCGGTATGCCTCGTTCCTTGCCCGCGCACGCGAGGAACAGACCCGATGCCCGCCGGCACGCGCCAGCGCACATCATCGGCCGCCACGAACCATGCGTTGCGCCCGGCCCGGAGACATCGGCGGCGGCTGGCTCGCGCGACCGATTGCCGGCACCACCGGCCGCTGGCACAGTGCGCGCATGCCCAACCTGATCCTGTTGATGATTGCCGGCGCAGCGGTGTTCGCGTTCTGGAACGCCTCGCGCGCCGCCGCCGAACGCGCCGAGGCACTCGGCCGCAATGCCTGCCGCGCCGCCGACGTGCAATGGCTCGACCAGAGCGTGCACGCGGTACGCCTGCGCCTGTGTCGCCTGCCGAATGGCTGGCTCGGATTCGAGCGGACCTTCCGCTTCGACTACTCGCACGATGGCGTCGACCGCCACAGCGGCCGGTTGGTGCTGCGCGGCGAGGAACTGGTGGCGTTCACCGGTCCATCGATGGCCACGGTGACGCCGCTACGCCGCGAGCGGGAAACCCAAGATCCGTAGAGCGGCTCCGGGTGGCCTCGGGCCATCAGCCGCGATGGGGCTTGCACGCAGTTCTCTGCGCAGAGGCCCGCAGGGATTGCAAGGGGTAAGCCCCATCGCGGCTGAAGCTGCTCCTACGCGGAACTTGCAGTTATTTGACCACGCGCAGATGCGGGCGCTTGCCGGCGGGCGGCGCGTCGTCGGGGCCGGGGCCTTGCGGCGCCGGCGGCGGCGCATCGCCGTCCGGCGGTTCGCTCGAGGTGCCCGGAATGTCATCCGGCAACGCCATGCCCTGCCCAGTCTCGCGCGCGTACACCGCCAGCACCGCCGCGATCGGCACGTAGACCGCGTGACTCACGCCACCGAAGCGCGCGGTGAAACCCACGCCCTCGTTGTCCATATGCAGGTGCACGACGGCACGTTCGGCGATGTTGAGCACCACGCGCCCGTCCTGCACCGAACTGGGCGGCACCTGCACGCCCGGCAGCCCCGCGTCGACGAGGATGTGCGGCGTCATGCCGTTATCGTTGATCCACTCCACCAACGCCCGCAGCAGGTAGGGGCGATGGCTGGTCATTCGGGAAAAATCTTGGCTCATGCGTGACAGTTTAACGCGCGGGGCTGCATACACGATCCGCGCTGGCCTGCCACCGGTACGCACCGGTACAGGCGCGCATCGGTCACGCGGGCAAGGCGTGCAGCTTCTTTTCCTGCTCGGTGAGACTGCGAATGAAACCCGGATTGCGGAATATCCGGTTGCCGTAGTCCTCGATCGCCTTGCCATCCTTCGGCAGCGGCACGTCCAGCGCCTGCAGCCTCCAGATGATCGGCGCCATCGCGCAGTCGGCCAGGCTCATCTCCGGATTCAGGAAGAACTTGCTGGCCTTGAACAACGGCACCGAGGCGGTCAGCAGCTCCTTCAGGCGCTTGCGACCGGCCTCGGCCTGGGTCTTGTTGCCAAGCTGGATCGCCTGCACTTGCGGCACCCAGTCGTGCTCGATGCGCAGCATCGCCAGGCGCAGGCGCGCGCGCGACAGCGGATCGACCGGCATCAGCGGCGGATGCGGATAGCGCTCGTCCAGGTACTCGCTGACCACCGAAGCGGCGTAGAGCACCAACTCGCGCTCGACCAGGGTCGGCACCGAGTGATAGGGATTGAGGTCGATCAGATCTTCCGGCGGGTTCTGCGCATCGACCGGCACCAGATCATAGGTGACGCCCTTGGCGGCCAGCACCAGCCGGACCCGATGGCACAGCACGTCATCGGTCGAGGAAAACAAGGTCAGGGTATTTCGCATACGCACACTCGTCGCCATTCAAGGCTCTCCAACGACCGGAATCCGCCGGCCGCATCGGCGCCGCCGGCCCCTTGCCGACGGTTCACCACGGTGAACCCGAGTGTGCAATCACGCTCCGAAAAAGCCAATACCATGACTTTCTTCACAGTGCCCCCCCGCGGCGCCGGTTCCGCGCACGCGGTTCAATGCACGTCCTTCCAGTATTCCTTCTTGAGCAGGTAGGCCAGGAAGGTCAGCAGCGCCAGGAACAGGATCACCCAGACCCCCATGCTCCGGCGCTTGAGCGCGGCCGGCTCGCCGGCATATTCCAGGAAGTTGCTGATGTCGCGCACGGTCTGGTCGAACTCGACCAGGTTCTGCCGCCCCGGCTGGACCAGCCTGAGACCGACCACCGGCCTGTCGCCGGTGACCTTGTCGAGCGCGCCGTATTCGGGCTGCTGCTGGCCCTGCAACTCCCACAGCGGATTGGGCATCGAGGCGTTGGCGAACAGCGTGTTGTTCCAGCCCAGCGGCCGCGAGGCATCCAGGTAGAACGACTTCAGGTAGGTGTAGATCCAGTCGGTGCCGCGCACCCGCGCGATCAGGCTCAGGTCGGGTGGGGCCTTGCCGAACCACTTGGCGGCGGCGTCGTGCGGCATCGCGTTCTCGATGTGGTCGCCGATCTTGCCGCCGGTGAAGTTGAGGTTGTCCATCACCTCTTCCTCGCTCAGTCCGAGGTCGGCGGCCATGCGCGAGTAGCGCAGGTACTTCAGCGAGTGGCAGCCGGAGCAGTAGTTCATGAACAACTGCGCGCCGCGCTGCAGCGAGGCGCGGTCGCCCAGGTCGTTACCGGCCTGCTCCAGCGCGCCGCCTTCGGCGGCCAGCACGGCCGTGGACAGCAGCAGGCCCGCGGCCAGCCCCGCCAACCGGGCGAGCCATGCCGGGGATCGGATGCCGTCCCGCCGGGAAATGGAGACCCTAGTCATGCGTGGTCACCCGCTCGGGCACCGGCCTGGTCTTGTCCAGCCGCGTCCACACCGGCATGGTGATGAAGAAGGCGAAGTACAGGAAGGTCAGCACGCGGCCGATGTAGGTCTCGTGGATGTCGGTGCCCGGGCCGGAGCCGATCACGCCCAGCCAGACGAAGCACACCGCCAGCGTGCCCAGCGCCAGCTTCGAGATCCAGCCGCGGTAGCGGATCGAGCGGACCTTGGCCTTGTCCAGCCACGGCACCAGGAACAGGATCGCGATCGCCGAGAACATCACCAGAACGCCGCCGAGCTTGTTCGGCACCACCCGCAGCATCGCGTAGTACGGGGTGTAGTACCACACCGGCTTGATGTGCTCGGGCGTGACCAGGCGGTTGGCCTCGGTGAAGTTGTCGTGCTCCAGGAACAGCCCGCCGAAGCCCGGCGCGAAGAAGATGATGAAGGCGGCGACCAGCAGCAGGAAGCCGACCCCGACCATGTCCTTGACCGTGTAGTACGGATGGAACGGGATGCCGTCGGCCGGCTTGTGCGGGTCCCAGCGGTTGCCCTTCGGTCCCTGCTTGATCTCCACCCCGTCGGGATTATTGGAGCCGACCTCGTGCAGCGCGCCCAGGTGCAACACCACCAGCAGCAGCAGCACCAGCGGCAGCGCGATCACGTGCAGGGCGAAGAAGCGGTTGAGGGTAGCGTCGCCGGGCAGGTAGTCGCCCATGATCCACTCGGTCAGGTCGTTGCCGATCACCGGGATCGCGCCGAACAGCGAGATGATGACCTTCGCGCCCCAGAACGACATCTGGCCCCAGGGCAGCACGTAGCCCATGAACGCCTCGGCCATCAGTACCAGATAGATCAGCATGCCCAGGATCCACACCAGCTCGCGCGGCTTCTGGTAGCTGCCGTAGATCAGCCCACGGAACATGTGCAGGTAGACCACGATGAAGAACAGCGAGGCGCCGGTGGAGTGCATGTAGCGGATCAGCCAGCCCCACTCCACGTCCCGCATGATGTACTCGACCGAGGCGAACGCCTCGGCGGCGCTGGTCTTGTAGTGCATCGTCAGGAAGATGCCGGTGACGATCTGGTTGACCAGCACCACCAGCGCCAGCGAGCCGAAGTAGTACCAGACGTTGAAGTTCTTCGGCGCGTAGTACTCGGTGACGTGCTTGCGGTAGACCGGCATCAGCCCCGGCGCGCGCGCGTTGACCCAGTCGAAGACGCCGCTGGCGGTACGGACAAGGATGTTGGCCATTTCAGGCAGCCCCCGTGCTATTGCCGGACGGATCCACGCCGATCACGATCGTGTTGTCGTCCTGGTAGTGGTGTGGGGGCACCAGCAGGTTGATCGGCGCCGGCACGCCGTCGAAGACGCGGCCGGACATGTCGAAGCGCGACTTGTGGCAGGGGCAGAAGTAGCCGCCCTTCCATTGCGGGTCGTAGGGCTCCGGGCGGATCTCGGCGACCATTTCCGGCGAGCAGCCCAGGTGCGTGCACAGACCGACCAGCACCGAGATCTCCGGCTTGATCGAGCGGTATTCGGGGTTGCCCAGCACGTAGTCCGGCTGCTGGTCCTTGTTGGCCGACTCGGGGTCCTTCAACCGTCCGTCCAGCGACGGCAGCGCGTCGAGCATGGCCTTGGAGCGCTTGACGATCCAGATCGGCTGGCCGCGCCATTCGAGGATCAGGCGCTGGCCCTCCTGCAGGGCGCTGATGTCGGCGGTCACCGGTGCGCCGGCCAGCTTGGCGCGCGCGCTCGGATTCCACGACTTGACGAAAGGCACCGCCAGAAACCCGGCTCCCGCCGCGCCGACCACCGCGGTCGTCGCGGTCAGAAACCGCCGACGCCCCGTGCTGGCGGGCTCGTTAACCCCATCGTTGGCCATCCGGCTCTCCGATCTGCATTAGGTAGCTTGAGGCTGCCAGCGGCCCGCGGGGGGGTCGAACCGCGCTGAATCCGGGCCGAGTGTAGCGGAAGGCCAATGGACAGCCAATGCGACGCGGGCGCCGCGGGAATCCGGCCCGGGGCATCACGGCGTAGCGTGGCCGTAGCGCCGAACCCGTGTGACCAGGGCGGTATTCCGGGTGGTGCATCGCAGCGGACCAGGCCCCACGGCTACCGGGCCGACGCCAGCGCGCCGCGATAACGTTCCGCCAGCACCCCCACGCGCTGCACGTAGCGCTGGGTCTCGGCATACGGCGGCACCCCGTCGTAGCGGTCCACCGCGCCTTCGCCGGCGTTGTAGCCGGCGGCGGCCAGGGTCAGGTCGCCATTGAAGCGCCTGAGCAGCCACGCCAGGTACTGCACGCCGCCACGGATGTTCTGGCCGGCATCGTAGGCATCGCCAACACCGAAGCGCCGGGCCGTGCCCGGCATCAGCTGCATCAGCCCCTGCGCGCCGGCCCGGCTCAGCGCAAGCGGGTTGTAGGCGGACTCGGCATGGATGATCGCCCGCACGATCGCCTCCTCGACCCCGAACTCGCGCGCCGCCGCGGCGATCTCGCCCCGGTAGGCGCCGGTGTCGAGGCGGACGCTGCCGAAGTTCACGCCCGGGTTGAGCGCGCAGGCGTAGCAGGTCTCGATGAAGCTGTAGCGGATCGTGCGCAGCCCCTCGATGCTCGCGACCTGGCTGGGACGTGCGCTGCTGTAGTGGCGCACGCCGTCCTTCATGTAGGCATAGAGCTGACCGCTGACCCGCCGCCGCGGCAATCCGCCGGGCGTGGCGGACGCCGGGGTCGGCGCCACTGCGTTCGGGGATACCGCAGTGACGACCGGCGAGGCCACCGATTTCGCAGGGGCGGACGGCGCTTCGCTGGACTTCGCGACGGGCCGGGCCGCCACACGCCGCCCGGGCGCGTAGTCGCCGACCACGCGGCAGGACGCGCCGCTGACACGTTTGCTGACGTAGCTGGGCACGCCATCGGCGCCCACGCACTTGTACAGCGTGCCCGCAACGGCCGGCGCAGCCGACAGCATCGCGACGAGCAGCCCGAGTATCCCCAACGTCCCCTTCATGCGGCGGAGTGTCCCAACTTCACCCGGCATTGCCAAGTGCTTGGCGCGAAAAGGGTTTGTTGTCGCTACAATAGCCGGCTCGCCGCGGCCGCCCAGGTGGCCGCCCTGCCCGCCACCCGTCTGGAATAAGCGCCATGCCCGGGACGCCCGCCTCCGCAACCCTCGCCACGGCCACCGCCGTGGAATCCCCCGTGCTCGTGCCCCTGCCCGGCCAGCGCCCCGCCATTCCTGGCGGTGCCCGCGGCAAGCTGTACATCAAGACCCACGGGTGCCAGATGAACGAGTACGACTCGGCCAAGATGGCCGACGTGCTCGCCGCCAGCGAAGGGCTGGAACTGACCGACGACCCCGAGCAGGCCGACGTGGTGCTGGTCAACACCTGCTCGATCCGCGAGAAGGCGCAGGAGAAGGTGTTCAGCCAGCTCGGCCGCTGGAAGGCGCTCAAGCGCGGCGGTCGCGATGTGATCATCGGCGTCGGCGGCTGCGTGGCCTCGCAGGAGGGCGAGGCGATCGTCAAGCGCGCGCCCTACGTGGACCTGGTGTTCGGCCCGCAGACCCTGCACCGCCTGCCCGAGCTGATCCGCGCTCGCCGCGAGCAGAACCGGCCACAGGTGGACATCAGCTTTCCAGAGATCGAGAAGTTCGATCGCCTGCCCGAGCCGCGCGCCGAAGGCCCGAGCGCGTTCGTCTCGATCATGGAGGGCTGCTCGAAGTACTGTTCGTTCTGCGTGGTGCCCTACACCCGTGGCACCGAGGTCAGCCGGCCGTTCGAGGACGTGCTGGTCGAGGTCGCGCAGCTGGCAGCGCAGGGCGTGCGCGAGATCAACCTGCTCGGGCAGAACGTCAACGCCTACCGAGGGCCGATGGGCAATGCCGACGAGGTCGCCGACCTGGGCCTGCTGATCCGCACCATCGCGCAGATCGAGGGCGTCGGCCGGATCCGCTTCACCACCTCGCACCCGCTGGAGTTCTCCGACTCGCTGGTCGACGCCTACCGCGACGTGCCGCAGCTGGCCAGCTACCTGCACCTGCCGGTGCAGGCCGGCAGCGACCGCATCCTCAGCGCGATGAAGCGCGGCTACACCGCGCTAGAATTTAAGTCGAAGATCCGCAAGCTGCGCGCGGTGCGCCCGGACATCTCGATCAGCTCGGACTTCATCGTCGGCTTCCCCGGCGAGAGCGAGGCGGACTTCGAGAAGACGATGAAGCTGATCGCCGACGTCGGCTTCGACCAGAGCTTCTCCTTCATCTACTCGCGCCGCCCCGGCACGCCGGCCGCGGACCTGGAGGACGACACCCCCGAGGCGGTCAAGCACGCGCGCCTGGAACGCCTGCAGCAGCACATCAACGAATATGCCGCCGGCATCTCGCAGCGGATGGTCGGCACGCTGCAGTCGGTGCTGGTCGAGGGTCCGTCGAAGAAGAACCCGCATGAGCTGACCGGCAAGACCGAGAACATGCGCTCGGTGAACTTCCCCGGCCACCCGCGCCTGATCGGCCAGTTCGTCGACGTGCTGATCACCGAGGCGCTGGCCAACTCGCTGCGCGGACGCGTGCATCTGGGCGAGGACGCCGACGCGGCCTGAGCGCCCTCGCCGGCGCAATGTGGGAGCGACCCCAGTGGCGATTCGGCTTTCCCGGTGAAGCCCTGTCGCGACTGATACCCGGAGTCGCTCCCACGAGGGCGCTGCGCTGGCCCGATCACGCCCCGCGCGCTACCCTTTGCACTCATCTCCCCGACGCCGCCGCCGCGGCGTCCGCACGCCATGACCGCACCCGCGCACCGCGACTTCACCCTCGAACCCGCCGATACCGAGCGCCTGGCCAACCTGGCCGGCCCGTTCGACGAGCACCTGCGCCAGATCGAGCTCAAGCTCGGCGTGGAGATCGCCAACCGTGGCAACGTGTTCCGGGTCGACGGCCCGGAAGCCGCCGCGGGCGCCGCCGAAAAGCTGCTGCGCGCGCTCTACGACGAGGCATCCGGCACTACCTTCGACAGCCACGCAATCCACCTGCGCCTGAACCAGGCCAACGTCGAGCATGTGGCCCAGCGCGAGTACGCACCGCAGGACGTGGCGATCAAGGTCAAGCGCGGCACCGTGCGCGGGCGTGGCGCCAACCAGGCGCGCTACCTGCACCAGATCGCCACCCACGACATCAACTTCGGCGTCGGCCCGGCCGGCACCGGCAAGACCTTCCTGGCGGTGGCCAGCGCGGTCGAGGCGTTGAACGAGTCGCGGGTGCAGCGGCTGATCCTGGTGCGCCCTGCGGTGGAGGCCGGCGAGAAGCTCGGCTTCCTGCCCGGCGACCTGAGCCAGAAGGTCGATCCCTACCTGCGCCCGCTCTACGACGCACTGTACGAGATGCTGGGCATGGAGAAGGTGGTCAAGCTGTTGGAAAAAAACGTCATCGAGATCGCACCGCTGGCCTACATGCGCGGGCGCACGCTCAACGATGCCTACGTGATCCTGGACGAGGCGCAGAACACCACCATCGAGCAGATGAAGATGTTCCTGACCCGGCTGGGCTTCGGCTCGACCGCGGTGGTGACCGGCGACCTGACCCAGATCGACCTGCCCAAGCACGTCAAGTCCGGCCTGCGCGACGCGATCGACGTGCTGCGCGACGTGGAGGGCGTCAGCTTCACCTTCTTCGAGGCGCGCGACGTGGTGCGCCATCCGCTGGTCGCGCGCATCGTCGGCGCCTACGACCGGCGCGACCACCAGGATGCGCAGACCGGAGCCTCGCCATGACCCGCGGACCGATCCGCCTCGACGTTGCCGTCAGCTACGCCCTGCCACGCGCGGGACTGCCGGCGGCGGTCAGTTTCCGCAAGTGGGTCGCGGCCGCGCTGGCCGGCCGCATCCGCGAGGCCGACCTGGCGATCCGCCTGGTCGACGCCAAGGAGGGCCAGGCGCTCAACCACCATTATCGCGGCAAGGACTACGCGACCAACGTGCTGAGCTTCCCGGCGGAGCTGCCGGAAGGGTTGCCGAAGGGCGTCAAGTTCCCGCTGCTGGGCGACCTGGTGATCTGCGCGCCGGTGGTCGAGCGCGAGGCGCGCGAGCAGGGCAAGCCGCTGGCGGCGCACTACGCGCACCTGACCGTGCACGGCACGTTGCACCTGCTCGGCTGGGACCACGAGGACGAACGCGAAGCGGAGGCGATGGAGCAGCTCGAGCGCGAGATCCTGGCCGAGCTCGGCGTCGCCGATCCGTACGCGGGCGAGCGCTGATTCCCTGCGTGGTTGCTCCTCGTAGGAGGGACTTCAGTCCCGACGGGCCTTACCGGTAAAGCCCGTCGGGACTGAAGTCCCTCCTACAGCCACTACGATTTTTCCTGCCCTCGCCCGCTCCGGGAAGCCGCTGCCTTGATCCGTCCTCTGCTCCTGACCGCGCTCGCCTGCGTCGCCGGCAAAGGCATGGCCGCCGAACCTGTCGCCCCCGACCTGCCCGCGCTGATCGAGTGCCGGCAGGACATCGGCAGCTACGCACGCACGATCGTGCCGTTGCTGAACGACTCCGCCGCGGCCGCCGCGCTCGGCTGGCAGGCGCTGCCGCGCACCAACCCGTTCATGACCGAGTTCCGGCTGCCGGCGCCAATCGAGGTGTTCGGATCTTCCAGCGACCACGTCATGGTGTCCGGCGGCACGATCATGGCGCTGCTCGACAACCCCGATCCGCGCACGCTGGCCAGACGGCTGCAACTGGAGACCGGGGTGGACACTGCGGAGAAGTTCATGGCCGGCCGCGAGGTCGCCAGTCGCGACATCGTCACCCCGGCCACCGGCGAGAAGATGATCGAGTCGGTGATCCTGAGCGTATCGGACGTGCACAGCCACCCAGGCAAGACCCTGGCCGGGTGCACCTACGATCTGGATCAGCCCTGAAAGGCGGGGATTGGGGATTGGGGATTGGGGATTCGTAAAAGCGGCTCTTGCCGTTGCCAATCCCGAATCCCAATCCCCGCTCCTGCTAGACTTGTTCCAACGCCTGGCCCACCGGGTGCCGCTCCCCCAGATAGATGTCCGAAGACGACAGTAGTCACGCCTCGCCCGAACCCCAGGAAAGACGCCGCAGCTGGCTCGAACGCCTCAGCGCGGCCTTCTCGGGCGAGCCACATACCCGCGACGAGCTGATCGCCCTGCTGCGCACGGCCCAGGCCGACGGCCTGATCGCCGCCGACACGTTGCGCATGATGGAAGGCGCGATCTCGGTCTCCCAGCTCACCGTCGCCGACGTGATGGTGCCGCGCTCGCAGATGGTCTCGCTGCCGGTCGAGTCGCGCTTCCTCGACCTGATGAAGGACGTGGTCGAGTCCGGGCACTCGCGTTTCCCCGTGCATGGCGAGAACAAGGACGAGGTGATCGGCATCCTGCTCGCCAAGGACCTGCTGCGCGGCGTGGTCGCCGACAACGGGCCGGGCAGCGTGCGCGAGCTGCTGCGCCCGGCGGTGCTGATCCCCGAGTCGAAGAAGCTCAACGTCCTGCTCAAGGAATTCCGCCTCTCGCGCAACCACATGGCGATCGTGGTCGACGAGTACGGCGGCGTGGCCGGGCTGGTCACCATCGAGGACGTGTTGGAGCAGATCGTCGGCGAGATCGACGACGAGCACGACGAGGCCGAGGACGACAGTTCGCTGATCGCGGTGCAGTCCGACGGCCAGTACGTGGTCGACGCGCTGACCCCGATCGAGGACTTCAACGAGCGCTTCGGCGCGGACTTCTCCGACGCCGACTACGACACCGTCGGCGGCCTGGTCACCGACGCGATCGGCCACCTGCCCGAGACCGGCGACGAGCTGACCCTGGGCCGCTTCGCGTTCCGCGTCGCCAGGGCCGACGCGCGCCGCGTACACGCCTTCCACGTCACCGTGCTGCCGCCCGAGCCGCAGGACGAGACTTGAACCGCGCGCTGTCCGCCATAGCGCCGCGACTGCCAGCACTTTTAGCGTGCTTGCTGGCCTGCCTGCTGCCGGTCTGGGCCTTCGCCCAGGCCGCGCCGCGCATCGGCGTGGCGACGATGCAGCCCGGCGAGGTGTTCTTCGAGCGCTTCGGCCACGACGCGATCGTGGTGGTCGACCCGGCCAGCGGCCGCGCCACCTCGTACAACTTCGGCTACTTCGATCCGAGCGAGTCGGATTTCGTCAGCCGTTTCGTCGCTGGCGAAATGATGTATTACCTGGTTGCACTGCCGCTGGAGGAGGACTTGCAGCAGTACCGCGACGGCGGGCGCGGCGTGAGTATCCAGTGGCTGGATCTGCCGCCGCAACAAGCGATCGCGCTGGCCGACGCGCTGGCGCTGCGCAGCCGCCCCGAGCACGCGCGCTACCGCTACGACTACTTCACCGCCAACTGCGCCACGATGGTCCGCGACAGCCTGGATCGGGCGATGGGCGGCGCGCTGAAGGCGCAGCTGGCCGGGCGCTCGCGCGGCAACAGCTACCGCAGCGAGGCGGTGCGGCTGGCCTCGCCGGCACCGTGGATGTGGATCGGTTTTGATCTCGGCCTGGGCCCTTACGCCGACAAGCCGCTGTCGCGCTGGGAGGAGGCATTCGTGCCGATGCGGCTTGCCGACAGCCTGGCCGAGGTGCGCAACAGCGAGGGCCGGCCGCTGGTGCAGACGACCCAGCCGTTGTTGCCACACCAGATCGCGCCGGAGCCATCCGAGCAGGCCCGCCGCTGGTGGCCGTGGTTGCTTACGGGCCTGATTGTCGCCGCGAGCGTGATCGCGCTGGCGCGGCGCCAGCGCCTGCTCGCCGCGCTGGCGATCCCGTTCTGGCTGCTGTGCGCGATCGGCGGCGCACTGCTGATCTACCTGTGGGGCTTCACCGCGCACCATGCGGCCTGGGCCAACCGCAACCTGCTGCTGCTCAACCCGCTGTGCCTGCCGCTGCTCGCGGGCGCGTTCGCGCTGTTGCGGCGACGCAGGCCCGGCCGCTGGTTCAGCCTCGCGGCGTGGCTGGTGGCGGCCTGCGGGGTGCTGGCGCTGGTGATCCACTGGCTGTCGTTCCAGCCGCAGTTCAATCTGCAATGGATCGCGCTGCTGCTGCCGGTGCACGCGGCGCTGGCATTCGCGCTGGGACGCAGGCGTCCCGCACCGTAGGAGCGACTTTAGTCGCGATGGGGCTTTACAGGGAAAGCCCCATCGCGACTGAACGGCGTCGGCATGCCGACGCCACTCCTACGCAGGATGGCGGCTTGTCTAGGCCTGCGCGCTGG
>JASGDF010000173.1:0-9482 GCA_047607345.1 Pseudomonas sp. | reverse complement strand
CGCGCGCGCCGCTCGCCGCCCCACGCCAGGACCACGCCGGCTCCGCGCCGGCCCACGACCCGGCCCACGACCCGGCCCCGCATCCGCGCGACGCTGCCCACGCCCGCGACGGACATGCCGCCTCGGAGCGAGCACACCCGCTGCGCCGCGAGCAGCCGCGGGCGCAGCCGGCAGGCGATCAGGCCGCCGCCGCGCATGCCCGGGCACCGCAGGCCAGGCGTACTGCCGACAAGGCGCCCGACGGCGACAAGCCGCACGAGGACACCCTCGGCCAGGATGCCACCGCGGCGCAGCCGGTAGATGCGCCCTGGCCGCCAGCCGGCCTCGGCGGCCTGGAGAACGTACTGGCGGCCTCCGCGGGAACGGCGCCGCAGCCGGCCGTCAATGCCAATGGCACTGCCGGCTCGCTCCCGGGCAGTGCCGCCCAGGCCGCGCCAGGCGCGGTGCAAGCTGCGCTGCCGGGCGCCGCACCCGGCGCCGCCACAGGCGTACTGGCCGCTCCTCCGGGGGGCACCACGGCGGCCCCCGGCACGGGCGACTTCGCCGCCACGATCGCCGCCACCACGATCGATCAGGCCGCCGCCAAGACGGTCGACACGATCGCCGCAGCAGCCACCGGTAACGCCGACGGCGCGCCGACGCCAGAAGCGGCGGCGCTGTTCGCCCTGCACGCCGCCGCCCCCCCCAATGCGGCGCGTGGCGACGCCAGCCTGTTCGACGGGTCGCCGACACCGATGCCGCACCTGCACGAAGGCTTCGACGATGCGCTCGGCGCACGCCTGAACTGGCTGGCCGACCAGAAGGTCGGCCACGCCCACATCAAGATCACCCCGGACGGCCTCGGCCCGGTCGAGGTGCGCCTGCAACTCGACGGCGACAAGGTCCAGGCCAACTTCACCAGCGCCCATGCCGAGGTGCGCCAGGCGCTGGAGCAGAGCATCCCGCGGCTGCGCGAGATGCTGGGCCAGCATGGTTTCCAGCTCGCCCATGCCGACGTCGGCGGAAACTCGCCGCAAGGCCGGCAGACCGGTGGACGCGGCGAGTCCGCCGGTATGCCCGAGGGCACGGCGGCGGCCGACGAGATCACCGGCGTCGGAGTTCCGGCGGCAACGCTGCGGCGGCGCGGATTGCTTGACGCCTACGCCTGAGCGGCCGGCCCTTCCCCCGCGCTGGGGAAGATGCCCGAAGGGTGGATGGGGGCGTACCCGGGCGCGCAGCGCGCGCGCCTCCGCGCTGTGCCAGCGCCTCCCGAAAAGCCGGCCGTGAGCCCACTGGCGGGAAGCGATCGCTTGGTGCCGATTTGGCCTGGCCTGTTCGCGAGGCGCTACAAAATCCGATCCGCGGGCTTTGCCCGCGCGTCGTGACGAAACCGCGCGCGCCGCCCGGCGCGGGTTTCGGCACGACAATTGCATGAAGGTGCCGGAACGATTCATCTGGAGCACCGCATGCCCGCAGCCGCCGACAAGATCACCAAGAAGCCCAGTGCCAAGGACCCGTCCCAACGCGGCAAGAGCGTTTTGCTGATCACGGCCATCGTGCTGATCGTGGCCGCCGCGGCCGGTGGCGGCGCCTGGTTCTTTCTCAACGACGGCGAGGATGCCAAGCCAGGGCGTTCCCCGCCAAGCTCGGCGATACCCGCCCCCGCCCAGTACTTCGCGATGGACCCGCCGTTCGTGGTCAACCTCAACGGCCCGATCGACGGCCCGCGCTACCTTCAGGTCGAGGTCCAACTGGTGAGCCGCGACCCGGAGGAGGCCAAGCTGATCAACGGGAACGCCCCGGCGATCCGTGCGCGCCTGCTGATGCTGCTGTCGGGGGTGCAGGCTACCGAGATCGCCGACCTCGCCGGCCGCCAGAAGCTGCAGCAGCGCGCGCTGGCCGAGGCGCAAAAGGTGATGCTGGCCGAGACCGGCAGCAAATGCATCGAAGACCTGCTGTTCACCAGTTTCGTGACCCAGTAAGCCCAGGGCATTCCCCAAGATGAGCATCAACGACCTGCTGTCCCAGGACGAGATCGATGCGCTGCTGCACGGCGTCGATTCGGGCGTGGTCAACACCGCGCCGGAACCCGCGCCGGGCGAGGCCCGCCAGTACGACCTGTCCAGCCAGGACCGCATCATCCGCGGGCGCATGCCGACCCTGGAGATGGTCAACGAGCGTTTCGCGCGGCTGTGGCGTATCGGCCTGTTCAACCTGATCCGGCGCTCGGCCAGCCTGTCGGTGCGTGGCATCGACCTGGTCAAGTTCAGCGAGTACATGCATTCGCTGTACGTGCCGACCAACCTCAACCTGATCCGCTTCAAGCCGCTGCGCGGCACCGGCCTGATCGTGTTCGAGCCGACCCTGGTGTTCACCGTGGTCGACAATTTCTTCGGCGGCGACGGCCGCTATCCGACCCGCATCGAGGGGCGCGAATTCACCGCCACCGAGATGCGGGTGATCCAGTTGCTGCTCAAGCAGACCTTCGCCGACCTCAAGGAGGCCTGGGCTCCAGTGATGGACGTGGATCTGGAGTACATCAACTCGGAGATCAATCCGCACTTCGCCAACATCGTCACCCCGCGCGAGTACGTGGTGGTGTGCCGCTTCCACGTCGAGCTGGAGGGCGGCGGCGGCGAGCTCCACGTCACCCTGCCCTACGCGATGCTGGAGCCGATCCGCGACGTGCTCGACGCCGGCATCCAGAGCGACCGCAACGATCGCGACGAGAGCTGGAACGCCTCGCTGCGCGAGCAGCTCGACGTCGCCGAGGTCACCCTCTCCAGCGTGCTTGCCAGCAAGCGTCTCAGCCTGCGCCAGCTGACCGGCCTGAAGGTCGGCGACATCCTGCCGATCGAGCTGCCCGTGCAGGTTCCGCTGTGCGTGGAGAACGTACCGCTGTTCACCGGCGAGTTCGGCATCGCCAACGGCAACAACGCGGTGAAGATCACCGCGATCAAGCCTCCCGCTCCCAACGTTCCGGCGCGCACCGCCATCGCCGTCCCACAGGACCACCTGCCATGACCCCGACCGACCAGACCGCCGCCACCGCGCAGTTCGACAACCTCCAGGCCGAACACGATCCGTCCGTGACCGACCTGAACCTGGACGTGATCCTGGACGTGCCGGTGACCTTGTCGCTGGAGGTCGGCCGCTCGCGCATCCCGATCCGCAACCTGCTGCAACTCAACCAGGGCTCGGTGGTGGAACTTGACCGCGGCGCCGGCGAGCCGCTCGACGTCTATGTCAACGGCACCTTGATCGCGCATGGAGAAGTGGTGGTCATCAACGACCGCTTCGGCATCCGCCTGACCGACGTGGTCAGCCCGAGCGAGCGGATCCGGAGACTGCGGTGATCGCAGTGCTCGCCACGGCCGCCACGCCCGCCGCCGGCCACGCCGCACAGCTCGGCAGCCAGGCGCCCTCCTCGCCCGGCCTGTTCGGCGCGGTGTTCGCGTTGCTGCTGGTACTGGGCCTGATCGTCGGCCTGGGCTGGCTGCTCAAGCGCTTGCCGGGCAGCGGGTTCCGCCCCGCCGCCGGGCTGAAGCTGGTCGCCAGCCTGCCGCTGGGCCCGAAAGAGCGCCTGGTAGTGGTCGAGGTCAACGGCGAGCAGTTGCTGCTCGGCGTCAGCGCCGGTGGCATCAGCGCGCTGCATGCCCTGCCCGCGCCGCTGCCGCCGACGCCGGCGGCGACGCTTCCCCAGTTCAGGCAGTTGCCCCATTTCGCCCAGCTGCTCGCGCAGAAGCTGCGCAAGGAATCCTGACCATGTTGTACCGCTGGAACCGTTGGCAGCGCAGCCTCAGGCTGGTGCTGATCCTGCTGGCGACGCTGCTGCCGCCGATGGCCGCCAGCGCCGCCCCCGCCGCGACACCGGCGCCGGCCCTGGCCCAGGCCGCCACGACCGGCGCCAGCCAGATCCCGTCGCTGCCCAACGTCGACGTCGGCCGCATCGGCAACCAACCGGTGAGCCTGCCGCTGCAGACGCTGCTGCTGATGACGACGATCACCCTGTTGCCGTCGATGCTGCTGGTGCTGACCGCGTTCACCCGGATCACCATCGTGCTCAGCCTGCTGCGGCAGGCGCTGGGCACTGGCCAGACCCCCTCCAACCAGGTCCTGGTCGGCCTGGCGCTGTTCCTGACCACGCTGGTGATGATGCCGGTATGGCAGAAGATGTGGAGCGCCGGCTTGTCGCCTTACATCAACGAACAGATCGACTTCCAGACCGCTTGGCGGCTGACCACCCAGCCGTTGCGCGCGTTCATGCTGGCGCAGGTGCGCGAGGTCGACCTGATGACCTTTGCCGGGATGGCCGGCGACGGCAAGTACGCCGGCCCGGACGCGGTGCCGTTCCAGGTACTGGTGGCCTCGTTCGTGACCAGCGAGCTGAAGACCGCCTTCGAGATCGGCTTCCTGATCTTCATCCCTTTCGTGATCATCGACCTGGTGGTGGCCAGCGTGCTGATGTCGATGGGCATGATGATGATGTCGCCGATGCTGGTCTCGGCGCCGTTCAAGATCCTGCTGTTCGTGTTGGTCGATGGCTGGGTGCTGGTGGTAGGCACGCTGGCGGCCAGCTTCAACGCGGCATAGTCGTGATGAGTGATGGATGATTCGTAAAAGCGAACAACCATACGTTTCCGGCATCCGGCTTCTTCGAATCACGAATCACCAATCACGGCCTTCATGAGTCCCGAAATCGCCCTGACCGAATTACGCGGTGGCCTGGTCACCGTGCTGTGGATCGCCGGTCCGATCCTGCTGGTAATCCTGGTCGTCGGCATCGTGGTCGGCATCGTCCAGGCCGCCACCCAACTCAACGAGCCGACCATCGCGTTCATCTCCAAGGCCGTCGCGCTGACCGCGGTGCTGTTCGCCGGCGGCTCGATGCTGCTGGCGCACCTGGTCGAGTACACCACGCAGCTGTTCCAGCGCATTCCGCATCTGATCGGGTAGCCACCATGCGTCCCGTCGCCACCGCCGCCCTCGCCATCCCCGCGCAGACGCGGGGCGGTGGAATCCGCTGATGGATGCCGCCACCCAGATGGTCGTCGACGGTCAGCGCGCCTTCGCGATGATCGGCGCGGTGCTGTGGACGATGCTACGTACCGGCGCACTGATGACCGCGATGCCGCTGATCGGCACCCGCGCGGTACCGGCGCGGGTACGGGTGATGCTCTCGGGCACCCTGGCACTGGCACTGACGCCGATCCTGCCGCCGGTCCCGGAATGGGACGGCTTCAACGCCACCTCGGTACTGAGCATCGTCCGCGAGCTGGCGATCGGCGCGGCGATGGGCTTCATGCTGCGGCTGATCTTCGAGGCTGGCGCGCTCGCCGGCGAGATGATCTCGCAAAGTACCGGCCTGTCCTTCGCGCAGATGTCCGATCCGCTGCGCGGGGTCACGTCCGGGGTGATCGCGCAATGGTTCTACATCAGCTTCGGCCTGCTGTTCTTCGCCGCCAATGGCCACTTGGCGCTGGTCGCGCTGCTGGTGGACAGCTACAAGGCACTGCCGATCGGCGCCGCGCTGCCGGACGTGCATGCCTTCGCCGAGGTCGCGCCGACGTTCTTCATGCAGGTCCTGCGTGGTGGGCTGACCCTGGCGCTGCCGATGATCGTGGCGATGCTGGCGGTCAACCTCGCCTTCGGCGCGTTGTCGAAGGCCGCTCCTGCGCTGAACCCGATCCAGCTCGGCCTGCCGGTATCGCTGCTGCTGGGCCTGTTCCTGCTGGCGATGCTGGCCAGCGAGATGGCCCCGCCGGTGCAGCGCATGTTCGATGCCGCCTTCGATGCTGCGCGCCAACTCATCAATTGAGCAGACAAGACCCACAGCGCCCAGTGAACTCGAGCAGGCTCCCGGCCAGGCCGATCCGGGGCTGCGCAGAGCCTTGCCGGCCATGCCTATCGCGGTGACGGCCTCGCTCAAGATCTCCGCGGCGCGACCGATATCGTTGCAAACCGTCCGCGCCATGCGCGCCGCCGGTCCATACATATCCAGCGGGAGAGCGAGCGGCACGTGTTGCCTCATCGGCCCAGGCAATGCCTCCAGCAAGATCGCTTCACCAAGGGATACTTGGCGGCGTGGTTGTTGCCTTGCCTGTTGCCGTTCCAGGCGCTCGCGCAAAACTGCAGTTTCCGCAACTACGCGCAGGCGGACCGACTGCGGGGCCTGTCGGTCAGCACGATGTACGAGGACCGCGACGATGTGGTCTGGGCCGGCACCGAGCTGGAGCAGGAATCGGACGCGATAGCATGAGGACGATCACACGTCACATTCCGTTCGCGACAGATACCGCACACAATGCAAGGGCGCAACCTCCCTCGATGGAGCAGCAGGCGCCACTCAGGGGGATGACACGCTTGCCGACGCCGCGGCCACACCGTAAACCCCATGGCATGGCCCTGGCCGGGTGCGCCGCATGGTTCGTCTCATGGCTGCTGGCCGTTGCCGCCACCGCGCAGAGCATCCCGCTGCGATACTACGCGCACGAGCAGGGCCTGCTCGGCCTGGCCGGCACCTGCCTGTTGCAAACACCGCGCACGCCCCTATGGGTATGCACCGAGAGCGGGCTGTACCGCTTCGACGGGCGCGAATTCCGGCAGGTGGCACTGGACGGGGAGCGCAACCTGCACGTCTCCTCGATCAGCCAGGATCCGGCCGGACGGATCTGGGTGGGCAGCCTGGACAACCTGTTCGTCGGCGACGAACGCGGGTTCCGCAAGCTCGACCATGGCGAGATCGGACGCCTGCGGCGCGATTCGCTGCAACTGGCCAGCACCCGCTGGGCCACGCTGCTGGTCAATGCCAACCGTGTGCAACGCGTGGTGGCACAGCCACAGGGGCGCTGGCGGCTGCAGCCACTGTTCGACGAGGCGACCATCACGCGCCGGCCGGAACTTGGCCAGATCGCCAGCGCCTTCGCCGATGACGACACGCTCTGGCTCGGCTGCGCGCGGATGCTCTGCCGGGTCGATGCCGCCGGCAACGTCGAGACGCTCGGGCCGGCGCAGGGCGTTCCCGAGGATATCTGGTACAGCGTCGCGCACGACCGTGATGACGGGTTGTGGGTACGCGGCCGGCGCCATGTGATCCAGCGTCCCGCTGGCGCGCGGCAGTTCGAGTTGCGCCCGCTTCCAATGCCGGCGCCGGCCACGATCGGCCGTCCTGCCGACATCGCCGTCGACCATCAAGGCCGCATCCTGGTCCGTGACGCCAGCGCGCTGGCGCGCTGGGAGGACGGACACTGGCGCCTGTTCGACCATCGCAACGGGCTGCCGGAAAGCAGCAGCAGCGCGTTGCTGGTCGACCGCGGTGGCGATCTTTGGCTGAACATGGACGGCGAAAGCCTGGTGCGCTGGGCTGGCTATGGCCGGATCGAGAACTGGGATGCCTCGCAGGGCATGGTCGCGGCCCCGACCTGGTCGATCCTGCGCGACGCCAACGGCGGGCTGCTGGTCGGCAACGAGCACGGCATCAGCCGCCAGCCGCCCTCCGGCGGGCGCTTCCAGCCCTGGCTGGCCGCTGCGGGAATACAGGTGATCGGCCTGCAACGCGCCGCCGACGGCACGCTATGGAGCGTCAACTCCGCCGGCCACCTGTTCCGGCACGCCGCCGATGGCAGCGCCAGCCAAGAGATCGCGCGACTGCCGCACACGGTCCGGCGGCTGTTCCTCGATCGCCAGCAGCGTCTGTGGATCCCGACCACCGCCGGGCTTTACCTGCTCGAAGACCCACAGGCCGGCGGCACCCCGCAGCGGGTCGCCGACCTGCCGGAGATTTCCTACCAGGACATCTCCCAGGATGCGACCGGCACGCTGTGGCTGGCCGGCGCCGACGGCCTCTACCGGCTGCGCGAAGGCCGCTGGATGCCGATGATGCTGTCGGTCGACGGGCGCCAGGTCCACGACTGGGTGAGCAAGGTGCGAGTGGACGCGCATGGCGAAGTCTGGCTGGCCTTCTACCGGCCCGGACTGTGGCATGGCCAGCTGCGGGGCGACCGCGTCGAGCTGCGCCGCAGCGCCGACCCCGCATTCGCCGAACTGACCGTCTACGTCATCCATGTGGACCACGCCGGCCGCCTGTGGATCGGCCACAACCGCGGCGTGGACGTGCGCATGGACGGACGCTGGTCGCGGCTGTCGCAGAGCCAGGGCCTGCTGTGGGACGACACCTCGGAAGGGGCGATCCTGGAAGATCCGGACGGCTCGATCTGGCTCGGCAACTCCAAGGGCGTCAGCCATATCCTCGATCCCGCCCGGCTGTTCGACAACACCGTCCCGCGCCTGGAGATCACCGACATCCGTCGCGGCGACGAGCGCATCGTGCCTGGTGCGCGGCTGCCCTGGAACGACCGCCCCCTGCATGTGGAGCTGACCGCGCTGGGCATCTACGACGATCCCAACCGGGCCAGGTTCCGCTTCCGCCTGACCGGCCTGCACCGGGAATGGGTGTATGTCCGCAACGGCGAGATCGAGCCGCCACCGCTGCCGGCCGGCCGCTATGTATTCGAGGCACAGCTGCTCGACGACTACCGGCGCAGCGCCTCGGTACCAGCACGGATCGCCTTCGAGGTCGCGCCGCACTGGTGGGCCGGCTGGCCGGCGCGGGTGGTCTACACGCTGCTGGCGGCAGGACTGGCGGTAGGCATCTGGCGCTGGCGCCTGCGTGGGCTGCTGATCCGCGAGCGCACTCTGAAGCGGCTGGTGGCCGAGCGCACCGTCGAACTGGAACGCGAGAAGCGCGAACTGGAAAGCGCGCGCGCGGCGCTGGCGCTGAAGGCCAGCCACGACGAACTGACCGGCCTGCTCAACCGGGCCGGGATCCTCGACGCGCTGGCCGTCGCGATGAATGCCGCCCAGGCCAATGGACAACCGCTGGCGGTGGTGCTGATCGACCTGGACCACTTCAAGCAGATCAACGACCAGTACGGCCACCTGACCGGCGACGGCGTGCTGGCACGGGTCGGTCGCCGGCTCAACATCGGCCTGCGCGACTCGGACCGGATCGGTCGCTATGGCGGCGAGGAACTGCTGGCGATCCTGCCGGGGTTGGTGCGTCCCGCACGCGAGCGCTTGCAACTGTTGCTCGAGGCCATCCGCGCCACACCCTACGGCGTGAACGGGCAGACCCTGGTGGTCACCTGCTCGATCGGGGTGGCCTGGTACCGCGAGGGCGAGAGCGCCGAGCAACTGCTGGGACGCGCCGACGAGGCGCTGTACCGCGCCAAGCGCAACGGCCGCGACCGGATCGAACTGGAGCTGTGAGCCGTCCCGGATCGGCCTGACCAAAACTGTTCGCATTGGCTATGGATGGCATTGCCAAGGCGTTCGGCCTCGGTCGAGGACGAGCCTTCTTGTGGGAGGGACTTCAGTCCGCGCCGCAGGAGAACCGACGAGCCATGATGTTCGACGCGCCGCCGCGCGAGGCGATGTTTCGGTCGCGGGCTGTTCTGTGGGAGGGACTTCAGTCCGCGCCGCAGGAGAACCGACGAACCATGATG
>JASGDF010000172.1:0-2613 GCA_047607345.1 Pseudomonas sp. | reverse complement strand
GATCGCGTTCATGCCCGCGCGCGTGGTGCTGCAGGACTTCACCGGCGTGCCCTGCGTGGTCGACCTGGCGGCGATGCGCGACGCGGTGGTCAAGCTGGGCGGGCGCCCCGAGCAGATCAATCCGCTGATCCCCTCCGAGCTGGTGATCGACCACTCGGTGCAGGTCGACGTGTTCGGCAAGCCCGAGGCGCTGGACCTCAACGGCAAGATCGAGTTCCAGCGCAACCAGGAGCGCTACGGCTTCCTGCGCTGGGGCCAGAAGGCGTTCGACAACTTCAAGGTGGTGCCGCCGAACACCGGCATCGTCCACCAGGTCAACCTCGAGAACCTGGCCCGGGTCGTCATGACCGCCGACAAGGACGGCCAGGCCCTCGCCTACCCGGACACCGTGTTCGGCACCGACTCGCACACCACGATGATCAATGGCATCGGCGTGCTCGGCTGGGGCGTGGGCGGCATCGAGGCCGAGGCGGCGATGCTCGGCCAGCCTTCCTCGATGCTGATCCCGCAGGTGGTCGGTTTCAAGCTGACCGGCAAGTTGCCCGAGGGCGCCACCGCCACCGACCTGGTGCTGACCGTGACCCAGATGCTGCGCAGGCTCGGCGTGGTCGGCAAGTTCGTCGAGTTCTACGGCGACGGCCTGCAGCACCTGCCGCTGGCCGACCGCGCCACCATCGGCAACATGGCGCCGGAGTACGGCGCCACCTGTGGCATCTTCCCGATCGATGCCGAGTCACTGAACTACCTGCGCCTGTCCGGGCGCAGCGAGGCGCAGATCGCCCTGGTCGAGGCCTACGCCCGCGCCCAGGGCCTGTGGCACGAGCCGGGCAGCGCGCACGCGCAGTACAGCGCCACGCTGGAGCTGGACATGGGCCAGGTGCGCCCGTCGCTGGCCGGCCCCAAGCGCCCGCAGGACCGCGTGCTGCTGGAGGACGTGCAGGCCAACTTCCGCGACAGCCTGAAGCCGTTCGCCGACGCCCGCAGCAAGCGCCTGGCCGACCTCGGGCAGGAGGACCGGCTCAAGAACGAGGGCGGCGGCGGCACCGCGGTCGGCACCAAGGCGGCGCAGGCCGAGCCGGATCCCGACACCGGCGCGGCCTGGCGATTGCGCGACGGCGCGGTGGTGATCGCCGCGATCACCTCCTGCACCAACACCTCCAACCCGGCGGTGATGCTCGGCGCCGGCCTGCTCGCCCGCAACGCCGCCGCCAAGGGGCTGAAGGCGCAGCCCTGGGTCAAGACCTCACTCGGCCCGGGCTCGCGCGTGGTCACCGACTACCTGGCCAAGGCCGGCGTGCTCGACGACCTGGAGAAGCTGGGCTTCTACGTGGTCGGCTACGGCTGCACCACCTGCATCGGCAATTCCGGACCGCTGCCGGACGAGGTCTCCAAGGCGATCGCGCGCGAGGACCTGGTGGTGGCCTCGGTGCTGTCGGGCAACCGCAACTTCGAGGGCCGGGTGCATCCGGAGGTCAAGATGAACTACCTGGCCTCGCCGCCGTTGGTGGTCGCCTACGCGATCGCCGGCACCACCGACATCGACCTGGCCCGCGAGCCTCTGGGTACAGGCCACGACGGCGAGCCGGTCTACCTGAAGGACATCTGGCCCAGCAACAAGGAGATCGGCGACGTCATCGCCGCCACCCTGGGCCCAGAGATGTTCAAACAGAACTACGCCGCCGTGTTCAAGGGCGACACCCGCTGGAACACCATCGCCTCGCCCGACGGCGAGCTGTACGCGTGGGACGGGACCTCGACCTACATCAAGAACCCGCCCTACTTCGAGGGCATGACCATGGAGGTCGGCCACGTCGAGGACGTGCATGGCGCGCGCGTGCTCGGCTTGTTCGGCGACTCGATCACCACCGACCACATCTCCCCGGCCGGCAACATCAAACAGGACTCGCCGGCCGGCCGCTTCCTGCAGGAACGTGGGGTGCAGCCGGCCGACTTCAACAGCTACGGCAGCCGCCGCGGCAATGACGACGTGATGGTGCGTGGCACCTTCGCCAACATCCGCATCAAGAACCTGATGTTCGGCGGCGAGGAAGGCGGCAACACCCTGTACTTCGGCAGCACCCCGCCGCAGAAGCTGTCGATCTACGACGCGGCGATGAAGTACAAGGCCGACGGCGTGCCGCTGGTGGTGATCGCCGGCAAGGAGTACGGCACCGGGTCCTCGCGCGACTGGGCGGCCAAGGGCACCCACCTGCTCGGGGTCGAGGCGGTGATCGCCGAGAGCTTCGAGCGCATCCACCGCTCCAACCTGGTTGGCCTGGGCGTGCTGCCGCTGCAGTTCCTGGACGGTGAGAACGCGCAGGCGCTGGGACTGGACGGCTCGGAGACCTTCGACATCACCGGGCTGGAGGACGGTGTCAGCAAGCGCGCCAGAATCGTGGCACGCAAGGCCGACGGCACGGAACGTGAGTTCGAGGTCAAGGTGCTGCTGCTGACCCCGAAGGAGGTGGAGTACTTCAAGCACGGTGGTTTGTTGCAATACGTGCTGCGCCAGCTGGCGGCCAGGCAGGCGGCGTAGCCGACTTCGTTCTGCGTAGGAGCGACTTCAGTCGCGAGGGGCTTCCCCGGGAAAGCCCCTCGCGACTGAAGTCGCTC
>JASGDF010000171.1:0-6004 GCA_047607345.1 Pseudomonas sp. | reverse complement strand
CTGGGGACTTCGTAGGAGCGACTTCAGTCGCGATGGGGCTTTACCGGTAGAGCCCCATCGCGACTGAAGTCGCTCCTACAGGGGGACGAAGGGGGTCATTTCGGCGGCGGCGGCGCCAGCACGCTGCGGTCGCCGTTGTGCTCGGGCGCACTGACCACGCCGGCCGCCTCCATCGCCTCGATCAGGCGCGCGGCGCGGTTGTAGCCGATCTTCAGCCGGCGCTGCACGCCGGAGATCGAGGCGCGGCGGGTCTCGGTGACGATCCGCAGCGCCTCGTCGTACAGCGGGTCGGACTCGTCGCCGCCACCGCCGCTGGTCTCCGGCAGGCCGGTCGCGCCGACCACCACGCCGTCGCCCAGCGTCTGCACCTCGTCGAGCACGCCGTCGATGTAGTCGGCCGGGCCGCTGGCCTTGAGGTGCTCGACGACGCGATGCACCTCGTCGTCGCTGACGAAGGCGCCGTGCACGCGCTCGGGCATCGCCGTGCCCGGCGGCAGGTACAGCATGTCGCCGTGGCCGAGCAGGGTCTCGGCGCCGGACTGGTCCAGGATCGTGCGCGAGTCGATCTTGGAGCTGACCTGGAATGCGATCCGGGTCGGGACGTTGGCCTTGATCAGGCCGGTGATCACGTCCACCGACGGACGCTGGGTCGCCAGGATCAGGTGGATGCCGGCCGCGCGCGCCTTCTGCGCCAGGCGCGCGATCAGCTCCTCGACCTTCTTGCCGACGATCATCATCATGTCGGCGAACTCGTCGATGAAGATCACGATGAACGGCAGCGGCTCCAGCGGCCGCGGCGCCTCGCCCAGTTCCGGATTGGGCCGGAACAGCGGGTCCATCAGCGGCTGGCCGGCGTCCTCGGCATCCTTGACCTTCTTGTTGAAGCCGGCCAGGTTGCGCACCCCGACCGCACTCATCAGCTTGTAGCGGCGCTCCATCTCGGCCACGCACCAGCGCAGGCCGTTGGCCGCCTCCTTCATGTCGGTGACCACCGGCGCCAGCAGGTGCGGGATGCCCTGGTAGACGCTCAGCTCGAGCATCTTCGGGTCGATCATCAGCATCCGCAGTTCCTTGTGCGAGGCCTTGTAGAGCAGGCTCAGCACCATCGCGTTGACCGCCACCGACTTGCCCGAGCCGGTGGTGCCGGCGACCAGCAGGTGCGGCATGCGCGCCAGGTCCGCCACGGTCGGGCGGCCGGCGATGTCCTTGCCCAGCGCCAGGGTCAGCGGGCTGGCCGACTTGTCGTATTCCTTCGAGCGCAGCAGCTCGGACAGGAAGATCATCTCGCGGGTGACGTTGGGGATCTCCAGGCCGATCACCGACTTGCCTGGGATCACGTCGACCACACGCACCGACTTGACCGACAACCCGCGCGCGATGTCCTTGTCCAGCGAACTGATCTGGCTGACCTTGACGCCCGGCGCAGGCTCGATCTCGAAGCGGGTGATGACCGGGCCGGGATAGGCGCCGACCACCTGCGCGTCGATGCGGAAGTCCTTGAGCTTGAACTCGATCTGGCGCGAGAGCGTCTCCAGGGTGTCCTCGTCGTAGCCCTTCGGCTGCGGCTTGGGATCGTCCAGCAGCGCCAGCGGCGGCACCTCCGAACCGTCCTTGTTGACGCCCTGGAACATCGGGATCTGGGTGTCGCGCTTGGCGCGCTCGCTCTTCTCGACCACCGGGGCCGGCGGCGCTTCGATCTTCACCGGCTCGCGCTTGGCCTGCTTGACCGCCTCGACCTTGCGCACTTCCTCGCGCTCCTCGCGCATCGCCCGGGTCTGCTGCCATTCGTTGGCCTGCTTGCCGCCCTTCTGCAGCAGCGGACCCAATGCCAGCACGGAACGGCCGATCCGCTCCATCACCGCCAGCCACGACAGCCCGGTCGCCAGCGTGATCGAGGCCAGCAGCAGCACGACGATGAACAGGTTGGCGCCCAAGGTGCCGAAGCCTGCCCGCAGCGAGTTGCACACCAGTTTGCCAAGGATGCCGCCGGCCCCGGCCACGTCGCCGTCAAACAGACGCAGGTGCAGAAAGCCGGTCGCGGAGATCAGGAACCCGACCATGCCGACCAGGCGCAGCGCCGGCCCCAGGTCGCTCTCCTGCCCTTCCCGCTCACCGCCGCCGAACAGCGCGATCCAGGCCACCCCGCCCAGCACCAGCGGCAGCAGAAACGCCACGTAGCCGAACAGTTGCAGCAGCACGTCGGCGATCCAGGCGCCGACCAGGCCGCCCATGTTGTGTACCGGCGCGACCACGCTGCCGGTGCGCGACCAGCCCGGATCGCTGGCCGAATAGGTGAACAGGCTGGCGAGCAGGTACAGCAGCAGCGGCGCGACCGCGATCAGCGCCAGATCGCGCCACAGCTTCTGCCGGCGCGGGTTGTCCGCGGTCGCGGCCTTGCGCGACGCCTTGCCCTCATTGGGCTTGCCACGTTCCGGAACCTGTTTCGCCACCTGTAGCCCGACCTCAAGAAAATTCTGTTAGTGCTTGATAATAAACGAATGCAGTGCATCGCTGCAGGAGCGACCTCAGGGAAAGCGTCGGGACTGAACGGCCGCGGCATGCCGAAGCCACTCCTACACAGTTCCAGGTGCTCGGCTTGATTCACCTGGAGCCGGCATCCACTCTATATAGCCATCGTCCGCTGCGGCATCCGCGCCTTGCCGGCCCTTTCTCTACGCCTCCACGAGTCTACATGAGCACCTCCAAGCACTCCCGCCTGCTGATCCTCGGTTCCGGCCCCGCCGGCTGGACCGCCGCCGTCTACGCCGCGCGCGCCAACCTCAAGCCGGTGGTCATCACCGGGCTGCAGCAGGGCGGCCAGCTGATGACCACCACCGAGATCGAGAACTGGCCGGGCGGCCCGCACGATCTGCAGGGGCCGCAGCTGATGGCGCAGCTGCAGGAGCATGCCGAGCGCTTCGAGACCGAGGTGATCTTCGACCACATCCACACCGCCGACCTGTCGCGGCGCCCGTTCAGGCTGGTCGGCGACGGCGGCGAGTACACCGCCGACGCGCTGATCATCGCCACCGGCGCTTCCGCCAAGTACCTGGGCATCGCCTCGGAGGAGACGTTCAAGGGCCGCGGGGTCTCCGCCTGCGCCACCTGCGACGGCTTCTTCTACCGCGACCAGGACGTGGTGGTGGTCGGCGGCGGCAACACCGCGGTCGAGGAGGCGCTGTACCTGTCCAACATCGCCCGCAAGGTGTACCTGGTGCACCGTCGCGACAGCCTGCGCGCCGAGAAGATCCTGCAGGACCGGCTGCACGCCAAGGCCGCGGCCGGCAAGGTCGAGTTCGTCTGGCACCATGCCGTCGAGGAAGTGCTGGGCAACGATGCGGGCGTGACCGGAGTGCGGGTGAAGTCGGTGCTCGACAGCGGCACCCGCGACATCGAAGCGCACGGCTTCTTCGTGGCAATCGGCCACCACCCCAACACCGGCCTGTTCGAGGGCCAACTGGCGATGCACAACGGCTACCTGGAGATCCGCTCGGGCCTGGGCGGCAACGCCACCCAGACCTCGGTGGAGGGCGTGTTCGCCGCCGGCGACGTCGCCGACCAGCACTACCGCCAGGCGATCACCTCGGCCGGCTTCGGCTGCATGGCCGCGCTGGATGCCGAGCGCTTCCTGGATCAGCAGGCCGGCTGAGGCACTGGATTCCCGTCTTCGCGGGAATGACGACCGAAGCATGGCCCAGGTCCGGACATTCCACCGGCTCGCAGACGTCCCCGCCACAAGCTGGGACGCGCTGCACGACGGCGGCAACCCGTTCGTGTCGCACGCGTTCCTGTCCGGGCTGGAGGCGTGCGGCTGCCTGCGCCCGGACTGGGGCTGGCAGCCGCGGCACCTCACCCTGTGGGAGGCCGATGCCCTGGTTGCCGCGGCGCCCGGCTACCTGAAGACCAATTCGCACGGCGAGTTCGTGTTCGACCACGCCTGGGCCAACGCCTACGCGCGCTACGGGCAAGCCTATTACCCAAAGGCGCTGTACGGCGTTCCCTACTCGCCGGTCACTGGGCCGCGCCTGCTGGCGCGCGATGCCCGGGCGCGCGGGGCACTGCTGGCGGCGATGTGCGAGCAAGTCGAGCGCGAGGGGCTGTCCTCGGCGCATGTGAACTTCCACGAGACGCCGGAGGACGCGGTCTTCGGCGAAGACTGGCTGCTGCGCCAGGACGTGCAGTACCACTGGCGCAATCCCGGTGACTGGCACGACTTCGAGTCCTTCCTCGGCGCGATGGACCACAAGCACCGCAAGAACATCCGCCAGGAACGCGCCAGGGTGCAGCGCGCCGGCGTCGGCCTGCGGGTCATCCATGGCGACGAAGCCGGCGAGCGCGAGCTGGAGACGATGTTCGGCTTCTATCTGAAGACCTTCCACGAATACGGCAACTCGCCGGCGCTGACGCTCGAGTTCCTGCATTACCTGGCACGGCGGCTGCCGAGGCAGTTGGTGATGTTCCTCGCCGAACGCGACGGCGAACCGCTGGCCGGCGCGCTGTGCCTGCGCGGGACCGATACGCTCTACGGCCGCTACTGGGGCGGCGCGGCCCTGCCCGGCCTGCACTTCGAGACCTGCTACTACCAGGGCATCGAGTACTGCCTGCGCGAGGGCCTGACGCGCTTCGAACCCGGTGCGCAGGGCGAGCACAAGCTGGCCCGGGGCTTCCTGCCGACGCTGGTACGCAGCCAGCACTGGATCGCGGACCCGGGCTTCCGCGTCCCGCTCGCCGAGTGGTGTCGGGAGGAGCGCGCGGCGGTGGCGAGGCATGCGCGTGGGCTGGAAGGGCACTCGCCGTTCAAGCAACGTTTCCCTTGTCTGTAGGCCGTTCAGTCGCGAGGGGCGTTGCCGGGAAAGCCCCTCGCGACTGAAGTCGCTCCTACAGGTGCTCGGCCGCCCTGGACGCCGGGCGATAATGCGCGGCATGCGGCCGACACGTCCCTTCCTGCTCTCGCCCTCGCCCGATGCGCCCTTCCCACCGGCGGAAACGGCCCTGGCGCAACCTGACGGCCTGCTCGCGGTGGGCGGCGACCTGGCACCGCAGCGCCTGCTCAACGCCTACGCGAGCGGCATCTTCCCGTGGTTCTCGGAAGGCCAGCCGATCCTGTGGTGGTCGCCGGACCCGCGCATGGTGTTCCGGACCGACGGCGTGCGGTTGTCGTCGAGGTTCCGGCGCGGCCTGCGCGGCAACACCTGGCACATATGCGCCGATACCCGTTTCGCGGAGGTCATCGACGCCTGCGCCGACAGCCCCAGGCCAGGCCAGGATGGCACCTGGATCACCGCGGGGATGCGCGAGGCTTATCTGGCGCTGCATCGGCTCGGCCATGCCCATTCGGTGGAGGTGTTCGACGGCGATGCGCTGGTCGGCGGCATCTACGGGGTCGCGATCGGGCAGGCGTTCTTCGGCGAAAGCATGTTCAGCGGCCGCAGCGGCGGGTCCAAGGTGGCGCTGGCCGCACTCGCCCATCGTCTGCGGCAATGGGGCTGGCCGTTGATCGACGCCCAGGTCGAGAACCCGCACCTGCTGAGCCTGGGCGCCGAAGCCTGGCCGCGCGAGCGGTTCCTGGCCCACGTCCGGGAGCTGGGCGGCCGGCCCGAGCCACCGGGTCCGTGGACGCGGCGCTTCGGCCAGCTGGCCGCCGCCGCGCTGGCCGTCCCGGCAGGCGGTTAACGCAAACTTTGCACCGGCCGGCGTCGGGGCGTAAAATTCCTTTTTCTCTCGGGCCTTGCGGCCCCTGCACCAGACAGGATTACATGTCGAAAGACGATTCCATCGAATTCGAGGGCACTGTCAGCGAGACGCTGCCCAACACCACATTCCGGGTCAAGCTGGAGAACGGGCACGAGATCATCGCCCACATCTCCGGCCGCATGCGCAAGAACTACATCCGCATCCTGACCGGCGACCGGGTCAAGGTCGAAATGACCCCGTACGACCTGACCAAGGGTCGTATCACCTACCGCATGAAGTAAGCGCGTAGCGCTTGCCTGTCGCAGGAGCG
>JASGDF010000170.1:0-62928 GCA_047607345.1 Pseudomonas sp. | reverse complement strand
GCCAGCCCGCCCAGTGCGGTCGGCGGCGCCAGCGCGGGCAGCCGCGCCCGCCCGGATTGCTCGCAGGCCGCCACGACCACGCTGCGCCAGTGCGCCACGCGCTTCTCGGCGCGGGTGGCGTCGAGCCTGACCTCGGTACGCTCGGCGTTGACCGGGATCAGCGCGGCCACGCCCAGCTCGGTGGCTTTCTGCAGGATCAGGTCCATTTTCTCGCCGCGCGCGATGCCCTGCACCAGGGTGATCCGCAACGCCGACTCGTTCGCCACCGGCCGGGCCGATTCGATCCGCACCCGCGCGTCGCGCTTGCCAGTGGCGACCACGGTCGCGGCATAGTCGTGACCGTCGCCGTTGAACAGCACGCAGGCGTCGCCCTCGCGCAGCCGCAGCACCCGCAGCAGGTGGTTGGCGGCGTCCTCCGGCAGCGCGATCTCATCGCCGGCCGTCAGCGCCTGCTCGACATGGCAGCGGGTCAGGCGCACGCGGTGGCCTCCTCGATTGCGGCCAGCGTGGTCTCGGCGAGCAGCGCCAGCTGCGCGTCGTCGATGCAGTACGGAGGCATCCAGTACAGCACGTCGCCGAGCGGGCGCAGCACCACGCCGCGCGCCAGCGCTGCCTTGTAGGCGTGCAGCCCGACCCGGGCCGCCGCCGGGAACGGCGTGCGCCGCTCGCCGCCGCGGGTCAGCTCGAAGGCCAGCACCATGCCGGCCTGGCGCACCTCGGCGACGTGGCGATGGTCGCGCAGCGGCGCGGCCAGCCGGCGCATCGTCTCGGCGGTGGCGCGGTTGCGCTCGATCACCCCGTCGCTGGCGAAGATGTCCAGTGAGGCCAGTGCCGCCGCGCAGGCCAGCGGGTTGCCGGTGTAGCTGTGCGAGTGCAGGAACGCGCGTTCGCGCGAGTCATCGAGGAAGGCCTCGTAGAGTTCCTGCGTTGCCAGCACCGCCGACAAAGGCAGGAAGCCGCCGGTCAGGCCCTTCGACAGGCACAGCAGGTCCGGCATGACGCCTGATTGCTCGCATGCGAACAGCGTGCCGGTGCGGCCGAAGCCGGTGGCGATCTCGTCGGCGATCAGGAACACGCCGTGCGCGTCGCACAGCTCGCGCGCACGTTTCAGATAGATCGGGTCGTGCATGCGCATGCCGCCGGCGCATTGCAGGCGCGGTTCCAGGATCAGCGCGCAGATCTCGCCCGGGTGCCGGTCGAGCAGGTCGGCCAGCGCGTCGGCGGCCTGCAGCGCGCGTTCGGCGGCGGACTGGCCCGGTTCAGCCAGGTAGGCGTCGGGCGAGGGCGCGAACAGCGCCTCGGCCAGCAGCGGCGCGTAGACGCGGCGGTACAGCGGGATGTCGCCGACCGAGAGCGCGCCGATGGTCTCGCCGTGGTAGCCGTTCTCCAGCGCCACGAAGCGGGTGCGCCGCTGCTCGCCGCGGTTGCGGAAGTAGTGGAAGGCCATCTTCAGCGCCACCTCGACGCCGGCCGAGCCGTTGTCGGCATAGAACACCTTGGCCAGCGGCGCGCGGCCGGACTGGCGCGGCGCGATCGCCAGCAGGCGCTCGGCCAGCCGCACCGCCGGCTCGTGGGTGAAGCCGGCCAGCATCACCTGCTCCAGCTGCGTGGCCTGGCGCGCGATCGCCGCGCCGATGCGCGGCTCGGCATGCCCGAACAGGTTGGTCCACCAGCTGCTGACCGCGTCCAGGTAGTGGCGGCCGTCATGGCCGACCAGCCAGGCGCCCTCGCCGCGGGCGATCGGCACCAGCGGCAGCGTGTCGGGGTGTTCGCGCATCTGCGTGCACGGATGCCACAGCACCTCGAGGTCGCGGCCGCGCCAGGCGGCGGCGACCTCGGCGCCGGTGGCGTCTGCTAGCATTCCGGGTTCATGGACATGTCTTTGCATCCGCGCATTCTATCGATCGCTCGCCGTGGCGCGGGGCAGCCATGAGCCGTCCGCTGCCGATCATCCACGAGATCACCGAGGTCGGCGACGGCGCGCTGCGCCGGCAGCAGCTCGACCTGGAGTTCTCCAACGGCGAGCGCCGCCTCTATCACCGCCAGCTCAGCCAGGGCCACGGCGCGGTGGTGGTGGTGCCGATGCTGGACCCGGAGACCGTGCTGCTGGTGCGCGAATACGCCGCCGGCGTGCATCGCTACGAGCTGGGCCTGGTCAAGGGCCGGATCGACGCCGGCGAGACGCCCGAGCAGGCCGCCGACCGCGAACTGAAGGAGGAGGCCGGCTACGGCGCGCGCGCGCTGACGGTGCTGCGCGCGATGACGCTGGTGCCGACCTACATGAGCCACCAGTCGTGGCTGGTGGTCGCGCGCGAGCTGTATCCCGAGCGCCTGCCGGGCGACGAGCCGGAGGAGCTGGACGTGGTGCCGTGGAAGCTGGCGCGACTGGAGGAGCTGATGCTGCGCGAGGACTTCTCCGAGGGCCGCTCGCTGGCGGCACTGTTCATCGCTCGCGCATGGCTGGCGGCGCAGGCGTGATCCGCCTGGACGCCAACCTGCGCGAGGCGGTGATCGCGATCGCCGCCGAGGCCGGCGCGGCGATCATGGAGGTGTACGCCGAGGAGTTCGAGGTCGAGACCAAGAGCGACCACAGCCCGCTGACCCAGGCCGACCTGGCCGCGCATCGGGTGATTGTCGAGGAACTGGGCCGCCTCACGCCTGAACTGCCGGTGCTGTCGGAGGAGTCGGCGGCGGTGCCCTGGCAGGTACGCCAGCAATGGAGCAGTTATTGGCTGGTCGATCCGCTCGACGGCACCCGCGAATTCGTCAAGCGCAACGGCGAGTTCAGCGTCAATATCGCGTTGATCCACCTGGGCACGCCGGTGTTCGGTGTGGTCCAGGCGCCGGTGGATGGCCGTGTCTGGCACGCGATGCGCGATGCGCCGGCTTACCGCCGTGATGGCAAGTCCGATACCGCGTTGCGCGTGCGCAGCCCCGCCCACATGCCGTTGCGCGTGGCGGCCAGTCGCTCGCACCGCGACGCGCGCACCGAGGCGGCGCTGGCGCGGATGGGCGAGATCGAACTGGTCGCGCAGGGCTCCTCGCTGAAGTTCTGCCGCATCGCCGAAGGCGAGCTTGACGTGTACCCGCGTTTCGGCCCCACCTCCGAATGGGACACTGCGGCCGGGCAGTGCGTGCTGCTGTCCGCCGGCGGCGCGCTGATGGCCGCCGCGACCGGCGAGACCTTCCGCTACAACCGCCGCGAGAGCCTGCTCAACGGTGATTTCGTCGCGCTCGGCGACACCTCGCTGCCGTGGCGCGCGTGGCTGGCCTAGCTAGCCGCAACGCTGCGGACTCATGTCCCTGTAGGAGCGACTTCAGTCGCGACGGGCTTTCCCGGCAAAGCCCCATCGCGACTGAAGTCGCTCCCACGAAAAACACCGGAGCAAGCACGATGAGCGACATCCAGGAACTACTCGGCATCATGGCGCGCCTGCGCGACCCCGAGGCGGGCTGCCCGTGGGACCTGGAGCAGAGCTTCGCGACGATCGCGCCCTACACGGTGGAGGAGGCCTACGAGGTCGCCGACGCGATCGACCGCAACGACCTGGCCGCGCTCAAGGACGAACTGGGCGATCTGCTGCTGCAGGTGGTGTTCCATGCGCAGATGGCCTCCGAGCAGGGCGCGTTCGGGTTTGGCGACGTGGTCGCGGCGATCTGCGACAAGCTCATCCGCCGCCACCCGCATGTGTTCGCGGCGGTCGCGGCCGACGACGCCGAGGCGGTCAGCGCCAACTGGGAGTCGATCAAGCGCCAGGAGCGCACGGACGCCGGGCATGCCGACGACTCGGCGCTGGCGGGCATCGCGCGCGGCCTGCCGGAGTGGCTGCGCGCGGCCAAGCTGCAATCGCGTGCGGCACGGGTCGGCTTCGACTGGCCGGACCCGGCGCCGGTGCTCGACAAACTGTGCGAGGAGATCGGCGAGGTGCGCGAGGAGTTCGCGCGCGGGCCGGTGCGGGACAACCATGCGCGCTTGCAGGACGAGATCGGCGACGTGCTGTTCGTCTGCGCCAACCTCGCGCGCCATGCCCGGGTCGATCCGGGCGCCGCGCTGCGCCAGGCCAACCTCAAGTTCGAGCGGCGCTTCCGCGCGATGGAAGCGGCCGCGGCCGCCGATGGCACGACGCTGGCCGCGCTGTCGCTGGAGCAGCAGGAGCGCTACTGGCTGCACGCCAAGCTGGCCGAGCGGCCGCCGCAACCGCCGCGCTTCGGGAACTGAGCCATGCGCTGGGACGTGGTGGGCTGGGCCGCGCTGGCGCTGCTGCTGTTCGCCGCCGAGGCGATGGCACCGGGCGCCTTCATGCTGTGGATGGGCTTCGCCGCGGTGGTGGTGTTCGTCGGCGTGCTGCTGGTGCCCGGCAGCTCGCTGCTGTTGCAGGTGATCGCGTTCGTGCTGTTGAGCTTCGTCTCGATCCAGGTCTACCGCATCGGGTTCCGGCAGCGCGATCGCGCCAGCGACCGGCCGCTGTTGAACCGCCGCGCCGAGCAACTGGTCGGCCGCGTGGCGCTGCTCGACCAGCCGATCCGCAACGGCCAGGGCCGCGACAAGATCGACGACGCGTTCTGGGTGGTCGTCGGCCCCGAACTGCCGGCCGGTACCCCCGTGCGGGTGGTGGCGGTGGATGGCATGACCCTGAAGGTGCAGCAGGCCTGAAGGGCCGGGATTGGGGATTAGGGATTGGTAGAGCCGAGCTTGCTCGGCTGGGGCTTTCCCGGTGAGGCCCCCGGCCGAGCAAGCTCGGCCCTACGCGGCGTTCCGGGATTCGCGCTCACTGCTTCTGCGAATCCGCCATTCCGGCCCCATGGGATAATGCCGGACTTTTCTCGACGGACGCCGGTCATGACCCAGAAGACGATCCTCAACGAAACCCATCGCGCGCTTGGCGCCAAGATGGTCGACTTCGGTGGCTGGGACATGCCGATCCACTACGGCTCGCAGATCGACGAACACCATCAGGTGCGCCGCGACGCCGGCATGTTCGACGTCAGCCACATGACCGTGGTCGACCTGCATGGCGAGCGTGCGCGCGAGTTCCTGCGCCACCTGCTCGCCAATTCGGTGGACAAGCTGAAGGTGCCGGGCAAGGCGCTCTACAGCTGCATGCTCAATGCCCAGGGCGGAGTGATCGACGACCTGATCGTCTACTACCAGGCCGAGGACTTCTTCCGCCTGGTGGTCAACGCCGCGACCCGCGAGAAGGATCTGGCCTGGATCGCCGGGCGGGCCGCCGCGTTCGACGTGCGGGTGCAGGAGCGGCCGGAGTTCGCGATGATCGCGGTGCAAGGGCCGAACGCGCGCGCGAAGGTAATCGGCCTGCTGGCCGAGTCCGACCGCGCCGCCGCCGGGAAGCTGGGGCGCTTCGCCGCGGCGCAGGTCAGTTCCGCCGACGGCGTGGCGCTGTTCCTGGCGCGCACCGGCTACACCGGCGAGGACGGCTTCGAGATCGTGCTGCCTGAGGAGCAGGCGGTCGCGTTCTGGAACGCGCTGCTGAAGGCCGGGGTCAAGCCCGCCGGACTCGGTGCTCGCGACACGCTGCGCCTGGAGGCTGGCATGAACCTGTATGGCCAGGACATGGACGAGCAGGTCTCGCCCTACGAAGCGGCGCTGGCCTGGACGGTCGCGCTCGACGAGGGCCGCGACTTCATCGGCCGCACCGTGCTCGAGCAGCAGAAGGCGGCCGGCGCGCCGCGCAAGCTGATCGGCCTGGTGATGGACGAAAAGGGTGTGCTGCGTCACGGCCAGAAGGTGCTCACCGCCAATGGCGAGGGCGAGATCCTCTCGGGCACGTTCTCGCCGACCCTGGGCAAGGCGGTCGCGTTCGCGCGCGTGCCGGCCGGCGAACCGGGCCAGGTGCGGGTGGACATCCGCGGCAAGGAGGTCCCGGTGCGCGTGGTCACGTTCCCGTTCGTGCGCGACGGCCAGGCGCAGCCGGGCGTGCTCGGCTGAGCCGCGCCATGCGCGCCCATCGCGGCCATGCGCAACGGCGATGCCGGACCGGCTGCTGCCGCGCCATGTCCGGCGGTTAGACTATCGGCCTGTCCCGAACCCCGTTTCCCTGGAGCATTCTCATGAGCGAGATCCCTGGCGACCTCAAGTTCCTCAAGTCCCACGAGTGGGCGCGTGTGGAAGGCAATGGACGCGTCACCATCGGTATTTCCGACCACGCACAGGGCCTGCTGGGCGACCTGGTCTACATCGAACTGCCGAACGTCGGCGATACCGTCGAGGCCGGTAACGGCGTGGCCGTGGTGGAGTCGGTCAAGGCTGCTTCGGATGTCTACAGTCCGGTCAGTGGCACGGTGGTCGAGGTGAACTCGGCGCTGAGCGACAAGCCGGAAACCATCAACGAGGATGCCTACGGTGACGGCTGGATCTTCGTGGTGGAGATCAGCGACGCCGACCAGCTCAACGAGCTGCTCTCGCCCGACGACTACGCCGAACTGCTGGAGGACGAGGATCACTGAGTTCCCGCATTGTCGTGCAGACGCCCCCGACGGCCGCGCAAGCGGCCGTTTGCGTTTCCGGCGGCGCCGCTCGATGGCGTGAGTGGCGCGTGATGCATTCGGAGCACGCGCATGCAAACGAAGCGGTCGAACGGGCAGCGTGGTTGTGCCGACTCCCATGCGAGCTGCGTTTCGGTGCGCCGCCGAGGCGTTCGGAGTTTGCGCATTTCCGCTTGTGCGGCACTGGAATGGCGGCGTCTTGGGAAAAAAATTTCAGGCGATAGACAGTTGCCGTTGCGGTTCGCACGGGCGCGGGCACGTATTGCGGATACGTGCGGGAAGACACGCTGTCCGAGCGGCATGTCGCGAGAATGCAGCTGAAAACAAGGTTTTTTTTTTAAGCAGGTTCGCGTGCTCGTAGGCGCGCGAGCGGTGGTGATGGCATTTCTTTCGCCAGTGGCAACGGCTTTTGCCCGGCACGTTCGGTCAGGCATGAGAAAAAAATCGCACGCGAGTGTTGACAGTAAAAAAAACCGTGATTAGGTTTCGCCCCAACAGACGTTGCTGCGGAAGAGAGTGAGTCGAATCGACATTCTGGCGACAGGCAAAACCCACACGTCCACCGACACGTCTTCGATGGTGGAGTTGGGCCAGCTTCCCTCCAAGGAAAGGCGGCATCGTTTCCGAACAAGCACCCGCGTCCGGACCAGATGCGGGTGTTTCTGTATCCGTCTGAGCATGCCCCGCATGTCGGCGGTTCCCGCAGGCGGAGCATCGCCGCGGGTTTGGTTCAACTGGGCGTTTTAATTCCATACTTCACTGACGAGGAGCCATCCCATGGCCACGAAGAAAGCTGCGAAGAAGAAACCGGCCGCCAAGAAGGCGGTGAAGAAGGTCGCCAAGAAGCCGGCGGTCAAGAAGGTCGCCAAGAAGGCCGCCGCTAAGAAGGCGGTGAAGAAGGTCGCCAAGAAGGGCGCCGTCAAGAAGGCGGTGAAGAAGGTCGCCAAGAAAGCCACCGCGAAGAAGGCGGTGAAGAAGGTCGCCAAGAAGGCCACCGCGAAGAAGGTCGTCGCCAAGAAGCCGGCCGTGAAGAAGGTCGCCGCCAAGAAGAAGCCGGTCGTCCGCAAGAAGAAGGCTGCTCCGGTCGCACTGCCGGCGACCCCGGCGCCGCTGATCTGATCGACCGCGGTCGCGGTGCCCATAGACTCTCTCCCCGGCGCCCAGCGGGGAGGGAGTTTTTTTATGCGCTGTTCGCGCATTGAGTAGTGATTGTGGGAGGGACTTCAGTCCCGACGGGCTGTACCGGCCAAGCGTCGGGACTGAAGTCCCTCCCACAGAAGCGCCAGTCTGCAACGATGACGAACCCCTCCGGCAATGTCGTCCATGGACAACGCGAACAGCGCTTTTTTTATGCCGTTCTATCCAGCTAGAGCGTGGCACTCAAGTGGCGTGCCCTTGCCGACATGGTCCTCCCGCAGGAGCGGCTTCAGTCCGGTGGTTTGGCCGGCAACGCCGTTGGGGAGGAAGTCCGCAGCAAAGAAAAAGCGGCCGGAGCCGCTTTTTCGTAGTCTGTCGTGGGGGCCTCAGCGTGGCGAGGCCACCGACCTGCTCGACGAAGAGCCTTTTTTCCTGGAGTCGGGCTTCTCGGCGAGGATGTTCTCGTTGCCGAAGTCGCTGTCCACGTCGATGTCCAGCCAGCGCTGCGCGGGCAGGCCGAGCGCGCGATCGAGGATCGTCGGCATCAGGCCCGACGGCAGGCTGCTCTCGCCGTTCCACAGGATCGCGATGCCGAGGTCGCGCTCGGGCAAAAGCGCGACCAGACCGCGGTAGCCCTGCACCGCGCCGGCATGGAAGACCACCTGATGGTGGGCATAGTCGAACACGCGCCAGCCGAGCGCGTAGCTGGCCGAGTCGACGCGCTGATGGCGCCAACCCGATTGCATCTGGTCCGGAGTGGCGATCAGCGGGGCATGCAGCGTTGCCAGCAGCGGCGCGGGCAGCACGTCCGGGCGGTGGCCGGTATGTGCGAGCAGCCACTGCGCCATGTCGCTGGCGCTGGCGTTGACGCCGGCAGCGGGCGCCAGGCGGTAGTAGCTCGGCTTGGGCGTCAACGAGACCCAGCCGTTGCGGCTGCGCACATGTGGACGTGCCCAGCGTGGACTGGCCTGGATGCCCGCCAGCCCGAGGCTGGCGTCGTTCATGCCTAGCGGTTTGAGGATGCGACGCTCCACCGATTGCTCATAGAAGCTGCCCGAGGCGGCGAACACCACGTCGCCGACCAGGCTGAAGGCGACGTTCTGGTAGGCATAGCACTGGCCGGGCGCACAGCGCAGCGGCGTGGCGGCGAGGCGGTGGGTGAGGGTGTAGTAGTCGGCGTTGGACTCGACGTCGCGGTCGTAGGCGTTGCGGGGCAGGCCGACCCGGTGGCTGAGCAGGTCGGCGACGGTGAGCTGGCGGGTCGCGTTCGGATCGCTGAGCTGGAAGCCCGGCACGTAGTCGGTGACCTTGCTGTCCCAGCGCAGCACGCCGTCGTTGACCAGCAGTCCGGCCATCGTGCCGGCAAAGGCCTTGGACAGCGATGCCAGCCGGAACACGGTGTGTGCATCGACCGGTTCGGGCTGGTTGACACTGGTGACGCCGTAGCCGCGCGCGCTGAGTACGCGGCCGCCCTGGACGATGGCCATCGCCAGGCCGGGCACGCGCTGGCCGTAGGTGAGCTGGTCGGCCATCTTCTCGAACTCGGCGACATCGAAACCGGCGGCCGGCGGCTGCACGTGGGCGTTCAGCGCGGAGCGGTAGGCGGCCGGCTGGGTCGAGGCGGTGCTGGTGGTGGCTTGCAGTGATTGCGCGGCAGGCGAAGGTGTCTGGGCCGTGGAAGCCAGTGCAAACGGGATCAGGATCCCGAGCAACCCCGACGCGACCGGACGCATGCGCCGGTGCCTGCTCTTTTCTTTCATATGTCCATCCGCCAGAGGGTCACTACCTTTCGGGATTCTAGCGCCGCCTTTCCGGATTGCACAAACCGGGCAAGGATGAATGGGCATCGCATTGAAAAATCTGGGTTTAGTGGATCACGATGGTGTGAGGACCAGACCTCGATGCGTAATGAGCGGCGGCCATGCGTCGCCGTAGAGGGCATGCCGCGAGCGGCTGTTGCTGTACTGCGTCGTATACTGCCGCCTCGTCGGGCGGGGCAGAGTGGATGCAGGTCGAACAGGCATCGGGGCAGGTTTCGGGAGGACGGGTCCAGCAGGGCGAATGGCGCGCCGTGGCGTTGTCCTTTCTGTGTTTCTTCTGTGTGCTGGCCGCCTACTATGTGATCCGCCCGGTTCGCGAACAGTTGTCGGCCGCGGTCGGTTCGACCCAGCTGCCCTTGTTCTATGCGGCCACCTTCGTGGCCACGCTGATGCTGACCCCGGTGTTCGCCGGGCTTGCTTCGCGTTGGCCGCGGCGCAAGCTGGTACCGCTGGTGTATCTGTTCTTCATCCTGTGCCAACTGGCTTTCATCCCGGCCTTCACCCATCTGGGGATGCTCAGTCCGCGCATGCTGGGCATCGTGTTCTTCGTGTGGGTCAGCGTATTCAACCTGTTCGTGGTGTCGGTGTTCTGGATATTCATGTCCGATATCTGGACGCTTGAACAGTCCAAACGGTTGTTTCCGGTCATTGCGGTCGCCGGCACGCTCGGCGCGTTGGCCGGTCCGGCGCTGACCCGCTCGCTGGTCGAAGTGATCGAAGTGGCGCCCTTGCTGGCGGTTTCCGCCGGATTGCTGGGGATCGCGCTGGTCTGTGTGGTGATGCTCGGCAACTGGGCCAGTGTGCACGGCGCGCGCCGGCACGAGGCCGGTCATGAGGACGCGATCGGCGGCAGCATGTGGGATGGACTGAAGCAGATCTTCACCGATCCGTTCATGCGCGGCATGGCGGTCCTGTTGCTGCTGGCCGATGGCATCGGCACGGTCAACTACGCGTTGATGGTCGATTACTCGGGGGCGACCTTCGCCGACGCGGTGGCGCGCACCCGCTTTCATGCCGACGTCGATCTGGTTGGTAACCTGCTGACGGTGATCGTCCAGCTCGGCCTGACCCGGTGGCTGCTGCCGCGCAAGGGGCCGGGGGCGTTGATCATGTTGTGGGCGTCGATCAGCATCGCCGTGCTGCTGCTCGTGGTGTTTTCGCACGATCCCCATGCACCCTTGTTCACGCTGCCGTGGCTGATCGGCCCGATAGCGCCTACCGTGTTGGCGCTGGTGGTCAGCCGCGGTCTGGCCTACGGCATGGCCGAGCCGGCGCGCCACAGCCTGTACACGCGGGTGCCGCGCAGTGTCCGCTACAAGGGCCAGAATGCGGTCGATACCACGGTATGGCGCTTCGGCGACGTGGCCATCGCCACCGGCATGAACGGGCTGAAGTCGCTGGGCATGGCGGTCGGTGGATTTGCCGCGATCAGTGCCACGGCGGCGTTCCTGGCCGCCGGGATCGGCTGGCGGCTCTGGAAAAGGGTCGAGAGCACGCGCGCCGCCGTATCATCGGCAGGCCCGCGATGATGCGAGAACAGGGAAGACGATGCCGCCGATTACGCTGATCCTCATCATCCTGGTCTCCGCGTTGCACCTGTACATCCTGGTGCTGGAGATGTTCCTGTGGACGCATCCGGCTGGTCTGAGGACGTTCCGCAATACGCCCGAGAAGGCCAAGGCCACGCGCGTGCTGGCGGCCAACCAGGGGCTCTACAACGGGTTCCTGGCCGCCGGACTGGCCTGGGGGGCGCTCGGTGGCCGTGCCGACGTCGCCGCGTTCTTCCTGGGCTGTGTGGTCGTGGCCGGCCTCTACGGCGGCTGGAGCGTCAACCGGCGCATCCTGGTGGTACAGGCCGCGCCTGCCGCGCTGGCGCTGCTGTTGCTGTGGCTGGGCGTCTGAGTCTGAGGCCGGTCCGCGCGCCCTGGCAGGCAAGTGGAGTGATGTAGCGGGGCAGTCTCGGCTCGGGGAGCGCCTTGCTCGCGGCTCTGCCCGCGTCGGCGATATGCCGTTACCGCAAGAGCCGCTCGCCGATGTTCCGAACCCGCCTGCAAAGACGGCGGGCCGAAGCCCGCCGTCCTGGTGTTCGCCGATCAGGCCGCTTCGCGCGACGGCTTCGGCTGCTGCCGTTCGTAGTAGCTGGCCGCGCGCAGTTCATGCGGATCGAAGTCGTCGACGGTGATGGTGTCCAGGGTGATCTCGCGCAGCTCCTCCAGCAGCTTGCGCTCCTCGCTGCTGATCACGCCCTCGGCCACCGCCTCGTCCAGCTGCGCGGGGAATTCCAGCGCCTCGATGCCCTTGGACTTCAGCGCCTTGAGGAACTTGCGCTCCACTGGTTCGGCTGCGACGGCCTTGGCCAGGTAGCTGGCGATGCGGCCGCCCGGGTTGTTCTCGCACGGGGTCAGGAACACGCCGCGGGCGAGGCTGTCGCGGGCCTCGTTCGGCGCCATCAGCAGCGCGGCGACGCGGCGCGACAGGCGATCGCCCGGCGCCTCGGCGCGACGGCCGAGCGGGAAGATCAGCGCCCACAGCAGCCAGCCGACCGGACGGATCGGGAAGTTGCGCAGCGCCGCCGACAGCGCTTCCTCGATCTTGTGCACGCTGTCGTGGAATGCCCACGCCAGCAGCGGGCGCTCGGCCTGCGGCGCGCCCTCGTCGTGGTAGCGCTTGAGCATCGCGCTGGTCATGTAGATGTGGCTCAGCACGTCGCCCAGCCGGCCGGACAGCGACTCCTTGAACTTGAGCTTGCCGCCCAGCAGCATCATCGACACGTCGGCCATCAGCGCCAGGTTGGCCGAGTAGCGGTCAAGTTTGCGGAAGTAGCGGCGGGTGTAGTCGTCGCCGGGGACGGCACCGAACTTCGCGCCGGTCAGGCCGAACCAGAACGAACGCACCGCGTTGGAGATGCCGAAGCGGATGTGGCCGAACAGGCTGCGGTCGAACTCCTCCAGGCCGCGCGCGGTATCGCTGTCGCCGGCCGCCTTCATCTCCTTCATCACCCACGGATGGCACAGGATCGCGCCCTGGCCGAAGATCAGCAGGCTGCGGGTCATGATGTTGGCGCCCTCGACGGTGATGCCGATCGGCGAGGCCTGCCAGGCGCGGCCGGCGAAGTTGCGCGGGCCGAGGATGATGCCCTTGCCGCCGATCACGTCCATCACGTCGCTGATGACCTCGCGGGCCATCGTCGTGCAGTGGTACTTGGCGATCGCCGACGGCACCGATGGCACGTCGCCGCGATCCACCGCCGCGGCGGTCGCCTGCGACAGCGCGCTGCACAGGTAGGCCTTGCCGCCGATCCGCGCCAGCGCTTCCTCCACACCCTCGAAACGGCCGACCGACAGGCCGAACTGCTTGCGGATGCGCGCGTAGGAACCGGTCACCACCGCGCCGGCCTTGGCGCCGCCGCTGGAGGTGGAGGGCAGGGTGATCGAGCGGCCGACCGCCAGGCATTCGTTGAGCATGTTCCAGCCCTTGCCGATCATGTCCACGCCGCCGATCAGCTGGCTCAGCGGGATGAACACCTCGCGGCCGTGGATCGGGCCGTTCTGGAACGGCGAGTTCAGCGGGAAGTGGCGGCGCCCGATCTCCACGCCGGCGGTGTCGCGCGGCAGCAGCGCCAGGGTGATGCCGATGTCCTGGGTGTCGCCGACCAGGCCATCCGGATCGTACATGCGGAAGGCCAGGCCGATGATCGTCGCCACCGGCGCCAGCGTGATGTAGCGCTTGTCGAAGGTGAGCTTGACGCCGAGCACGTTGGCGCCATTCCACTCGCCCTTGCAGACGATGCCGTAGTCCGGGATCGAGGTCGCGTCGGAGCCGGCGAACGGGCCGGTCAGGCCGAAACAGGGCACCTCCTGACCGAGCGCGAGCCGTGGCAGGTAGTAGTCCTTCTGTTCCTGGGTGCCGTAGTGGTTGAGCAGCTCGCCCGGGCCGAGCGAGTTCGGCACGCCGACGGTGGAGCTGACCACGCTGCTGATCGAGGCCAGCTTCTGGATCACCTTGTGGTGCGCCAGCGCGGAGAAGCCCAGGCCGCCGTACTGCTTGGGGATGATCATGCCGAAAAAGCGGTGCTTCTTGATGAAGTCCCACAGCTCCGGCGGCAGGTCGGCGTGGACGTGGTTGATCTCCCACTCATTGACCATCCTGCACAGCTCCTCGACCGGGCCGTCGAGGAAGGCCTGTTCCTCGGCGGTGAGCTGCGGCTTGGGATAGTTCAGCAGCTTCTGCCAGTCCGGGTCGCCAGTGAACAGCTCGCCCTCGAAACCGACCGAGCCGGTCTCCAGCGCGATGCGCTCGGTCTGCGACAGCGGCGGCAGCACCTTGCGGAACACCTTGAGCAGCGGCGCGGTGAGCAGCGGCTTGCGCACAAAAGGCAGCAGCACCGGTGCGGACACCAGCACCACCAACGCGGCCGCGACGATCGTGGCCACCGGATGCGCGCCCAGTAGCCAGCCCGCGACCAGCAGCGTTGCGGCGATCGCCACCCAGGCGGCCAGGCGCATGCGGTGGTAGGCGGCGAAGCCGGCGGCCAGCAATACGAGGAGGAACGGCACAACGATGCTCATGATTTTGCTCCAGGGACGTGCTCGATGGCGTGCTTGGTGGCGAGGGACGTCGCGGCGCTTGCCGGGGGCAGCGAGTCCAGATAATGCAGCACAGCCGCGGTAAATGCGGTGTTGTCGTCGCCGGCCAGCATGTGCGTGGCCTCGGGGAGCTGCACATGCTGCGCGTGCGGCACCAGCGACAGGAATTCGCAGATCGTCTGCGGTGTGACCAGGTCGCTGCGGCCGCCGCTGAGCAGCAGGACCGGGCAATGCACTTGCCGCGCGGCTTCGATCATCGCCGCTTGCTGCTGCGTGGCATCGCCGCCGGCCAGTTCAGTGACCAGGCGCGGGTCCCAGTGCCAGTGCCAGCGGCCGCGTGAGTCAGCACGCAGCAACCGGCGCAGTGCGTGCTCCGACTTGCGTGGACGCTGTGGCAGATAGGCGGCAATGGCGTCTGCCGCGGCCTGCAGCGAATCGAAGCCGTCCGGATGCGCGGTCATGAAGGCAAGGATGCGTTCCACGCCCGAGGTATCCCAGCGCGGGGTGATGTCGACCAGCACCATCGCGCGGAACAGGCCGGGCCAGCGTGCTTCGGCCAACAGGCCGAACAGGCCGCCCATCGAGGCGGCGACCAGTACCGGCGGTTCGCTCATCTCGCCGGCGACGACGATCAGGTCGTCGGTGAACTGCTCGCCGCTGTAGGGCGTGTGCTGGTCGTTCCAGTCCGACTCGCCATGGCCGCGCGCGTCGTAGGCGATCGCGCGGAAGCCGGCTTCGGCCAGCGCGCTAGCGGTGGAGTTCCACGCATTGCGCGTCTGTCCGAGGCCGTGCGCCAGCAGTACGGGGATGCCGCTGCCGTGGCCATGCATGCTGGCTTGCAGTCGCGCCGTATCCGCTCCAACGAGTGGATGCGGCGAGCCGGGTGCGGGAATCGGAGGTGCATCGTTGACCATACCTAATGGTATGGATTGATTGCGCGGGGTGTCAATACTGATGAGTATGGATTGTAAGTCGATGAATTCTTGGCGCTATGCGGGAAGGATGGTGCCCGCATACTGCAACCGACTCGGGCGTATGGTTAAATCGGCGGATGAACAATGACACCGATTCCAGTTCCACACAGGCACGATCCGGCAACGGACGTACGGCCCGCCTCAGTGCGGAGGACTGGGCGCAGGCCGCCCTCGACCTGATCGCCGAGCAGGGGGTGAGCGCGGTGGCGGTCGAGCCGCTGGCGCGGCGACTGGGCGTGACCAAGGGCAGCTTCTACTGGCATTTCCCGTCCCGCGACGCGTTGCTGCAGGCGGCGCTGGAGCGTTGGGAGCAGTTCGAGCAGGAGCAGGTGTTCGGTAGCCTGGAGGAAGTGGCCGACCCGCGCGTGCGTCTGCGCGCGCTGTTCCAGCTGGTCGCGCACGAGGTCAGGCCGCATGTCATCTACAGCGAGCTGCTCAAGGCATTGGATCACCCGGCGGTACGTCCGGTCATCGACCGGGTGTCGCAGAGCCGGATGGACTATCTGGTTGCCTCGTTTCGCCAGGCCGGCCTGAGTTCGACCGAGGCCCGGCATCGTGCGCGCCTGGCCTACGCCGCCTACGTCGGCTTCCTGCAGTTGTCGATCCAACTCCAGCAGCCCAGGCAGGCCCGCGAGGATTTCGAGGCCTATGTGGAGCATGTGATCCATACCCTGATTCCGGGGTAGGCAGGTTCGGCTGTTGCGCGGAAGCTGGAGTAGGAGGGCCGATGGGTAGGTGGCGCTCGTAGTCGGCCTGGCTGGCTACAGATCCTGCTCGTAGCGCACGTACGGAACCGTGCTGTCGCTGTTGCTCTCGTTGTTGGGCGCGAACGGGTTCTTGCCGCGGGTCACGATGTTTTCGGCGCCGACGGTCAGCTGTCCGCTCCAGGGCATGCGCCAGGTCAGGCCCAGGCCCAGGCCCTGCCATTTCTCCGGTTGGCCGGGGACGTCGATGACGCGTCCGATGATGTTGGCGCTGAATGCGCCGTAGCCGCCGCCGATGCTGAGGCTCTTGCTGTCCCACTGGTCGACCAGGCCTGGGGCGGCGTCGGACAGCGGGACCAGCCGTGCTCGCGCATAGGTGCCACCGATGGACACGAAGCCCTCCCGGCCGATGTTCTTCTGTCCGAATACGGTCAGGTCGTTTTGCTCCATGCGCGCCGCTGGGGTCTTGACGCCGGCGGTCAACCAGCTGGGAAGATTATCCCGGCCGGTGCCCAGGCTGACGCTTGCGCGGGCGCCGCCGCGGTTGAAGCCGAGCGTCGCCGAGGCGTGCTTGCTGGCATTGGCAGTGCCGTCGTCATCGTCGCCCAGGCTGGCCAGCAGGCAATGGCTCGCCAGTCCGCTGATGCTGGTGCCGCGACTGCTGTTGCAGAGCAAGCCAAGCGAGTCGCCCGACGACAATCCGAATGCCGCATCCAGGGAGTTGCGCCCGAAGTGCCATCGCGCGCCGGCTTTTTGCTCGCCGGTCGGCTCCAGGTACAACAGTGCCTCGACCTTGCCGCTGCCCTGATTCCAGATGGGCAGCACCGTGCTGGAGGTCGCGCTCTGCGCATGCACCCCCGTCGCCACGGCCAGCGCGGCACACAGGACAAGCGGCAGTCGCAGGAAGGCTCTCATGACGAACGGTCAGACCTGCTGGCAGGCGTTAGGTTCCCGGAAAGGCGAGGTGAAAATACTAGGTGGATTATGATTTTTTAACAAGTCTCAGTTCTCCCCAGAACTCAAACCTGACCAGCGCCATCCGTGGGAGCCCGTACCTCCATGTGCGGGCTATCGAAAGGGCCTAATGGAGTCTTTCCGAGGCCGGCGCATCGGTCGACCGCTCGGCGAACAATACAGGCAATTCAGTCAAAGGAAAGTGATACTCGCGTCCGCAGAACTCGCACCGTACCTCGACCGCGCCGGTCGGTTCGGCGGCGGCCCTGGCTTCTTCCTCGCCCAGTGACTGCAGCATCCCTGCCACCCGCTCCCGCGAACATGAACAGGCAAAGCGCAGGGGCTTCTCGCCGAGCAGCTCCGGGCCTTCCTCGTGGAACAGCCGGTGCAGCAAGTCGTGCCCGGGGCTTGCCAGCAGCTCAGCGGTGTCCAGGGTGTCGAATAGCGCGCCGCCGCGAGTCCAGCCGTCGCTGTCGCCCTCGTCGCCGGGCAGTTTCTGCAGCAAAAGTCCGGCGACGTGGTCCTGGTCGGCCGCCAGCAGCAGTCGGGTGGGGAGTTGCTCGGATTGGCGGAAGTAGGCCTCGAAGGCCTCGTCCAGCAGCGGCACGTCCAGCGAGACCAGGCTCTGGTAGCGCTGTGGCTCGCGAGGGTCCAGGCCGGGATTCTCGATGGTGATGGCCAGTACGGCCTGTTCGCCGAGCCGGGTCAGGTCGTCGGGCGCATCCTGGCCATCTTCCAGGCGGACGATGCCGCGCAGGGTGCCGGCGGCGGTGCATTCGGCGAACAGGGTGCGCAGGCCGTGCTCGCCGCGCAACTGGATCGAGAGCCGTCCGTCGACCTTGGTGTGGCCGGTGAACAGGGCCGCCGCCGCGCAGGCCTGGCCAAGCAGTGCTTTTGCCTGCAGCGGGTAGGCGGCATGACGGGTGATGTCGTGCCAGGCACGGCTCAGGCGCACATGGACCCCGCGCACGCCGGCGGCGGGCAGCAGGAAGCGGATCAGGGTGTCTTCTTGGTCTTCGATGGGCATGCGCGGGTTCCTGTTGCCGGATAATGCGGACAGGCGATTCCATGATGGGGGCGAGGCAACGATGGGGGCAGATCGGCGGGATCACAAGACGGCATTGCCGCGTCGTCGCTGGGCGCGCTGGCTGCTGGCGCTGCCGCTGCTGTTTGCGGCAGCGAGTTTCCTGCAGGTGGCGGTACTGCGCTTCGTCGACCCGCCGGCGAGCATGATGATGGTGTGGCGGTGCGTGGAGGCGTGGGGCGGCGGCGACTGGAAGTTCCGGGTGAGCCATGAGTGGCGCGATCTGGAGCGGATGGCGCCCAGCCTGCCGATCTCGCTGATTGCCGCCGAGGACCAGCGCTTTCCGCTGCATGATGGTTTCGATATGCAGGCGATCGAGCAGGCGCGCGACCACAATGCGCGCGGCGGCCGGCTGCGCGGCGCCAGCACGATCAGCCAGCAGGTGGCCAAGAACCTGTTCCTGTGGCAGGGGCGCAGCTGGGTCCGGAAGGGGTTGGAGGCCTGGTATACGGTGCTGATCGAGGCGCTGTGGCCGAAGCGGCGCATCATCGAGGTGTACGCCAATTTCGCTGAGTTCGGTGATGGTATCTACGGGGTGCAGGCGGCGGCCCGGGCGTTCTGGGGCAGGGATGCCGATCAGCTGTCGCCCGCGCAGTCGGCGCGGTTGGCGGCGGTGCTGCCGTCGCCGCGCCGCTACGATGCTCGCAACCCGGGACCCTACGTGCAGCGTCGCGCGGCCTGGATCCAGCGCCAGACCGGTCAGCTCGGCGGGCCGGCCTATCTGGAGGCGCGATGAGCGCGCCCGCGTCGCAGCGATTGACCGTGGTGATCGCCGCCTACAACGAGGCCGCGACGCTGCCCTTGCTGCATCCGCGACTGCGCGCGGTGCTGGACACGCTGCCGGGAGTGCGGGCGCGGGTACTGTATATCGATGACGGGAGCACGGACCGGACCTGGGAAGTGCTGGAAGCGCTGCTGAGGACCGACCCGGAGGTTGGGGCGATCCGGTTGTCGCGCAATTTCGGCAAGGAGGCGGCGATCACGGCCGGGCTGGACAGTGTCGAGACTGGGGCGGTGGTGCTGCTGGATGCGGATGGCCAGGACCCGCCGGAGCTGATCCCGCAGTTCGTCGAGCACTGGCGTGCCGGCTACGACAACGTGTTCGGCACCCGCATCCACCGCGACGGGGAAGGGTGGCCGCGGAGGACCTTCGCCGCGGCGTTCTACCGGGTGATCGGCCGGCTGTCGCATACGCCGATCCCGGCAGACACCGGCGATTTCCGCCTGCTCTCGCCGCGTGCGCTGGCGGCGCTGCGGCAGATGCGCGAGCGCAATCGGTTCATGAAGGGGCTGTTCGGCTGGGTGGGTTTCCGCCAGTTGTCGATCCCCTACCGGCGCGCGCCGCGCCTGTCCGGGCGCAGCAAGTTCACCTTGTGGCGATTGTGGAACTTCGCGCTGGAGGGCATCACCAGCTTTTCCACGGCGCCGCTGCGCGCGGCCACCTATCTGGGCTTGTTGACGGCCGCGTTCGCGCTGGTGTTCGGTGTGTGGGTGGTGGCCAAGGCCGCGCTGGTCGGAGACCCGGTCGCCGGCTGGCCGACGATGATGGCGGTGATCCTGCTGCTGGGCGGCGTGCAACTGGTGGCGCTGGGCCTGATCGGCGAGTATCTGGGACGGCTCTACGACGAAGCCAAGCATCGGCCTTTGTACTTCGTCGATATGCGTGCCGGAAGGGTGGAGGCATCGTGCGGCGACCCGTCCGGTGACGCAGTGCGTGGTGTATGTGCTTCGGCCGTTGATCGGGAGGAAGAAGACGGCTGAGGTCTGCGCGAATGCCGGCCGAAAGCGCCGTCACAGCACCTGCGCGGTGACGGCGACGAAGTGGCAGACGCTGCCGGCGAGCACGAACAGGTGCCAGATCGCGTGGAAGTAGCGGATCGAGTCGCGCTGGTAGAACCAGGTGCCGAGTGTGTAGAAGATGCCGCCGGCCAGCAGCCAGCTCAGGGTCCAGGCATCGAGCGAGCGCAGCAGCGGCTCGATCGCCACGATCACCAGCCAGCCCATCGCGATGTACAGAATGGTGGACAACAGCCGGAACCGGCCGGTGAAGAACAGCTTGAACACCACGCCGGCCACGGCGATCGTCCAGATCGCGGCGAACAGGCCCCAGCCCCATGGCCCGCGCAGACTTATCAGAGTGAAGGGGGTGTAGGTACCGGCGATCAGCAGGTAGATGCAGCAGTGGTCGAACACCTGCAGCCTGGCCTTGGCGCCCGGGTGCGGGATGGCGTGATAGAGCGTGGAGGCCACGTACAACAGCAGCAAGGTGGAGCTGAACACGATCGCGGTGCCCAGCTGCCAGCCATCGCCGTAGATTGCGGCGAGGGTGATCAGTACCGCGCCGCCGGCCAGGGCGGCGATCGCGCCGAGGCCATGGGTGAGCGCGCTGGCCAGTTCGTCGCGGAAATCGGTGGAGGGCGAAGCGTCGGCGTTCATGCCAATAAAATTACCCCAATTGCGAGACGTTCGCATTGCAGATGGGTCTCGAGGCGGGCCTGAGTGAAAAGCGGCGGTTCAGGTATCGCCGCGCAGGTCCGGTGCGCCGTAGAGCGGGGCGGGCCCTGCTCTACGGGAGGTGGCGATACGCTTACTCGGCGGCCATGCTGTGGGCATGCTCGCGGGTCGCATGGAACTTCACGTCGGGCGCGCGTTCCTGCGCCAGTTGCAGGTTGACCCGGGTCGGCGCCAGGTAGACCAGCTCGCCAGCGGCGTCGATGGCGAGGTTGAGTGCGTTCTTCTCGCGGAACTCCTCCAGCTTCCTCTCGTTGCCGCATTCGATCCAGCGCGCGGTGGTGACGCCGACCGGCTCGAAGATCGCGTCCACGCCGTATTCGTCCTTCAGCCGGTAGGCGACCACGTCGAACTGCAGCACGCCGACCGCGCCCAGGATCAGGTCGTTACTCATCAGCGGGCGGAAGAACTGGGTGGCGCCTTCCTCGGACAGCTGCGCCAGGCCCTTCTGCAACTGCTTGAGCTTGAGCGGGTCGCGCAAGCGCGCGCGCCGGAACAGTTCCGGGGCGAAGTTGGGGATGCCGGTGAACGACAGCGCCTCGCCCTCGGTGAAGGTGTCGCCGATCGAGATGGTGCCGTGGTTGTGGATGCCGATCACGTCACCGGGATACGCCTCGGCGGCGATCTCGCGGTCGGAGGCCATGAAGGTCAGCGCGTTGGCGAGTTTCACTTCCTTGCCGCTGCGTACGTGGAAGGCCTTCATGCCGGCGGCGAAGCGGCCCGAGCACACCCGCATGAACGCCACCCGGTCGCGGTGCTGCGGGTCCATGTTGGCCTGGATCTTGAAGACGAAGCCGCTCAGCTTCTGTTCGGCCGGCTGCACCGTGCGGCCGGTGGTGGCACGCTGCTGCGGCGAGGGTGCGTGCTCGACGAAGAAGTCCAGCAGTGGCTGCACGCCGAAGTTGTTGACGCCCGAGCCGAAGAACACCGGGGTCTGTTTGCCGTCCAGGTAGGCCTGCTTGTCGAACGGATGGCTGGCGCCCTGCACCAGTTCCAGTTCGTCGCGAAGGTCGGCCAGCATCTTCTCGCCGATCTTCTCGGCCAGCCCGGGCGCGTCGAGCGAAGGGAAGATGGTCGAGTCCTGGCGGGTGAAGTTGCGGCCGGGCTCGTACAGGTGGACCTCGCCGGTCACCAGATGGACCACGCCCTTCAGGCGCTGGCCCATGCCGATCGGCCAGGTCACCGGCGCGCACTGGATGCCGAGCACGCTCTCGACCTCGTCCAGCAGGTCGATCGGGTCCTTGCCCTCGCGGTCGAGCTTGTTGATGAAGGTCATGATCGGGGTGTCGCGCAGCCGGCACACTTCCATCAGCTTGATGGTGCGCTCCTCCACGCCCTTGGCCACGTCGATCACCATCAGCGCCGAGTCCACCGCGGTCAGCACGCGGTAGGTGTCCTCGCCGAAGTCGGCGTGGCCGGGGGTGTCGAGCAGATTGACGATCTTGCCCTCGTAGGGGAACTGCATCACCGAGGAGGTGACCGAGATGCCGCGCTCCTTTTCCAGCGCCATCCAGTCCGAGGTGGCGTGGCGGGCGGCCTTGCGGCCCTTGACCGAGCCGGCCATCTGGATCGCGCCCCCGAACAGCAGCAGCTTTTCGGTCAGCGTGGTCTTGCCGGCGTCGGGGTGGGAAATGATGGCGAAGGTGCGGCGGCGCGCGGCCTCGGAGGCGGTTTCGGACATGGAAACGCGCCCGGCCGGGCGCTGCAGCGGAAAGGAAGGGCGGCGATTATAGCGGGCTTCCCGCAGCGGCCGGGCCGGGCGCGGCCTGCGCGGGCTGCGCGAAGCGCAGCTCGCCGAGCGGGCCGGCCATCCGGAACGGCACCGATTCCAGGCGCGTGCCGTGGGTGCGCTGCACGGCGAAGTGCAGGTGCGGGCCGGTGCTCAGCCCGGTGTTGCCGGACAGGCCGAGGCGCTCGCCGCTGCGCACGGCCTGGCCGAGCCGTACCACGATGCCGCCCGGCGCGAGATGGGCGTAGATCGCGATGCTGCCGTCGGCGTGCAGGACGCGGACCAGGTTGGCGCCGTTGCCGAACCGCGCCGGGTCGCGGCCGGCCTCATGGAAGTCGTCGCGTACCTCGATCACCACGCCGTCGCGCGCGGCGAGGACCGGGGTGCGTTCCGGCAGGGCGAAGTCCAGCGCGTAGAAATTGGCGGGATCGGCGTGGCTGAACGCGCCGCCGAAGCCCTGGTCGATGCGCACCGGCGCGGCGCTGAACGGCAATCGATAGACGACGTCGTCGGCATGCGCGCAGACGCTGGCCGGGAGCGTGCGCCGCTGCCAGTCCAGCAGCCGCTGCGCCGGCGCGAGCGCGGGCAGCAGCGCGGCGGCAAGGCAGAGCAGAGGCGCGCGTCGCAACATGGGCAGAGGCAGGCTGGACCAACCCCGGATTATGCCGGCCGGATCGGTATCCGCTGAAATCATATCGCTCCATCCGAATACAGCGATTGACAGAGCGCAAGGCCGATGGCATCGTGGCCGCACCATCGAGACCGGCGGAGGGACAGGCCCTTTGATGCCGGGGCAACCAGCGCAGCGCAAGCTGTGTGGTCGGTGCCAAATCCTGCGGTGACCTGCGCGTCCGCCGAAAAGATGGTTCGAACCTTGCCTTCCGCAGGTCGAACGCGAGCTCCGCGAAAGCTCGATGGCCGTTTTCCCCAGGAACACCGCCATGAGTTTCGCCCCCGCCCTGCCCAGTGCCGCCTATGCCTACACGCCCGTCGCCGACGATGCCGGGCGCATTGCCGTGCGCGGCGAGGTGGTGGTGGCGTTGCCGATGCGCCATGCCGGGCTGCGCAGCGTGGTGCTGCGCTACGAGCTGGTCGGCGCGGCCGAGGCGCCGGTGGTGTTCGTGGCCGGCGGCATTTCCGCGCATCGCCATGTCGCCGCCGGCGAGCTGTTCCAGGACAAGGGCTGGGCGGAAGGGCTGCTGGACGCCGGCCGCACGCTGGATCCGGCCGGGCGCCGGATCCTGTCGTTCGATTTCCTCGGCGCCGATGGGCTGCTCGATGCGCCGATCGACACCGCCGACCAAGCCGACGCGATCGTGCTGCTGCTCGATGCGCTGGGCATCGAGCGATTGCAGGGCTACGTAGGCTATTCCTATGGCGCGCTGGTGGGGTTGCAGCTGGCGATCCGGCATCCGGCACGGCTGCACAAGCTGGTCGCGGTCAGCGGCGCGCATCGCGCGCACCCCTACGCGGCGGCCTGGCGCGCGCTGCAGCGCCGCGCGGTCGCGCTGGGCCAGCTGCAGTGCGCCGAAACCCAGGGGTTGGCGCTCGCGCGCCAGTTCGCGATGCTCAGTTATCGCACCCCGGAGGAGTTCGGCGAGCGCTTCGCCGCCGCCCCGGAGGTGATCAACGGCCGCGTGCGCGTGGCCGCCGAGGACTACCTCGACGCCGCCGGCGCGCAGTACGTCGCGCGCACCCAGGTCAATGCCTACCTGCGCCTGTCCGAGTCGATCGATCTGCATCGCATCGATCCGGCCGCCGTCGCCGTGCCGACCATCGCGGTCGCGGTCGAGGGCGACCGGCTGGTGCCGCTGTCGGACATGGTCGCCCTGGTCGAGGGCCTGGGTCCGCGCGGCAGCCTGCGCGTGCTGCGCTCACCCTACGGCCACGACGCCTTCCTGAAAGAAACCGATCGCATCGACGCGATCCTCGCCACCGCCTTTCGCGCCCCCGGAGAAACCGCATGAGCTCCCACGACAGCACCATCCCCTGTAGCCTGGCCACCGGTGCGGTACGCGCCGGCATCGATCGTGATACCGCCTACGGCGCGGTGACGCCGCCGATCGTGTTGTCGTCGAACTTTTCGTTCGATGGCTTCGGCGTCAAGCGCGAGTACGACTACACCCGCAGCGGCAACCCGACCCGTGATCTGCTCGGCGAAGCGCTGGCGCAGCTGGAAGGCGGCGCCGGCGGCGTGGTCACCTCGACCGGCATGGGCGCGATCAACCTGGTGCTCAACGCGCTGCTGCAGCCGGGCGACAAGCTGGTGGTGCCGCACGATGCCTACGGCGGCAGCTGGCGGCTGTTCAACGCGCTGGCCAACAAGGGCCATTTCGAGCTGATCACCGCCGACCTGACCAATCCGGTGTCGCTGGGCGAGGCGCTGGCGCAGTCGCCGAAGCTGGTGCTGGTCGAGACGCCCTCCAACCCGCTGCTGCGCATCACCGACCTGCGCCTGGTCATCGACGCCGCGCACAAGGTCGGTGCGCTTGCGGTGGTCGACAACACCTTCCTGTCGCCGGCGCTGCAGCGCCCGCTCGAGTTCGGCGCCGACCTGGTGATCCATTCCACCACCAAGTACGTCAATGGCCACAGCGACGTGGTCGGTGGCGCGGTGGTCGCGCGCGAGGCGCAGGTACACGAGCAGCTGGTGTGGTGGGCGAACGCGCTGGGCCTGACCGGCTCGCCGTTCGATGCGTTCCTGACCCTGCGCGGCCTGCGCACGCTGGATGCGCGCCTGCGCGTGCACCAGGAGAACGCGCAAGCGGTGGTCGGATTGCTCGACGGCCATGCGGCGGTGCCGAAGGTCTACTACCCCGGCCTGGCCTCGCATCCGGGGCACGCGTTGGCGGCACGCCAGCAAAAGGGCTTCGGCGCGATGATCTCGTTCGAGCTGGACGGCGGCGAGGCGGCGGTGCGCGCGTTCGTCGACGGGCTGCGTTATTTCACCCTGGCCGAGTCGCTGGGCGGCGTTGAAAGCCTGGTCGCGCATCCGGCGACGATGACGCATGCGGCGATGACGCCGGAGGCACGCGCCAACGCCGGCATCTCCGACGGCCTGCTGCGCCTGTCGGTCGGCATCGAGGCGGCCGAGGATCTGCTGGCCGACCTGCGCGCCGGGCTGGCGCGCGCCGAGGCGGTGGTGGCCGAATCCAAGCGCAAGCTCGCCGACGCATGAGTTCGGTGGCGCGGCTGGCTTCGGCGGTAGCGCCGAGGCCACGCTTGGCCCTGCTCGGCACCGGCGGGGTCGGGGCCGCGTTCGTGGCCCGACATGCGCGGTTACGCGCGCGCGGGCTGGCGCTGCCGCCGTTGGCATGGCTGGCCAATTCGCGGGTGCTGCGGCCTTGCGGAGGCAGTGGTGAGGACGCGTTGAGGCAGGCGCGCAGCGCGCCGGCATGCGCCGACGCGGGTGGCCTGCCACCGTGGGCGGAAGACGAACTGCTGCATGCCGGCGACGTCGTGGTGGATGCGACCGCCAGCGATGCGGTGGCCGCTCGGCACGTCGCCTGGCTGGCCAGTGGCGTGCATGTGGCCACCGCCAACAAGCTGGGCAACGGCGCCGCGCTGGCGCGCGCGCAGGCGATCGCGCGTGCGCGGGTGCAGTCGGGCGCCTGTTACGGCGATGCCGCCACGGTCGGCGCGGGGCTGCCGCTGCTGCGCAGCCTGCGCGCGCTGGTGGCCGGCGGTGATCGCATCCACCGCGTGGAGGGCGTGCTGTCCGGCTCGCTGGCGTGGCTGTTCAACCACTACGACGGCATGCGGCCGTTCTCCGGGTTCGTGCGGCAGGCGCGCGAGGCCGGCTACACCGAGCCGGATCCGCGCATCGACCTGTCCGGCGAGGACGTGCGCCGCAAGCTGCTGATCCTGGCGCGCGCGGCGGGGATGCCGTTGCAGGCCGAGGCGGTACAGGTGGCGTCGCTGGTGCCCGAGGCGCTGGCGCAGCTGCCGCTGGCGCGGCTCGATGCCGCGCTGGAGGCGCTCGACGCGCCACTGCACGCCCGTTTCCAGCAGGCCCATCGCGAAGGCGGCCGGCTGCGCTTCCTCGGACGTTTCGACCAGGATGGCGCCACGGTCGGGCTGCAGGCGCTGCCGCCCGAGCACCCGCTGTGCGGCGGTGGCGGCACCGACAACAAGGTGGCGATCTTCAGCGACCGCTACGACGCGCAGCCGCTGGTGATCCAGGGGCCGGGCGCCGGGGCGGACGTGACCGCGGCAGCGTTGCTGGACGATGTGCTGGCGATCGTCGCGGCGGGCGGGGCTGGATCTGCCGGCTGACGCTGCGAGACCTGGGGGAGACTTTCGCGCCGAACCGGGGTCTCGTCGTTGCGGCCAGGCGTACTGCTGTCCGGGGACATCAACGCCTCGATCGTCGCCCGGACCATGGGCGCGAATCAGATGGGATGAAGCGACAGGCGCGCGCGACGCTCCGCGACAGTCACCTGCGTGAGCGCTTCCGCGCGAGATAACGCTCGACCTCGCTTCTGTCCATGCGCTTGCCATCGGCTCCGGTCACGCTGAAATCAACCCCGTTGTCCCAGAGCTGCAGGACGTCCAGGACCGCGATGTCCTCCGCCGCGGTGTGCTTCTGCAGGTCGAGCAGGTACCGGTTGAAGCCTGCGCTGCGCAGCCAGCCCTCGTAGCTGGAGGCGTGGTCGCTGGCGAACTGGGCCTGGTAGCGGCATTCCTCGCGATGCGGCGAGGGCAGCGCCTCGCATTGCGGGTTCCATTGATGCAGGCCGATCACCGCATCGGGTTGCATCTGCCGTTGCGCGGCGGCCGCCCACAAGGCGACGCAGATGCTGGCGCAGTGGGAGTGGACCTTGACGATCAGGTTGCGCCTGCGGATCAGGCGCGCGGCTTCGAGGCCGGTAGTCGCATAACCGCCACCGCTGCTGATGTCGATGCGTTGCAGAGTGGGGTTGCCGTCCAGGAGCCTCTGCAACTCGGTGGTGAAGTTCCTGCCCACGCCGCCGTCGATGCGCAATGCCAGCCCGTCCGGGCTGGTGGACATGCGGGCCTCGCCGATGTTGGCGAGCGTGGTGGATTTCTCGCCGCGTATCACGGTGGAGCGTGGTCGTGTGGCGATACGCCCGGCAGGTGGGTCTTGCGGACCGGGATCGGCCGACGTGCGCGCTGGATCGGCGTGGTGAGGCCCGGCTGGCCTTTTCCCGACGAAGTAGGCGATGAGCAGCAAGCCGATTGCCGCGAACACGAGCTTGGCGAGGCTGAGGTTGCCCTTGCGTTGCCGGGCGTTTGCGCCGGCGCGTGGACGTGGGCGGGGCGGTCGCGAGCCGGGTGTCGGTTCCTTGTGCATGCATTTTCTCCTTGGTTGTAAAGCCGGCACGGTTCGATGTGGGTTGTCGGTGTCCGGGCCGCAGCGCAGTGTGGCTGCTCGGCGTGACGTCGAGGTTCACCATCTTCGGCGCCTGTTCCCGCGCGCGGGGACGCATGGATGGGTGCCGGGTACAAGAGCCGGAACATTCCGTTTGCGACTGCTCGGCCACCGTGCCGGCAGTCAGCCATGCCGCGAGCGTGCGTATCGGGTTTTCCCGGTGGACCCAACTGGATTATGCGGCGGTGGCGGCCGCAGGGCCGTGGCGGCTCAACGATCGAACTGGAAAGGATCGAGCAGTGCCACGCCGAACGGTTTGAAATCCTGAGTGTTGCGGGTGACCACGGTCAGGCCGTGCAGCAGTGCGGTGGCGGCGATGAGCGCATCTTCTGCGTGGTGGTCCGGCTGGCCGTGCATCAGCCTGGCCCAGCGCTGGAAGACGTTGCCGTCCGCCGGCAGGATCGGGAAGGCCAGCATCACCTCATCCAGCCAGGCCTGCAGTTCCCCGGCGCGCTGCGGGTTGGGCGCACGGGTCAGCTCGATGCCCTTCTGGATTTCGCCGATGCTGACGGCGGACAGGTACAGCCCGTTGTCAGGTGCCTGCCGAAGCCAGGCCAGCACGCCGCCGTGCGGCCGGGGCTTGCGTGTCTCCGAGATGACGTGGGTGTCCAGCAGGAACACGCGCGATCAATCTTCGAATCCAGGGACCGGCCGGCTTTTCCATGCGCCGCGCGGCGGCAGCGCGAGGTCGAAACGCGGCGCCGGGGCCAGCAGGATGTCCTTGGGACTGCGCGGGGTTCGCTGCTGCATCCGCTGCCATTGCGCCATCGGCACCACCACGGCGGTCGGCTTGCCATGCAGGCTGACGATCTGCGGGCCTTGCTCCGCACTGGCGCGCAGCAACTCGCTGAAGCGGGCCTTGGCTTCCTGTACCTGCCAGGTTTTCTTCATGACGAGTGCCTTGGGCTAGTATGGTCAGAATTCTGGTCAGAATATGGGCCAGCGTCAACACTCGATGACGTTCACCGCCAGGCCGCCGCGGCTGGTTTCCTTGTACTTGTCCTGCATGTCGCGGCCGGTATCGCGCATGGTCCTGATGACCTTGTCGAGCGAGACCTTGTGCTTGCCGTCGCCGCGCATCGCCATGCGCACGGCGTTGATCGCCTTGACCGCGCCCATCGCGTTGCGCTCGATGCAGGGGATCTGCACCAGTCCGCCGATCGGGTCGCAGGTCAGGCCCAGGTTGTGCTCCATGCCGATCTCGGCGGCGTTCTCGATCTGGCCGGGGTTGCCGCCGAGCGCGGCGGCCAGCCCGGCGGCGGCCATCGAGCAGGCCACGCCGACCTCGCCCTGGCAGCCGACCTCGGCGCCGGAGATCGAGGCGTTCTGCTTGTAGAGGATGCCGATCGCCGCGGAGGTCAGCAGAAAGTCGAACACGCGCTGCTCGCTGCTGCCTGCGCAGAAGCGGTCGAAGTAGTGCAGCACCGCAGGGATGATCCCGGCCGCGCCGTTGGTCGGCGCGGTGACGACGCGGCCGCCGGCGGCGTTCTCCTCGTTGACCGCCAGCGCGTACAGGTTGACCCAGTCCAGCGTGGTCAACGGATCGCGCATCGCCGCCTCCGGCTTGGACGACAGCTCGCGGTGCAGCGCCGGCGCGCGGCGCGCGACGTGCAGCCCGCCGGGCAGCGTGCCTTCCTGGCGGATGCCGCGCGCCACGCAACTCTGCATCGCGTTCCAGATCTCGCGCAGGCCGGCGCGGATCGCGTCCTCGTCGCGCCAGCAGCGCTCGTTCTCGAACATCAGCGCGGCGATGCTCAGCCCGCTGCGCGCGCACTGCGCCAGCAGCTCGTCGCCGCTGTTGAACGGATAGGGCAGCGGGGTCGCGTCGGGCACGATGCGGTCGTCCGCCGCGTCGTCGGCGTTGACCACGAAGCCGCCGCCGACCGAGTAGTAGTCGCGGGTGGCGATCACCTCGTCGCCGGCGCCATGGGCGGTGAAGCGCATGCCGTTGGTGTGGTACGGCAGCTTCTGGCGCTTGTTCATCAGCAGGTCGCGCTTCTCGTCGAAGGCGATCTCGTGGGCGCCCATCAGCGCGATCCGCTTGCGGGTACGGATCCGCTCCAGCGCGGCAGGGATGATGTCCGGGTCGATCAGGTTCGGGCGCTGGCCCTCCAGCCCGAGCAGCACCGCCTTGTCGGTGCCGTGGCCGCGTCCGGTCAGGGCCAGTGAGCCGAACACCTCGGCGCGGATCCGCACGACCTCGCCGAGCCGGCCGGGATCGAGCAGCCAACGATGCACGAAGCGCTCGGCCGCGCGCATCGGGCCGACGGTGTGCGAGGAACTCGGCCCGATGCCGATCTTGAACAGGTCGAAGGTACTGACGGACATACGGTCACCGGTTGCGTGGGGGCGGTGGCTCGGACCCGGGGTCGGGCGCGGTGTCGGCCAGCCGTCCGGCCAGCGCGGCGCGGATGCTGGCGTGGGTGCGCGCCAGGTCGGTGCGGGTGGACAGGGTGGTGGCGGCGTCGGCAGACATTGCGGAATTAATTTCGGAATTGTTTCGAGGGTTGTCCGGAATTTTGGCCATTATGGCGAGTGGAATCCTTGGTAATTTCGATAGTTGTGCTGGTGGGTGAAGGGGCGGACCGGGGATGGCACGCTGTGCGCTCCCTGGCCGGCCAGTGCAGATCCCGATGACTCACGCGTTCGTCCTCTACCAGCGCGACGATTGCCACCTGTGCGACCAGGCGGTGGAGGTGCTGGCGCAGGTCCGCGCCGGCGACTTCGCCAGCGTGTTCGTCGATGGGGACATGGCGCTGGAGGCGCGCTATGGCGTGCGCGTGCCGGTGCTGGCCGACGCGCACGGACGCGAGCTGGATTGGCCATTCGATGCGGCCAGGCTGCGTGCGTGGCTGGCGGCCGCGCCTGGTGGCAAAAATCAGCGCCCGGCGCATGGCTGTGCCGAGCTCCCGTGAGGGGGCCACGAATATCAGGACCCGGCACATGGAGGTGCCGTACTTTTGTGGGGAACCCACAAAAAAGCGGCGGACCCGACGAGGAAATCCGCCGCCGCAGGGGCCGGCAGCGCCGGCCTGTGGCGTTACTTCGCCTTGAGAACGACCTTGGTGCTGATCGCGGTTTCGTTCGGAATGGTCTTGGTGTCGGCCCAGTCGCCGCCGCCGATGCCGAAGTCGAGGCGGTTCACCGTGGCCTTGCCCGATAGCACGGGTTGCGCGCCGGGGGTCCAGGTGAAGGTCAGCGTCACCGGCTTGCTCACTCCATGCAATTCCAGCGTGCCGTCGGCGGCGTACTGGTTGCCGCCGAGCGCGCGGAACTTCTCCGCGCGGTAGTGCGCGGTGGCGAACTTGGCGACGTCGAAGAAGTCCGGGCCTTGCAGGGTCGAGTCGCGGTCGCTGTTGCCGCTGTTGGCGCCGGCCAGCGGGATGCTGACTTCGAGCTTGCCGGCGGCCGGTTCGGCCGGGTCGAAGCTGAGCCTGGTATCGAAGCCGGGGAATGTGCCGGTGAACACCTCGCCGTCGTACTTGCTGGCGAACACCAGCACCGAGCCCGGGGCCTGGACGTAGTCGGTGGCGAGGGCCGGGCCGGCGGCGAGCATCGCGGCCAGTGAAGCGGCCACGGCGGCCGGGGAGGGGAAGCGGGACGACATGATGGGGATTCCTCTTATTGCCTGGGAGTGAGCCAGCCCTGTGGCAGCATGCGTGCCAGGGTGGCGTCGCGCTGGAACAGGTGATGGTAGAAGGCGGCGCCGGCATGCGCGAGCACCACCGCGATCAGCAGCCAGAAGCCCCATTCGTGCGCGAAGTGCGACAGCGCGCGCAGCTGCGCGTCGGGCGCGCTGAGCTTGGGCATCTCGAACAGGCCGAACCAGCGGAACGGGCGCAGCCCGCTGGCCGAGTCGTACAGCCAGCCCGACAGCGGGATCGCGAAGATCAGCGTGTACAGCAGCACATGCGTGGCCGCGGCGATGCGCTCCTGCCAGGTCGGCGTGCCGGGTTCCGGCTCCGGCGCGCCGGCGTACAGGCGCCAGCCCAGGCGCACCACCGCCAGCGCCAGCACGGTGATGCCCAGTGACTTGTGCGCGGTGTAGACCCAGAACCACTTCGGCGTCTTCGGCAGCTCGCCCATGCTCAGCCCGACGATGCCGAGCAGCAGGATCAGCAGCGCGATGAGCCAGTGCAGGCCCTGGCTGACGCTGCCCCAGCGATGGAGGGTGTTCTTCAATGTCATGACGTGGCTTCCGTGTTCGGTGGCGTGTCGTTGGCGGGGGTGTCGGCCTTGCCCTCGCGCACCGCCTCGGCCTCGATGCGCAGCTCGATGCTGTCGCCGATCATCGACTTCCAGGCGTCGATGCCGAAGTCGCTGCGCTGCAGCGTGGCGGTGGCGGAGAAGCCGGCGGTGCGGCGGAACGGCGGCAGCGGGTGGCGCTTGAGCGCGTTCAGGGTCACCTCCAGCGTCACCTCGCGGGTGACGCCGTGCAGGGTCAGCTCGCCGATCACGCGGGCGTGGTCCGGACCCTGCGGTTCGATCCGGGTGGAGACGAAGCGCGCCTCGGGGAAGCGCTCGCCGTCGAGCAGGTTGCGTGCCAGCGTGGCCTGGTTCCACTTGGGGTCGCCCAGGTCCACCCGGTCGATCGGTATGCTGACCTCCAGGCGCGCGTCGCGCCAGTCGTCCGGGTCGAACACCAGCGTGCCGGTGCTGCCCGAGATCGTGCCCAGCGCCCTGGAGAAGCCGGCGTGGTCGATCGCGAACAGCACCCGGGTGTGCACCGGGTCGAGCTCGTAGCGGGCCGGCGCGGCCGTGGCCACGGATGCGGCCAGGGTCAGCAGGGGAGCCAGCAGGTGGAGGCGGGAGCGGGGCATGGGTCCGATTCTAGGCACTCCCCACGAACGCTGCTCGGCTTGCACCCGCAACGATCCGTTGCGAGCATCTAGAGCGTGCCATGTACTTTTTCATGAGATGCGTTGGCCGTCAGCGGTGCGGAGCCGGTGTCGCGTGGTGCCGCCTTGGCTTGGCGGCCAAGGCAAACCGCGCGGTGCCGGCTCCGTGCCGCTGACGGCCAACCCTCCGGGAAGGCGCCTGGCGCGCGCCTTGTCTCGACGCGCCCCAAGCGGCTTCGCACTCATGAAAAAGTACATGGCACGCTCTACTGGACGTGGCCAAGGGAGGCCCATGCGCGCACTGAGAGTACTGCTGGCGGTAGCGATCCTGCTGTACCCGCTGGCTCTGTCGGCGACGGTGCCGCAGATGCCGCGTTTCCGCGTGATCGATGCGGCGGCGGGGTTGCCGTCCAGCTCGATCACCGCGATGGCGCAGGACCGCGCCGGCTACCTGTGGCTGGCCACCGGCGATGGCCTGGCGCGCTACGACGGCACCGCCTTCCGGGTCTGGCGCCACGATCCGGCCGATCCGCATTCGTTGGCCGGCAATTCGGTGCAGGCGCTCTACATCGATGCGCAGGACCGGGTCTGGGTCAGTTCGGAGAATGCCGGCATCAGTGTGCTCGACGCCGCGCGCACCAGCTTCCGCCACTTCAACCGCGCCGGCTACCCGCAGATGAGCAACGACGATGTCTTCGTGCTCACTGGCCGTGGCGAGGAGATATGGTTCGGCAACTATGGCGGCGACCTGCACCGGATCGGCGCGGACGGCCGCATCACCCGCTTCGACTTGAGCCGGATCGACGATCCCTTGCCGCGCAGCCACGTCGTGGCATTGGCGGTGGATGGCGATGGCCGGGTCTGGGCCGGCACGCCGGAGGGATTGGTCTGGTTCGACGGCGAGCGCCTGCATCGCGAGCGTCTGCCGGATCCGGACGCTGGCGTGTATGCGCTGGCCTGGATCGGCGGGATGCTGTGGGCCGGCAGTTCCAGCGGGGTCTACCAGCGTGGCGCGGATGGGCATTGGCGGGCACCGCCGTGGGCGCCGATGTTCGCCAACGGCAACCTGCTCTGGTCGGTGGTCGATGCCGGCGATGGCGAGTTCTGGCTGGGTACCGAAAAGGGCCTGTGGCGTACCCGTGGCGATCAGGCACCGGCCCCGGTGCTGGATGGCGAGGTGCCGCTGGTGGCCGGCCGCAACGTGCAGGCGTTGCTGCGCGGCGGCCATGGCGGGCTGTGGGTGCCGATCCATGGTCGCGGCCTGGCCTACCTGCGCGAGGACTGGAAGCGCACAGCGGTGTTCCGCCCGCAACATGACCAGGGCGACGGCATCTACTGCAGTCTGATGCCTGCGGCACGCTCGGGCGGGCTGTGGCAGATCGACCGGCAGGGCCGGCTGCTGCACTTCGATACAGGCACCGGCGATGCCACGCTGACCGGCTGGCAGCACGAGGCACTGCGCTCGATGCAGGTCACCGCGGCGCTGGAGGACCGCCGTGGCCGGCTGTGGCTGGGCAACCTCGACAGTGGGCTGGCGCGGATCGATCTGCGCACCGGTGCGCTCAGGCAATGGCCTCCGGGCGGCCCCGATCCGAGCCCGGATTACGGCGCGCCGGACTGGCTGGTCGAAGCCGGCGACGGCAGCATCTGGGCGTCCACGCTCGGGGTGCTGCAACACCGCGACGGCGAGAGCGGCAAGCTGCTGGATCAGGTTGCCAGCGAGCACGGGCCTACCGAGGGGGACGTCGAGCAGCTTGGCATAGGTCCTGACGGCAGGGTGTGGGTGGTCGGTGGCGGCGGTGTGGCCGCGTGGCAGGCGCGGGCGCGCCGGTTCGAGCCGGTGGCTGGATTGCGGGGCGCGCGCGTGTACGGTTTCGCCTTCAACGATCCGGCGCATGTCTGGCTGCATCGTATGAGCGGGCTGGAGCGCTGGCGCCGTGATGGCGTGGGCTGGGTGCGTGAGGCGGTCGTCGGCACCGCGCAGGGCCTGCCGGCGGTGGAATCCCTGGGCATGCAGCTGGATGGCGCCGGGCGGGTGTGGCTGGCGACCCGGCGCGGGCTGTGGCGGATCGATGCGACCCGGCCCAAGGTGCAACTGCGCAACTTCGGTTTGCGCGACGGGCTCACCAGTCAGGAATTCATCGACGGCTGCCTGCTGATGCTGCAGGACGGCGTGCTGGTCGGCGGTACCGCCGACGGCTATGTGACGCTGCTGGACACCACGATGCCGGATGCGGCGCGGTTCACTCCGGAAATGTTGCTGGAGAGCGCCAGCGTGCTACGCGGCGGACAGCGCGTGGCGCTGAACGGCGGCGGCTTCGCGCTGCGCGCGGACGATCGCCAGTTGCAGATTGGCACGCGCCTGCTTTCGTTCGGCGACCCGGCCGCCAATCGCTACCGCTCCTGGCTGCATGGCCTGGACACCGGCTGGGTCGAGCAGGGCACCACCGGGCTGCGCGAGTTCTCCGCGCTGCCAGCCGGCGACTATGCGCTGGACCTGCAGGGCGTCGACCCGATGGGCAACGCATCGAAGGTGCGCACGCTGCATTTCTCGGTGGCGCCGCCGTGGTGGCGCAGCCGATGGGGCGTGGCGACGCTGGTACTTCTGGGCGTGGTGTTGGTCGCGGTGCTGGCCGCGCTGTACCGGCGGCGGGTTCGCACGCGCAGCGAACGGCAACTGGAACAGCACAAGCGCGAGCTGGCCGAGCACGCCTCGCAGGCCAAGAGCCGTTTCCTGGCCACGCTCGGCCACGAGGTGCGCACGCCGATGACCGGCGTGCTGGGGATGGCCGAGCTGCTGCTGGCCACGCCGCTGGACGCGCGCCAGCACGGCTATGCGGCCTCGATCCAGTCGGCCGGCAAGCATCTGCTGCGGTTGGTCAACGATGCGCTGGACCTGGCCCGGATCGAGGCCGGCAAGCTGCCGTTGGAGATGCGCAACTTCGACCTGCACGACCTGCTGGAGCAGGTCTGCGCGCTGGTGAGGCCGATGGCCGAAGGCAAGGGCCTGCGCTTCGAGTTCCACTCCGGGCCGGACCTGCCGCGCGCGCTGCACGGCGACATCAACCGTGTGCAGCAGATCCTGCTGAACCTGTTGCTCAATGCGATCAAGTTCACCGAGCGCGGTCAGGTCGCGCTGCATGTCGCGCGACCCCAGGACGGGGTGATCGGCAGCGGCATCTGGTTCGAGATCAGCGATACCGGTCCGGGTATCGGAGCCGGGCAGCGCGAGCGGCTGTTCCAGCGCTTCGAGCAGGCCGAGGGCGCGCGTACCGCGGCGCGTTACGGCGGCAGCGGCCTGGGTCTTGCGATCTGCCGTGAACTGGCGATCGCGATGGGCGGTCGCATCGAGGTCGAAAGTGCGCTCGGTCAGGGCACGCGGTTCCAGGTCGAATTGCCGTTGCGCTGGTCAGCCGTCGTGGTGCCGGCGCCGGCCACCGCGGGGCCGCATGTGCCCGGCCGCGCGCTGCGGTTGCTGCTGGTCGAGGACGACCCGACCGTGGCCGAGGTGATCGGGGGGCTGCTGCGCGCGCGTGGACACGAGGTCGTGCACGCCGCGCATGGATTGGCGGCGCTCGCCGAGGTGGTCTCGGGCGGGTTCGACGCCGGGTTCTGCGACCTCGACCTGCCGGGGCTGGACGGGCTGGCACTGGTGCGTCAGCTACGCGCGATGGGGCACGTATTTCCGCTGGTGGCGATCACCGCGCGTTCGGACGCCCAGGCTGAGCCGGAGGCGCTGGACGCGGGTTTCGATGGTTTCCTGCGCAAGCCGCTGACCGGCGAGATGCTGGCCGGGACGATCGCGGAGGCCTTGGAGCAGCGATCGCGGGCCGCTGACTAGCGCGTCAGGCCTCGACGTACTTGTTCAACGGGCGAATACGGCAGTGCCGCAGATGAAGCGGCAGTGGTGCAGGCCTGGCCACCGGCGAGCTGGGAGCGGGCGGGGACGTGCTGCCGATCCGCGCGCCGCGTTCACTCCGCGACCTCTTCCACCGCGTGCGGATGCGGCCGGGTATCGGCGAGTTGCCAGAAGATCAGCGTGGAGGTCAGCGTGATCGCCCCCACGCAGACGAAGGTGGCGTGCAGGGCGGCGGTGGCGTCGGCGGTGGACCCGAGGTGGCTGCTGAACGCCGCCAGCAGGCTGCCGGCCGCGGCGGTGCCGAAGCCGGCCGCCAGCATCATCACCATCGACAGCAGGCTGTTGCCGGGGCTGGCCAGACCGGCATCCATGTCGCGCAGGGTCACGGTGTTCATCACGGTGAACTGCAGCGAATTGACCGCGCCGAACAGCGCCAGCTGCAACAGCCGCCAGGCCAGGTGCTGGCCCGGCACGACCAGTACGAAGCTGGCCATCATCAGCCCGACCAGCACCGTGTTGAGCATCAGCACGCGGCGGTAGCCGAAGCGGTTGACCAGCTTCACCGCGGCGCGCTTGGACGCCATGCCGGCCAGCGCCGCCGGCACCATCATCAGCCCGGCGTTCATCGGGCTCATGTCGAGGCCGACCTGCAGCAGCAGCGGGATCAGCAGCGGCATCGAGCCGCTGCCGATCCGCGAGAACAGGTTGCCGAGGATGCCGATGCGATAGCTGGCGATCTTGAACAGCGCCAGCGGGAACAGCGGCGCGGGCGAACTGGCCGCGTGCAGCCAGTAGCCGACCAATGCGGCCAGTCCGCCGATCGCCAGCAGCATCACGAAGGCATGGCGCAGGCCCAACTCGGAGATGCCGTCCAGCGCCAGCGACAGCGCCACCATGCCGGCCGCCAGCATCAGGTAGCCCGGCAGGTCGAAGCGCTGGTGCCGCTCGCCGTAATGGTCGGGCATCACCTTCAGCGCGGCGGTGAAGCCGATCACGCCGATCGGCAGATTGATCAGGAATACCCAGTGCCAGGACGCGATCTCGACCAGCCATCCACCCAGGGTCGGGCCGACCAGCGGGCCGATCAGCGCCGGGATCGCGATGAAGCTCATCGCGCGCAGGAAGTCCGTGCGCGAGACCGAGCGCAGCACCGCCAGGCGTCCGACCGGCAGCAACATCGCTCCGCCGATGCCCTGCACCACGCGCGCGGCCACCAGCCAAGGCAGCCGCGGCGACAGCGCGCACAGCAGCGAGCCGAGCGTGAACACGACGATCGCCGCGAGGAAGATACGGCGGGTGCCGAAACGGTCGGCGATCCAGCCCGAGGCCGGGATGAACATCGCCACCGCCAGCGCGTAGGAGAACACCACCGACTGCATCTGCAGCGGACTCTCGTCCAGCTTGCGCGCCATCGCCGGCAGCGCGGTGTTGACGATGGTGCCGTCCAGCATCTGCATGAAGATCGCCAGCGACACCAGCCACAGCAGCGGCTTGATCGCGGCGTAGCCGGGCTGGAGCGGTGGCGATTGGCTCATGCGGGAGCGGACGCGCTGCGGAGGAGGCCGCGATTATCCGCCAGGCCGGCGCGTGCGTGGTGACGAGACTGCGCAATGGGGGCTCGATCGCGGGAGGGACTTCAGTCCGCGCCACCGCGCGCGGCGATGTCGCTGCGCCGGGCTGTTCGGTGGGAGGGACTTCAGTCCCGACGAGGCTCTGCCGGCAAAGCGTCGGGACTGAAGTCCCTCCCACGGGTCTGTGCCGCTCAGCGCTGGCTGAGCTGATGCACCGCCTCGACCAGCGCCGCGGCATGTTCCGGGTCCATGTCCGGCGACATGCCGTGGCCGAGGTTGAACACATGGCCCTCGCGCGAGCCGCCGTTGCCGGCCGCGTAGCTGTCGAGCACCCGGCCGGCCTCGCGGCGGATCGCCGCGGGCGCGCCGTACAGCACCGCCGGGTCCAGGTTGCCCTGCAGCGCGACCTTGCCGCCGGTGCGGCGCGCGGCCTCGCCGATGTCGATCGTCCAGTCCACGCCGACCGCGTCGGCGCCGGTGGCGGCCAGTTCCTCCACGTAGGTACCGGTGCCCTTGCCGAACAGGATCAGCGGCGCGCGCGCCTCGCCCTCGCCGCGCTCCAGCTCGCGTGCGATGCGGGCCAGGTAGGGCAGCGAGAACTCGCGGTACATCGCCGGGCTCAGCACGCCGCCCCAGGTGTCGAACACCTGCAGCGCCTGCGCGCCGGCCGCGCGCTGCGCGCCGAGGTAGGCGACCACCGCGTCGGTGACCACCGCCAGCAGCCGGTGCAGCAGCTCGGGCGCGTTGAGCGCCATCGCCTTGATCCGCGCGTAGTCCTTGCTGCCGCCGCCCTCGACCATGTAGCAGGCCAGCGTCCACGGGCTGCCGGAGAAGCCGATCAGCGGCACGCTGCCGTCCAGCTCGCGGCGGATCAGCCTGACCGCATCCATCACGTAGCCCAGCTCGGTCTGCATGTCCGGCACCGCCAGCTTCGCGATCGCTTCGGCATCGCGGACCGGGTGGCGGAACTTCGGGCCTTCGCCCTCGACGAAGTACAACTCAAGCCCCATCGCGTCGGGCACGGTGAGAATGTCGGAGAACAGGATCGCCGCGTCCAGCGGGAAGCGCCGCAGCGGCTGCAGGGTGATCTCGCAGGCGACCTCGGGATTCTTGGCCATGGCCAGGAAGCTGCCGGCGCGGGCGCGGGTGGCGCGGTATTCCGGCAGGTAGCGGCCGGCTTGGCGCATCAGCCAGACGGGGGTGCAGTCCACGGGTTGCCGGCGCAGCGCGCGCAGCAGGCGGTCGTTCTTCAGCATCGGGTATTCCTCAGTACGGCGCATCGCTGCCGCGCGTGGACATGATCTGGAAGCCGCGCTTGAGCTGGGCGTCGCGGGCTTTCTCGAAGGCGTGGTGGGCGTCGTCCTGGCTCAGGAACAGTTCGCGTCGCAGTTGCGCGCGCGCGCCGATCTGGCCGCTCTCGCGCAGCAGCTCCCAGCCGCCGAATAGGTCGGGTTGCAGGCTCAGCTGGACGTAGCGGGGCGAGTCCTCGCCGACCGGGGGGTGTTGCAGGAATACGCGCATGGCGCGAATTGTAGCCGCTGCCGGTGTCCGGAGGATTTGATGGGAGGAACGCCAGTCCCGATGGGCTTTATCGAGAAAGCCTATCGGGATCGACGCGGCTCCCGCGTGCAGGTCATCCCGCGCGCAGCACGTCCAGCACCGCGGCTTCGTCCACGTCCGGCACCACCTCGGCCTTGCCGATGCCGCGCCATAGCACCAGCCGCAGGCGGCCGGCGAGGTTCTTCTTGTCCAGCCGCATCCGCGCGAGCAGGCGCTCCGGCGCGAGCCCGGCCGGCAGGGCGGTCGGCAGGCCGTAGCTGTCCAGCAGCGTGCGCAACGCCTCGGTGTCGGCGTCGCCGGCCAGCCCCAGCGCCGCCGACAGCCGCGCCGCCAGCACCATGCCGATCGCGATCGCCTCGCCGTGCACCAGGTTGTCGCTGCCGGGGCTGGCGTAGCCCTGCTCGGTCTCGATCGCATGGCCGAAGGTGTGGCCGAGGTTGAGCAAGGCACGTTCGCCCTTCTCCAGCGGGTCGCGCTCGACGATCTCGGCCTTGTGCTCGCAGCTGCGCGCGATCGCCTGCGCCAGCGCGGCGTGGTCGCCGGCCAGCAGGGCCACGCGTTCGGCATGCAGCCATTCGAAGAACAGTGGATCGCGGATGCCGCCGTACTTGATCACCTCGGCCAGTCCGGCGCGCAGCTCGCGCGCGGGCAGGGTGCGCAGCGCCGAGGTGTCGGCGATCACCGCGCGCGGCGGGTGGAACGCGCCGACCAGGTTCTTGCCCTGCGGGATGTCCACCGCGGTCTTGCCGCCGACCGAGGAGTCGACCATCGCCAGCAGCGTGGTCGGCAGCTGCACGCAGTCCACGCCGCGCATCCAGCAGGCCGCGGCGAAGCCGGCCAGGTCGCCGACCACCCCGCCGCCGAGCGCGAACACGCAGGCGTCGCGGGTGGCGCCGAGCTCGGCCAGCGCGGCGATCGCCGTACCGAACGTATCCAGGGTCTTGGACGCCTCGCCAGCGGTGATCACCAGCTCGCCGACCAGCAGGTCGTCGCGCGCCCGCAGCAGTGCCTCGCGCACGCGCCGGGCGTACAGCGGCGCCACCACCGAGTCGCTGAGCAGCAGCACATGGCGGCCGCGCACATGCGCGGCCAGGCGCTCGCCATCGTCCAGCAAGCCCGGGCCGATCGCGATGGTGTAGGGGTGCGCGCCGCCGACGGCGACGGTGCGGGGTGCAGCGGAAGGACTCATGCAGCGATACCTGGAATCTGTCGTGTACTTCGGAAAGAAATGCATCGGCGGTCGCCGGCGCGTGGCCGGCGGCCCGGGCACGCCGCGCTGCGGCTGGCTGAGGCTGAGGGAAGCCGTGCCGATGCTGGGCGGCGCGGCCCGCCCGGACGGCGGGGTGTCTCGCCTCGGTTCGCTCTGGGTGGTTTTGCGTTCATCCCGAGGCGCATGGCGCGTCCTGGGCTTGCCAGCGCGCGGCCAGTCGCAGCACCAGCTGCGCGGTCGCCTCGCCGGGGGAAAGCCGGTCGGTGTCCAGGACCAGGTCGGCGACCTCGCGGTACAGGGGCGTGCGCAGCCGTGCCAGTTCGTCGAGTACCTGCTCGCGGTCATCGCGTTGCAACAGCGGGCGGCCACGGTCGCGCGCCAGCCGTTCCAGCTGGGTCTGCACGCCGACGCTGAGGTAGACCACGAAGCCGCGTTCGCGGATCAGCCTGCGATTGTCGACATCCAGGATCGCCCCGCCACCGGTGGAGACCAACTGGCCACTGCCGGCCAATACCTGGCCGAGCACGGTACGTTCATGCTCGCGGAAACCCGCCTCGCCGGCATGCTGGAAGATCGATGGGATGCTTGCGCCGGCATGCTCGACGATGGCGTGGTCGACATCGACGAACTGCAGGCTGAAGCGTTCGGCCAGGCGTCGGCCGATGCAGCTTTTGCCTGCACCCATGGGGCCGACCATCACGAGATTCGGAGCGGGATTCATCGCCGCTCATGCTAGCACTGGGGGGCACTGGCTTCGTCGTTTGCTGACCGATGAAACCATTGCTGCGGCCGGCTCGCATGGGCGCGTCGCCACAGGGCCGTCCTGCGGCGTAGAGCGGAGCTTGCTCCGCTGGGGGCTTTGCCGGGGCAGCCACGGGGAGCAAGCTTCGCTCCATGGTCCGGGTTCTACGCCGGCGGCGTGCGGCGCGCGCGGTCGAGCGGCAGGCAGCGGTCGGCGATCGCCGGCAGCGTGCGCAGCGCCTGGCGGCTGGTGCGCTCGTAGAACTGGACGAAGCGCTCGACCTCGGCGCGGCTCATGCCGGTGCGTCCGGGCTCGGCGGCCTGCAGCGCCTGCTCCTGCTGCCAGCGCCAGGCCGGCACGATCGCGAAATCCGGCGCTTGCAGCAGCCACAACCGGTCCAAGCGCGACCACAGCGCCGGATAGTCGCGCTGCAGCGCCTGGTTGCAGTAGTGGCGCCAGCGGCCGTCGCGATCCTCGTCGCGCTCCAGCGCATTGAGCGGTGCGGCCAGCGCGGCGGCGGCCTCGGCCGGGGTGCCCAGCAGCCAGCCTTCGATCACCAGCAGGTCCAGTGGACGTTCCAGCCGCGGCCAGCGGCTTTCCGGCAGCCGGTCGTCGGCGAGCTTGTCGAAGCGCGGCAGCCGCAGCGGCCGGCCGGCGGCGATCGCATCCAGCGTGGCATGGGCCAGCGCCAGGTCGTGGGTGCCGGCCGGGCCGCGCGTGGCCAGCAGCGGATGCACCTCGCGGGCCAGGTGCCGGCGCTCGGCGCGGGTCAGGTAGACGTCGTCGATCGACAGCGTGGCGGCGTGCAGGCCGCGAGCGCCGGCCAGTGCCACCACCTGCGCGGCGAAGGTCGACTTGCCGCTGCCCTGCAGACCGCTCACCGCGAGCACCGCCGGGCGCTCGCGCGGACGATGCGCCCGCGCGTCGTCGAGCGCACCGGCCACCCAGCGCGGTGCGAAGCCCTTGATCCCGGTCATATGCGCGTCGGAGGCCATGCGTCCACAATAGCGCCAACCCGCAGCTGCCCGTGACCATGACCGATCTCCTTGCCGAAGCCGTTTCCACCTTCGCCCAGCTGTTCGAGGAGGCCCGGCGCGCCGGCGAACCCGAGCCCAGCGCGATGACCGTGGCCACCGCCAGCCTGGAAGGACGGCCGAGCGCGCGCACCGTGCTGCTCAAGGGCTTCGACGAGCGCGGCTTCGTGTTTTACACGCATCTTGACAGCCCCAAGGGGCGCGAGATCCAGCTCAACCCGCAGGTCGCCCTGCTGTTCCTGTGGCGCGGCCTGCGCGAGGCCGGGGTGCAGGTGCGGATCGAGGGCGAGGCGCAGCGGGTCACCGCGGCCGAGGCCGACGCGTATTTCGCCTCGCGCCCGCGCATGAGCCAGCTCGGCGCGTGGGCGTCGACGCAGTCGCAGACGCTGGCCTCACGCGAGGAGTTCGAGCAGCGCCTGGCGAAGGTCGAAGCCAGCTTCGAGGGCCGCGACGTGCCGCGGCCGGAAGGCTGGAGCGGCTTCCGGATCGTTCCGGGCCGCTTCGAGTTCTGGTACGGCGCCGCATTCCGCCTGCACGAGCGCTGGCGTTACGACCGCGATGCCGCCGGCGACTGGTCCAAGCGAATGCTGTATCCCTGAGCCAGGGCATATCGGCCGACCGCCGGGGCGCCGTGGGTCCGGGCCGGTCTGCCGGAACGACGACCAGGAATACCGACCATGAAAATCGCCGTCTACAGCGCCCGCCGCTACGACAAGCTGATGCTGGAGCGCGCCAACGCCGGGCACGGCCACGAGCTGCTGTTCGTGCAGGACGCGCTGACCGTGGAGACCGCGCCGCTGGCGGCAGGCTGCGGCGCGGTCTGCGTGTTCGTCAACGACAGCGTCGACGCCGCGGTGCTGGAGGCGCTCAAGGCGTTCGGCATCGGCCTGGTCGCGACCCGCTCGACCGGCTTCAACCACGTCGATGCGCTCGCCGCCCAGCGGCTCGGCATTGCCACCGCGCGGGTCACCGACTACTCGCCGTATTCGGTGGCCGAGTTCACGGTGGGCCTGCTGCTGGCGGTGAACCGCCGCATCGCCCGTGCCAGCCAGCGCACCCGCGACGGCAACTTCGAGCTCGACGGGCTGATGGGCTTCGACCTGCACGACCGCACCGTCGGGGTGGTCGGCACCGGCAAGATCGGGCGGATCTTCGCCGGGATCATGCGCGGCTTCGGTTGCCGCGTGCTGGCCTGCGATCCTTACCCGACCCCGGCCTTCGACGGCATCGGCGCGTACGTCGGGTTGTCCGAGCTGCTCGCGGCCAGCGACGTGATCTCGCTGCACTGCCCGCTGACGCCGCAGACCCACCACATCATCGACGCCGCGGCGCTGGAACAGGTCGGGCCGGGCACGTTGCTGGTCAACACCAGCCGTGGCGGCCTGGTGGACACCGAGGCGGTGATCGTGGCGTTGAAATCCGGACGGTTGGGCGGGCTGGCGATCGATGTCTACGAGCAGGAGGCCGATCTGTTCTTCCAGGACCTGTCCGCGACGGTGATCACCGACGACGTGATCCAGCGGCTGGTGTCGTTCCCGAACGTGATCGTGACCGGCCACCAGGCGTTCTTCACCCGGGAGGCGATCGGGCAGATCATGGCGACGACCCTGGACAACGTCAGCGCGTTCGAGCGGGGCGCGCCGCTGGTCAACGCGATCCCGCTGCCCGACTGAAGTCGCTCCTACGAGAACGCGTTGTTATTGCTCAATCGTTCGCCGCCGACAGTTCGCGTGCGCGCTGCGCGGCCGCGTCGATCGCCTGTGCGGTCAGTGCCTCGAAGCCGCCGGCCTGGAAGGTTTCGATCGCGGCCTGGGTGGTGCCGTTGGGCGAGGTCACGCGGCGGCGCAGTTCGGCCGGGGTCTCGCCGGCCTCGGTGAGCATGCGCGCGGCGCCGAGGACGGTCTGCAGCACCAGCGTGCGCGCGGCCTGTGCCGGCAGGCCCTGCTGCAATGCCGCCGCTTCCATCGCCTCGGCCAGCAGGAACACGTAGGCCGGCCCGCTGCCGGACACCGCCGTCACCGCGTCGATCAGCGCCGTGTCCTCGACCCATACGGTCGCGCCGGCGCTGCCGAGCAGACGCTCGGCCTGCTCGCGCTGGGCCTGGCCGACCCGCGCGCTGGCGTGCAGGCCGGTGACCCCGGCGCCGAGCAGTGCCGGGGTGTTCGGCATCGCGCGGACCACCGCGCGGTCGCCGCCCAGCCAACGCTCCAGCTGCGCCCCGGTGATGCCGGCGGCAATCGAGATCACCAGCGGGTCGGAGGCCTGCGCGCGCGCCGCCAAGGATTCGCAGACGCCGCGGATCACCTGTGGCTTGACCGCCAGCACCCAGGTGTCGGCGCCATCGACGGCCTCGGCGGCCTCGGCGAAGGCCTGCACGCCGAAGTCGGCGACCAGCGCCTGGCGCGTGACCTCGCCCGGATCGGCGACGCGGATGCGGGTGCCGGCGATGCCGCGCCGTACCAGCCCGGCGATCAGGCTGCGCGCCATGTTGCCGCCGCCGATGAAGGCCAGGGATGGCCCGCCATCCGGCGCTGGAAAGTCGGGGTGGGTGATCTGGGATTCGGAACTTTGCATGGTCTGCGTTTCTCTTTGATCGTCTCGATGTAGTTCGGGGACGTTAGTCTTTGCGGTGTGGGTCTCCGCTGTCGCGGGGCTGCTCATTCCCCGGCGCGAATCCCTAATCCCGGCGCGCACGCGCGCCGAACAGCGCAGTGCCGACGCGCACCATCGTCGCGCCTTCGGCGATGGCCTCGGCGAAGTCGCCGCTCATGCCCATCGACAGCGTGTCGGCTTGTGGGTGCTGCGCGGCCAGCGCGTCGAACAGCGCGCGCATCTGCCGGAACGCTGTGCGGCGGCGCTCGATCTGCGGATGCGGCGCTGGGATCGCCATCAGCCCGCGCAGCACCAGCCGTGGCTCGGCGGCGATCGCGGCGGCGAGGGCGGGGACTTCTTCGGGCGTGCAGCCATGCTTGCTGGCCTCGTCGTCGATGTTCACCTGGATCAGCACGTTCAGCGCCGCGCGATCCGCCGCGCGGTGCTTGGCCAGCGCGGCGACCAGCTTGGCGCGGTCGACGGTCTGCACCCAGTCGAACAGCTGCGCGGCCTGTTCGGCCTTGTTGGATTGCAGGTGGCCGATCAGGTGCCATTCCAGCCCGAGCGGCTGCAGTTCGGCGATCTTGCTTGCCGCTTCCTGTACGTAGTTCTCGCCGAACGCGCGCTGGCCCTGGGCGGCGAGTGTGGCCACGGCGGCGACCGGCTGGGTCTTGGAGACCGCCAGCAGCGCGGCCGCCGGCCGGCCCGAAGCGCGGGCCGCGGCTTCCATGTCCGATCGAATCTGTTGCAGCACTGAAACCGGCACGTCGGGCGCCTTCCTGCGGGGAACGGGAACGCTATACTGCCGGCCGGGGAAAAATCCTTCCAGTCGCAGTCCAGGGGAAAAGCAGCGTATGGATATCGCTGAACTGTTGGCGTTTTCGGTCAAGAACAAGGCCTCGGACCTGCACCTGTCCGCCGGCCTACCGCCGATGATCCGCGTCGACGGCGACGTGCGCCGCATCAACGTTCCCGCGCTCGACCACAAACAGGTTCACGCGCTGGTCTACGACATCATGTCGGACAAGCAGCGCCGCGACTACGAAGAGTTCCTCGAGGTCGATTTCTCGTTCGAGATCCCGTCGTTGGCGCGCTTCCGCGTCAACGCGTTCAACCAGAACCGTGGTGCCGGGGCGGTGTTTCGCAGCATTCCTTCCGAGGTGCTGACCCTGGAGGACCTGGGTTGCCCGCCGATCTTCCGCCAGCTGATCGAGCAGCCGCAGGGCCTGATCCTGGCGACCGGGCCGACCGGCTCGGGCAAGTCGACCACGCTGGCGGCGATGATCGACTTCATCAACAAGAACGAGTATGGCCACATCCTCACCGTCGAGGACCCGATCGAGTTCGTGCATACCTCGCAGAAGTGCCTGATCAACCAGCGCGAGGTGCACCGCGACACCCACGGCTTCAACGAGGCGCTGCGTTCGGCGCTGCGCGAGGATCCGGACGTCATCCTGGTCGGCGAATTGCGCGATCTGGAGACGATCCGGCTGGCGCTGACCGCAGCGGAGACCGGCCACCTGGTGTTCGGCACGCTGCACACCAGCTCGGCGGCCAAGACCATCGACCGCATCATCGACGTGTTCCCGGCTGGCGAGAAGCCGATGGTGCGCTCGATGCTGTCCGAGTCGCTGCGAGCGGTGATCTCGCAGGTGCTGCTGAAGAAGGTCGGCGGCGGCCGCGCCGCGGCCTGGGAAATCATGGTCGGCACCCCGGCGATCCGCAACCTGATCCGCGAGGACAAGGTCGCGCAGATGTACTCGTCGATCCAGACCGGCCAGCAGTACGGCATGCAGACCCTGGACCAGCACCTGCAGGACCTGGTCAAGCGCAGCGTGGTCACCCGCAACCAGGCGCGCGAGTATGCCAAGGACAAGCGATTGTTCGAATGATGGTGCGGGACCGGGGACCCGGACCAGGGACCCGGGAAAACACAGCGCGGTTCCCAAGTTTTCCACATTAGCGGATCGATGCCGGGCAGGAATTCGAGAACGGAGTCGGCCGCTGTCGACGCGGATCCCGGGCCCCGGTTTCCCGGTCCCGGAGTTGCATCATGAGCACCATCGACTTCACCTCGTTCCTCAAGCTGATGGCGCACCAGAAGGCGTCGGACCTGTTCATCACCGCCGGCATGCCGCCGTCGATCAAGCTGCACGGCAAGCTCGGCCCGATCATGCAGACCCCGCTGACCGCGCAGCAAAGTCGTGAGCTGGTGTTGAGCGTGATGACGCCGGCACAGCGCGAGGAGTTCGAACGCACCCACGAGTGCAACTTCGCGATCGGCATGTCCGGCGTTGGCCGCTTCCGCGTGTCGTGCTTCTACCAGCGCGGGCAGGTCGGCATGGTGCTGCGCCGGATCGAGACGCGCATCCCGAGCGTGGACGAGCTGAACCTGCCACCGGTGATCAAGACGCTGGCGATGGCCAAGCGCGGCATCATCTTCTTCGTCGGCGCCACCGGCACCGGCAAGTCGACCTCGCTGGCGGCGATGATCGGCTACCGCAACCAGAACTCGACCGGCCACATCATCACCATCGAGGACCCGATCGAATTCGTGCACAAGCATGAGGGCTGCATCGTCACCCAGCGCGAGGTCGGCATCGACACCGACAGCTGGGAAAGCGCGCTGAAGAACACCCTACGCCAGGCGCCGGACGTGATCATGATCGGCGAGGTGCGCACCCGCGAGGGCATGGACCACGCCATCGCCTTCGCCGAGACCGGGCATCTGGTGCTGTGCACGCTGCACGCGAACAACGCCAACCAGGCGATGGACCGCATCATCAACTTCTTCCCGGAGGACCGCCGCCAGCAATTGCTGATGGACCTCTCACTCAACCTCAAGGGCGTGGTCGCGCAGCAGCTGATACCGACCCCGGACGGCAAGGGCCGCCGGGTGGCGCTGGAGATCCTGCTGGGCACCCCGCTGGTGCAGGACTACATCCGCGACGGCGAGGTCCACAAGCTCAAGGAAGTGATGAAGGAATCCACCAACCTGGGCATGAAAACCTTCGACCAGAGCCTGTTCGAGCTGTACCAGGCCGGCGAGATCAGCTACGAGGACGCGCTGCGCTACGCCGACTCGCAGAACGAGGTGCGCCTGCGCATCAAGCTGTCCCAGGGCGGTGACGCCAGGACCCTGGCGCAGGGGCTGGACGGGGTGGAGATCGCCGAGGCACGATAGGCTGGCTCCGGCTCCGGCTCCGGCTCCGGGACGGCTGCGTTGATTTCGGATGCAACCACCAGCCTTGCTGGTGTCTAATACGGTGTTCCCCCACCGTGGTTGCTGCCGTGAGCCTTCCCGATTTCGATCTGCGACCGGAGCAGGAGCCCCTCCCTGGAGACGGCGCCGTCGTCACCGCCGGCCCGTTGACGCCGCCGCCCGATTCGGTCGGTACGTCCGCCGACGATCGCGCGTTCCATCACTCCGTGGTCGAGGACGTGCAGGGCATGTTGCTGGCGACGCTGGTGGCCTCGCTCGGGTTGGCGGTGTTCGCTAAGGGCGGGATCATGATCGGTGGCATGGCCGGGGTGGCGTTCCTGCTGCACTACGCGCTGGGCTGGAATTTCGGTCTGATGTTCGTGCTGGTGAACCTGCCGTTCTACTGGCTGTCGGTGCGGCGCATGGGCTGGGAGTTCACCCTCAAGACCTTTGCCGCGGTGGGCGCCTGTGGGTTGCTGACCGACCTGATGCCACGCTGGGCCGGCTACTCGCACATGGCGCCGCTGTACTCGGCGCTGGTCGGTGGCGCACTGGTCGGACTGGGCATCCTGTTCTTCATCCGTCATCGCGCCAGCCTGGGGGGTGTGGGCATCCTGGCGGTGTACCTGCAGCGCGAACGCGGCTGGAGCGCCGGCAAGGTGCAGATGGGTTTCGACGCGGTGCTGATGTGTGTGGCGCTGTTCGTACTGACGCCGCAGAAGGTGCTGTACTCGGCGCTCGGGGCGCTGATGCTGAGTCTGGTGCTGATGTTCAACCACCGTCCGCACCGTTACATGGGCGTGTGAGGCGGTCCGATGCTTTTGTAGGAGCGACTTCAGTCGCGATGGGGCTTTCGAGCCGATCCGTCCGGAATGGTCGATGGCGATGGGCGCGCGGGGCAGGCCCTGTCGCGACTGACACCCCAAGAGTGCCCGGAGTCGCTCCTACAGGGGCTTTCGCATCCAGGGCGGCACCAGTGCCGCGATGCGGGCGTACACCGGACAGGCTTCGGCATGCGCGCCGGGCAGGTAGCCCAGGCTCATCAGGAACTCGCCGGTGATCTCGCCGCCGGTGAAGCGGAACGTGCGCTTGAACAGCTTGACCCACTCGGCCTTGGGAAGCGGGTGGTGCGCGTCCAGCCAGGCCGCGAAGCCGCCGTGCGTGGCACGCAGCCGCTGCACCACCTGGGCGTTGTGGATCGCCGCCTGTACCTTCAGCCGGTTGCGGATGATCCCCGGCTCGGCGAGCAGGCGGGCGACGTCGGCCTCGCCGAACGCCGCCACCGTATCGACATCGAAGCCGGCATAGGCGGCGCGGAAGCCGGCGCGCTTGCGCAGGATCGTCTCCCAGCTCAGTCCGGCCTGGTTGATCTCCAGCAGCAGCCGCTCGAACAGGTCCGCCTCCTCGCGCTGCGGGAAGCCATATTCGTGCTCGTGGTAGGGGCCATGGACCGGATGGCCCGGGGCGATCGCGCAGTAGCCGCTCATGCGGACATTGTAGCGGGCGGCGCGCTACGGGCCTGTGCCGTGCCCGCAGTCCGCGGCGGCCCCGTAGAATAGCCCGCATGTTCGAGGCTCCCACTCACCTGACCCACCAGTTGCTGATCGCGCTGCCGGCGCTGTTCGACCCGAATTTCGCGCGCAGCGTGGCGCTGATCTGCCAGCACGACGACAACGGCGCGATGGGCGTGGTGGTGAACCGTGCTTCCGAATACACCCTCGGCGAGGTGCTCGCGCAGATGGGCATCGGCACCGAGGATGCGGCATTGCGCGAGCAGAAGGTGCTGGCCGGCGGACCGGTACATCCCGAGCGGGGGTTCGTGATCCACGACGACGCGCGCGACTGGGACTCCAGCCTGGAAGTGGGCGAGGGGCTGTATCTGACCACCTCGCGCGACATCCTCGAGGCGATGGCGGCCGGTCGCGGCCCGCGTAACGCCTTGGTCGCGCTCGGCTGCGCCGGCTGGGGCGCCGGGCAGCTGGAATTCGAGATCGCCGAGAACAGCTGGCTGACCGCGCCATCCGATCCGCAGCTGCTGTTCGACCTGCCGCTGGACGAGCGCTGGCAGGCCGCGGCCGGACGCATCGGGGTGGACCTGTTCAGCATGACGGACTACAGCGGACATGCCTGAGATCCGCCCCGATGCCACCGTGTTCGGCTTCGATGTCGGTTCCAAGCGCATCGGCGTGGCGATCGGCAGCGCGCTTGGCGCGGGCGCGCGCGCACTGGCGATGCTGGAGGTGCGTGGCAACGCCCCCGACTGGGCCGTGCTCGACCGCCTGCACAAGGAATGGCGCCCCACCGGTCTGGTGGTCGGCGACCCGCTCACGCTCGATGGCGAGGACCAGCCGGCGCGCCGGCGCGCGCATGCCTTCGGCCGCCAGTTGCGCGAGCGCTACCGCTTGCCGGTGGTGCTGGTCGACGAGCGCTCCAGCTCGGTCGAGGCCGCGAGCCGCTTCGCCGATGCGCGTGCCGAAGGCCGCAAGCGACGCCGCGATGCCGAGGCCCTGGACGCACTGGCCGCCGCGGTGATCGTCGAGCGCTGGCTGTCGGCGCCCGAGCAGGCCCTTCCCCTTCCCTAGATTCCCGACCTCACACGATGATCCCCATGCAACTCGATTCGGACGGACGCCTGCGCCACCTGTTGACCCTGGAAGGCTTGCCGCGCACGACCCTGCTGCAATTGCTCGACCGGGCCGGCCAGATCCGCGACGCCGCGGTGGGCCGGGTCGGCAAGCGCAACGTGCTCGCCGGCACTGCGGTGTGCACGCTGTTCTTCGAGCCGTCCACCCGTACCCGCAGTTCGTTCCAGCTGGCCGCGCAGCGCCTCGGCGCGGATGTATTGAGCTTCGATGCCTCGGCCTCGTCCACCCGCAAGGGCGAGACCGATCGCGACACGATGCGCAACCTGGAGGCGATGGGCGTGCGCGGTTTCGTGGTGCGCCATCCCGAGGACGGTACGGTCGAGCGCCTGGCCGCGGCGGCCGGCGAGGGCACCGCGCTGATCAACGCCGGCGACGGTCGCAGCGCGCATCCGACCCAGGGTCTGCTCGACATGCTGACGCTGCGCCAGGCCAAGGGCGCGGATTTCTCGAAGCTGAAGCTGGTGATCGTCGGCGACGTCAAGCACTCGCGCGTGGCCCGCTCGGATCTGCATGCGCTGCGCACGCTGGGTGCCGGCGAGATCCGGGTGTGCGGTCCGAGGTCGCTGCTGCCGGACGACGACACGCTGGCCGGCTGCGTGGTCGGCGAGGACTTCGACGCGATGCTCGAGGGCGCCGACGCGCTGATGATGCTGCGCCTGCAACGCGAGCGCATGGAGGAGGGCCTGGTACCGTCGCTGGAGCAGTACCACGTGCAGTACGGCCTGACCGCCGCGCGCCTGCGCCGTGCCGCGCCCGAGGCGGCCGTGCTGCACCCGGGCCCGATCAATCGTGGCGTGGAGATCACCGACGAGGTCGCCGACGGCCCGCAGTCGTGCGTGCTGCGCCAGGTCGCCAACGGCGTGGCGGTGCGGATGGCGGTGCTGGAGACGCTGCTGGGCTGAGGCCGCGGCTTGCGCCCGGGGCTTCCCCGCGACTGCTCTCTCCTTTCTGACCAGGTTTATTGCATCAACTTGACCATGTTGGTCAGGAGACATAGGCTCAGGCCTCCGATGGAGCGTCCTGATGCCTGCCCCTCCGATCAACATCCTGGATGCCAAGACGCGGTTGTCCGAGCTGCTCAATGCGGTGCAGGCGGGGGGCGAAGTGGTGATCGCCAAGCGTGGCCGGCCGGTGGCCAGGCTGGTGCCGGTGGCGCCGCCAGCAGACGATGAGGGCGCGCGGTCGGAGGGCATCGTGACCTGGCTGCGCAGTCACCCCCTGCCGACGCATGCCCGCCGATCGGCCGAGGCCATCGCGCAGGCGCTGGCGGAGGAATCGGCGGCGTGGGATTGATCTACCTGGATACCTGCCTGGTGATCTACGCCTTCGAACAGCACCCGGTCCATGGCGAGCGGGTGCTGCGGGCGCTGGAATCGGAGTCGCAGGATCGCTTCGCGATCTCGCCGCTGGTGCATCTGGAGTGCCTGGTGGCCCCGATGCGCGATGGCAACCTGGTGCTGCAACGCTACTACGAGGAAGGCCTGCGGCAGTTCGTGCTGCTGGACATGCCGGTCGAGGTGTACCAGGCGGCCGCGCAACTTCGTGCCCGCTTCGCGCTCAGGACACCGGATGCACTGCATCTGGCCGTCGCCCAGCACCATCGATGCGATGCCTTGTGGACGGGGGACAGCCGCCTGGCGCGTGCTGCGCATGGCTTGTCGGTGGACCTGCTTGGGTGAGTCCGCAGGCTGCGTTTCAGTACCAATGGCAGGGCCGGGGCGGGAGCGCGCTGGCTAAGATCGTGGACCTCTCCCGATCGTGCGGTGCCCCATGATCCGTTCGCTGTCCGGCCGCCTGGCCGTCGCGGCCCTGTCGTTCCTTCCCGTGGCATCGCCGGCCGCCGATGTGCCGGCTCCCGCTGCCGGCGGCTTCGACCCGCTCGCGCTGTTCGCCCCGCTGCAACTGCCCGACCCGCCGAACGCCTATCGCGGCGGTGGCGGCCTGCCCGGGCCGATGTTCTGGCAGAACCGCGCCGACTACGACCTGCATGCGACGATCGACCCGGCCGCGCGCACCCTGATCGGCCAGGAGACGATCACCTATACCAACCACAGCCCGGATGCGCTCGACGTGCTGTGGCTGCAACTGGACCAGAACATCTACCGTGCCGACGCGCGCGCCCACGACGTGCGCGCGGCGCGCGCGGACCGTCCGCAGCCGGCCGGCGATGCCACCGACGGCTTCCACATCGCCAGCGTCGAGGTCGAGCTGGCCGGCAAGCGCGCGCCGGCGACGTTCCTGGTCGAGGACACGCGGATGCGGGTCGAGTTGCCGCAGCCGCTGGCCGGCCATGGCAAGGCGCTGAAGCTGCACATCGCCTACGCCTACACCGTGCCCGGCACCTGGGGCGGGCGCACCGCGGTGACGCCGACCCGCAACGGCGAGATCTTCGAGATCGCGCAGTGGTACCCGCGCATGGCGGTCTACGACGACCTGCGCGGCTGGGATACGCAGCCCTACCTGGGCTCGGAGTTCTACCTGGAGTACGGCAGCTTCGACTACGCCGTCACCGTGCCGTGGGACTGGCTGGTTGCCGGTTCCGGTGAGCTGCTCAACCCGCAGCAGGTGCTGACCAGGACCCAGCAGCAGCGGCTGGCGCAGGCCAGGGCCAGCGAATCCACGGTGATGATCCGCACCCCCGAGGAGGTGACCGATCCGGCCAGCCGGCCGACCCGTGCCGGCACCCAGACCTGGCGCTTCCACATGGACCACACCCGCGACGTCGCCTTCGCTGCCTCGCCGGCGTTCGTCTGGGACGCGGCGCGCATCGACCTGCCCGGCGGCAAGTCGTCGCTGGCGATGTCGGTCTACCCGGTCGAGGGCGCCGGCAACTGGCAGCGTTCCACCGAATACGTGAAGGGCGCGATCGAGCATTTCTCGCAGTGGTACCCGTACCCGTGGCCGGCGGCGGTCAACCTCGGCGGCCACGGCGCGGGCATGGAGTACCCGGGCATCGTCTTCGACGGCTACGAGGACACCGGCAAGGACCTGTTCTGGATCACCGCCCACGAACTCGGCCATGGCTGGTTCCCGATGATCGTCGGCTCCAACGAGCGCCGCCATGCGTTCATGGACGAGGGCTTCAACACCTTCATCGACGTCTATGCCTCCGATGCGTTCAATCGCGGCGAGTACGCGCCCAAGCGCGACCCGGAATACGCGCCGAAGGGCGGCAACCCGGTCGAGGAGATCCTGCCGCTGCTGGCCGATCCGGGGGCGTCGACGCTGATGGACATCGCCGATGCCACCAGCGAGAAGTACCGGCACCCACTGACCTACTTCAAGGGCGCGCTGGGGCTGGTGCTGCTGCGCGAGCAGATTCTCGGGCCGGCGCGCTTCGATCCGGCGTTCCGCAAGTACATTGCCACCTGGGCGTACAAGCATCCGACCCCGTCGGATTTCTTCCGGCTGATGCAGAGCGAATCGGGCGAGGATCTGTCGTGGTGGTGGCGCGGCTGGTACTTCAACAACTGGCAGCTGGACCTGGGCGTGGCCTCGGCCGAATACGTCGGGCACGACCCGGCCAAGGGCGTGCTGGTCACGCTGGCCAGCCGGCAGAAGCTGGTGATGCCGGCGACGCTGCGCATCGACCTGGCCGACGGCACGCACGTCGATCGGCGCGTGCCGGTGGAGGCGTGGTTCCAGCAGACCGCGCCGACGGTGCGCGTGCCGACCACGCAGAAGATCGTGCACATCACGCTCGATCCCGGCGCCAAGCTGCCGGACGCCGACCGCGGCAACAACCGGCTCGACATCGTCGGCTGAACCGTGGGTCGCCAGCATCGCCGGCACCGGGATGCCGGCGATGGCTGCGCTGGTCGCGGCCGGCGGCCGATGGTCAGGCGGACTTGCGCAGCGGCGTGTTCCCGAGCTTCTCGATCCGGCCGCCCGAGCGCTGGAACGCGTCGAGCTGGTTCTGGATTTCCTCGTGGACCGCGCGCTTGTCCTCGCGCGGCTTGGAATAGACCTGGGTCGGCGGAACGGCCTTGGTACTGCGCAGTGTCGTCATCGATACCTCGTGCGGTTGCGGAAGCAGGGTGACATCGGCGGGATCGTCGGACTGTGAACGTCCAGGCCGGGAGAAGCGGCGCTGAGCAGCCCGGCCTGCGCCCCACTTTCCGACAGGTTGCTCCCGCGTGGCAATAGTCCGCTCCCCGGTGATCGCCTGGTCCGCCGAGAGGCGCGGGACGGGAGGCGTGGCGACGATGCCGATGCCGATGCCGAACGGCGCCTGGTGCGCTGCGCGCAGGCGGCTACATGATCGGAGGCGCGCCCGGCCCGCTCCAACCATCGCGACTGCGCCTGGGTGACCTGGCAGGGCGGTTGTCGGCCTGAACGGGTATCTTGTGCGCTTTCCGCCCGGTCCCTGCCCACGATGCCGATTCCTCTTCCTCCCCTCACCGATGCCTCCTCTCCGGCGCCGCTGGGCCATGCGCTCAAGCCGCGCCAGTTGATCATGATGGGCCTGGGCAGCGCGATCGGCGCCGGGCTGTTCCTCGGCTCCGGCGTCGGCGTGCGGGCGGCCGGGCCGGCGGTGCTGGTGTCCTACCTGGTGGCCGGCGCGCTGGTGATCATCGTGATGAACGCGCTCGGCGAGATGGCGGCGGCCAAGCCGACCAGCGGTGCGTTCTCGGTCTACGCCGCCGACGCGCTGGGCGCGACCGCCGGGGCGACCGTGGGCTGGCTGTGGTGGCTGCAACTGGTGATCGTGATCGCGGCCGAGGCCATGGGCGCGGCCGGGCTGCTGGCGACGGTGTGGCCAGGGCTGCCGGTGCCGGCGGCGGCGCTGGCCTTCATGGCGCTGTTCACCGCGATCAACCTGCTGGGTGTGCGCAACTTCGGCGAATTCGAGTTCTGGTTCGCGATCCTCAAGGTCGTGGCGATCGTCGGCTTCATCCTGATCGGCATCGCGCTGCTGGCCGGCTGGCTGCCGCACGCGCCGTCGCCGGGGTTGTCCAACTTCATCGGCAACGGCGGCTTCGCGCCGAAGGGGCTGGCCGGGATCGGCGCGGCGCTGCTGGTGGTGGTGTTCGCCTTCGGCGGCACAGAGATCGTGGCGGTGGCCGCGGCCGAGACCGACGATCCCTCGCGCAGCCTAGCGCGCGCGATCCGCACCGTGGCCTGGCGCATCCTGGTGTTCTACATCGGCTCGCTGAGCGTGATCATCGCGGTGGTGCCGTGGAACAGCCCGGCGCTGTCCTCGCCGTTCGCGGCGGTGCTGCAGGTCGCCAACATCCCCGGCGCGGCGGCGGCGATCACCCTGATCGCGGTGATCGCGCTGTTGTCGGCGCTCAACGCCAATCTTTACGGTGCCTCGCGGATGATCTTCTCGCTGGCGCAGCGGCGCGAGGCGCCGGGCGCGCTCGCCCGCACCAACCGTCACGGCGTGCCGGTGCCGGCGGTGCTGGCGAGCGTGCTGTTCGGTTTCGTCGCGGCGGTGCTGGAGCTGGTGTACCCGAACAAGGTGCTCGATGTGCTGCTCAACATCGTGGGCGCCACCTGCCTGCTGGTGTGGACGATCTCGCTGCTGTCGCAACTGGTGCTGCGCGCGCGCGCCGACCGTGCCGGCACCCCGCTGCCGTTCCGGATGCGTGGCTATCCGGTGCTGACACTGCTCGGCCTGGCGGTGCTGACGCTGATCTTCGTGCTGCTGGTGGCGACCCCGGACACACGCATGCAGTTCGTCTCGATGACGGCGCTGGCGTTGGCGATCGCGGTGGCCAGCGAGGTCGCGCGGAGGCTGCGCCGCGCGGGATAGGCCGGGCCAGAAGCCGGGCAAGCCCGGCTCGGGGGCGTGCGTTCAGCGCAGGTGCTGGCCGAACAGCCACTGCCACATCGCCGGGTCGGCGTAGGTGATGTCCCAGACGTTGTGGTTGCCCTTGGGATATTCGGTGTAGCGGATCGGGGCGCCGACCTTGCGCGCGGCCTGGTAGACCAGGCGGTCGTCGTCGGGCAGCACCACGTCGTCGCGCGCGCCATGGAACATCCAGGTAGGTACGTGCCTCAGGCGCGTGGCGAGGGCAGTGTAGGGGTCGTCCTCGTCGGAGACGCCGCTGACAAAGATCGGCTCGTCGTCGTCGTCCGGCGAGGTCAGCGCCCCGCAGATCGGCACCAGCGCGGCGAACCTGTGCGGGTGCTGCAGCGCGATTTCCCAGGTGCCATAGCCGCCCATCGACATGCCGGTCAGGTAGGTGCGCTTCGGATCGGCGCCGAATTCCTTACTGGTCGCATCCAGCGCCGCCAGCGCCATGCGCGCGTTGCGGTGGTTCCAGGCCTCGTCGTCGGGTACCTGCGGGAACACGACCAGCGCCGGGAAGTCGTCCGCGTGCCGGCGCAGGTAGGGGCCGAGGCCGGCGGTGGTCGGGTCGTGGCCGTCGTCGCCGCGCTCGCCCGAACCATGCAGGAACAGCACGATCGGTCGCGGCTGCGCCGCCGCGGGGGTCGGTACGAACACTTCATAGCGGTAGTGGCGGCCCTCGATCTGCAGCTCCCTGCGGACGAAGTGGCCGTGCGCGGGGTCGGTGGGGTCAGGCATGGAGCTGCATCCGGTAAACAGCAGCAAGGCGGTGATGAGCAGGCCGAGGCGGGGGATCATGCGGCAGACCATAGGGCGCGACCGGCCGAGTATGGAGCCCGATCACCGCTGTCGGTACGCGCCCGGGCAAGGACGTTCAGCCCCACGCTATCCTACCTGTCGCAGTTGTCGCCACAGGTGCAGCAGCACGCTCTCGTGCAGCAGCGCACAGGCCCAGAATCCGAACTGGTAGGACAACTTGCGGTTCTTGTGGCGCAACCGGCGTTGTGCCAGCAGTGCGCCGGGCCAGCCGCCGGCGAGTTCCAGCAGGTGCAGCCGGGTTTCGGGTACGCGCGCGGCCTCGTGTTGGGCGGCCTGCTTGTCGTGGGCGTAGACGAGGAACGTCGCCGCCGCGAGCATGAGGAAAAGCGCGCCCAGCCAGGTCGGCAGCGTGCCGTCGCGCCAGATCAGCAACAACAGCCCGGCATGCGCGCCGACCAGGGCGAGGGCCGCGAAGTCGCCGGCCCGGCGCAACCCCGATGGCGAGCGGCGCGCTGGTTTCGGACGTGGCGTCTTGCGAGGTCGCGCGCGGCTCAAGGCAGCAGGATCAGCGTGGCCAGGCCGAGGAAGCTCAGGAACCCCATCACGTCGGTCAGCGTGGTCAGGATCACGCCGCCGGCCAGCGCCGGGTCGAAGCCTAGCCGCTTGAGCGCGACCGGCACCAGCACCCCGCCGAACGCGGCGGTGCACAGGTTGATCGTCAGCGCCGAGCCGATCACCAGCGACAGCATCGGTTGCCGGAACCAGGCCAGCACGATCAGGCCCAGGCCGATGCCCAGGCAGACGCCGTTGATCAGCGCGACGGTCAGCTCCTTCTTCAGCAGCGTCATCACGTTGGAGGCGCCGATCTGGCCCAGCGCCAGGCCGCGCACCATCAGTGCCAGCACCTGGGTGCCGGCATTGCCGCCCATGCCGGCCACGATCGGCATCAGCGCCGCCAGCGCCACCAGCTTCTCGATCGTGCCCTCGAACCGGCTGACCACGCTGGAGGCGATGAATGCCGTGCCCAGGTTGATCGTCAGCCACAGCAGCCGGCGCCGGAACGCGCGCCGGGCCGGGCTGAACATGTCCTCGTCCTCGTCCAGACCGGCCGCGCTCATCGCCTGGTGCTCGGCCTGGTCGCGGATGATGTCGACCACGTCGTCGATGGTGATGCGGCCGAGCAGGATGTTGTTGTCGTCCACCACCGGCGCGGAGATCCAGTCGTGGTCGGAGAACTGGCGCGCCACTTCCTGCGCGCCCTCGCCGACGTCGATCGCCGGCTGCTCGTCGTCGACCAGGCGATTGACCGGGGTGTTGCCCTCGTGGGTGACCAGTGCGGCCAGCGAGACCCGGCCCAGGTACTGGTGGCGGCGGCTGACCACGTACAGGTGGTCGGTGTGGTCGGGCAGCTCGCCGCGCAGGCGCAGGTAGCGCAGCACCACGTCGACGTTGACGTCGGCGCGCACGGTGACCACGTCCGGGTTCATCAGGCGCCCGGCGCTGTCTTCCGGATACGACAGGACCTGTTCGAGGCGCTCGCGGTTCTCGCGGTCCATCGACTTGAGCACCTCGTCGATGACCGTGTCCGGCAGGTCATCGACCAGGTTGGCGAGGTCGTCGATGTCCAGGTCCTCGACCGCCGCGACGATCTCGTCCGGGTCCATCTCGGCGATCAGGCTTTCGCGCACCTCCTCGCCGACGTGCAGCAGCACCTCGCCGTCGTCCTCGGCATCGACCAGGCCCCACACCACCTCACGCTTGCCTGGCGGCAGCGACTCGAGCAGGTTGCCGATCTCGGCCGGCGAGAGCGTGTTGACCAGGCGCCGGACCGGGCCCAGGCGGCCGCTGTCGAGCGCGTCCGACAGCAGTCGCAGCTGACGCGCGGTCTTGTCGTGACGGACGGCCTCGGCCATGCGCAATTCCCCGTGGAGTGAAGAAACCGCCTCGGCGAGGATGCGGCGCTGCAGGTGTTCAGCACGTCATTATCGCTTGCGGGCGGCGGCCACGCCCAGCCTGCCGGAGGCGAAAAAACCGGGTTTTTACTCCGCTGCGGTCATGACCGGGTCATGTCGGTAGGGCAGACCAGGTTCTGCGTGGGAACAACTGAAGTCGCTCCTACAGAGAGCGATCCGGATCAGCCGGCCACGCCCTCCAGCCACTTTTCGATGTCTTTGCGGTCGCGCGCGCGCAGCAGCTTCGGCGCCAGCGCGAGCAGCTCGTCCAGGCGCCGGCCGCGGATCGCGCGGCGCACCTCCAGCAGCATCGCCGGGTGCAGGCTGAACTCGCGCAGGCCCAGCGCCAGCAGCATCGGCACCAGGCGCGGGTCGCCGGCGATCTCGCCGCACACCGCCACCGGCGTGGCATGCGCCTGCGCGGTGGCGATCACCTGCGCCAGCAACCGCAGCAGCGCCGGGTGCAGCGGCGAGTACAGCTCGCCGAGTCCCTCGTGGTTGCGGTCCACCGCCATCAGGTACTGCACCAGGTCGTTGGTGCCGATCGACAGGAAGTCGACCTTGTCGATGAAGGTCTCCAGCGCCAGCGCGGCGGCCGGGACCTCGATCATCGCCCCCAGCGGCACCTGTTCGGCGATCTCGTGGCCTTCCTCGCGCAACTGCGCGGCCAGGCGCTTGATCAGCCGGCGCAACTGCACGATCTCCTCGCGCGCGCTGACCATCGGCACCAGGATCCGCACCGGCCCGTAGCCGGAGGCGCGCAGGATCGCGCGCAGCTGGGCCTTGGCCACGGCTGGTCGTGCCAGCATCAGGCGCACGCCGCGCAGGCCCAGCGCCGGGTTTTCCTCGTCGCCGAGCACCAGCCCGGTACGATCGGCCTTGTCGGCGCCCAGGTCGAGGGTGCGGATCGTCACCGGCCGTCCGCTCATGCCGAGCACCGCGTCGCGGTAGCGCTCGAATTGCTCCTGCTCGTCGGGCAGCTCGTTGCGCTGCAGGAACAGGAACTCGGTGCGGTACAGGCCCAGCCCGCTCGCGCCGAGCGCATGCGCGCCGGCGACGTCCTCGGCGGACTCGGCATTGGCCAGCAGCATGATGTCGACCTCGTCGCGGGTGCGGGTCGGCTTGGAGCGCAGCCGGCCGAGCTCGCGCTGCTCCTTGGCCAGCTCGCGCAGGCGCTCGCGGTAGTCGCGCAGATCGGACGGGGTCGGGTCGACGATCACCTGGCCGCTGCCGCCGTCGACGATCAGCACGTCGCCGTCGTTGACCTTCTGCAGTACCTCGGCGGCGCCGACCACCAACGGAAGGTGCAGGCTGCGCGCCAGGATCGCGCTGTGCGAGAGCGCGCTGCCGGCGCTGGTGACGATGCCGACCACGCCCTGCGATTGCAGTTGCGCCAGTTCGGACGGGGCGACGTTGTCGCTGACCAGGATCTCGCCGGCCACGCCCTTGGCCTCGGGCTGGCGCTTCTGCAGGAACGCGTGGATGCGGCCGATGACGTGGTCCAGGTCGTCCATCCGGCTCTTGAGATAGGCGTCCTCCATGCCCTCGAACACCGCCGCGAGCCGGTCGCGCTGCAGGCGCAGGGCATAGTCGGCGCTGTAGCGGCCGCTGCGGATCAGCTCGTCCAGCCCGAACAGCAGCTCCGGGTCGTCGAGCAGCAACGCGTGAAGGTCGAGGAACTCACCGACCTCGCGCACCAGCGCGCCGTGAAGGCGCTCGCGCAGCTGGCGCATCTCCTCGCGCGCCAGCTCGACCGCGCGGTGCAGCCGATCCAGTTCCTCCTCGACACGATTGGCGGGGATGCGCTGCTCGTTGACCTCGAGCGCATGGGGCAGCCGGACCCGCGCGCGCCCGAGCGCGCTGCCACGCGAGGCGCCATGGCCGCGCAGGCACTGGCTCATGCCGCGCCCACCCGACGCGCGGGCGATTGGCCAAGGCGGGGCAGGGCGGGCGCGCTGCCGGCCACGTTCAGCTGTCCTCGTCGAAGCGTCGCTCGAACAGTGCGACCAGCGCGTCCAGCGCCTGCGCCTCGTCCTCGCCGTCCAGGCGCACCGTCACCGGCGTGCCCTGGCCGGCGGCCAGCAGCATCACGCCCATGATGCTCTTGGCGTTGACCTCGCGCCCCTTGGCCGCCAGCGTGGCGTTGCAGCGGAACGAAGACAGGGTCTGCACCAGCTTGGCGGTGGCCCTGGCGTGCAGTCCGAGGCGGTTGGATACGGTGAGTTCGCGTTCAAGCATCGTCGATGATCGCTCCGTTGCGGGTGCCTGCCGCCGCGGTGGCGGGCAGGTCTTGGAGTCCTTGTTCGGGGTAGTTCATCACCCGCAGCAGCATCGGCAGGCTCAGCGCGGAGACGCGCCGGACCGGCGTGCCCAGCTGGGTGACGCGCCGGGCCAGATTGCTGGGGCTGGCGCCGTACAGATCGGTCATGACCAGTACGCCGTCGCCCGCGTCGACCCGTCGCAGCGCCGCCGATGCCTGCGGCAGCAGGGCATCGAGGTCGGCGTCGAACGGGACTTCGAAAGCTTCGGTCCGCAACGGCAGCTGCCGCAGCAGTCCGGTGGCGACGCTCAACAGCGCGCTGCCGATACCGGGGTGGGTGATGAGGAGAATGCCACAGGCCATATCGAAACGTTAACAGTTGTATCGGGAATGGGGAATGGAGAACCGGCAATCGGAAAGGCGTGGTGGCGCCTTTGCCCGTTCCCGAGGCCCGTTCTATCAATCCAGCTCGCGGTGAAAGGTGGCCACCTCCGGCCAGCCCTGCTCGCGCGCATGCCGGGCCAGGCGCTCGGCCAGGTAGACCGAGCGGTGCTTGCCGCCGGTGCAGCCGAAGGCGATGGTCACGTAGCTGCGGGTGTCACCGCGCAGACGCGGCAGCCAGGTGTCGAGCAGGTCGGTGATCTGCCCGAGATAGCGCAGCACGTCCGGCTGCCGTTCCAGGTAGTCGCGCACGCCGGCGTCGCGGCCGCTGAGCGGACGCAGGTCGGGCTCCCAGTGCGGGTTCGGCAGCACCCGCGCGTCGAACACGAAGTCAGCTTCGGCCGGCACGCCGCGCTTGTAGGCGAACGACTCGAACAGCAGTGAGAGTTTGCCGTCGTCCTGGCTGAGCGCGACCTCGGTGATCACTCTGCGGCGCAGCTGGTGCACGTTGAGCGCCGAGGTGTCGATGACCGCGTCGGCCTGCGCGCGCAGCGGCGCGGTCAGTATGCGCTCGCGCGCGATCGCCTCGGGCAGCGACAGCCCGAGGTGGCTGAGCGGATGCCGGCGCCGGGTGTCGGCATAGCGCTTGAGCAGAGCTTCGTCGCCGGCGTCGAAGAACAGCAGGCGCGCCTCCAGTCCATATTGCTGGGCGCGCTCGCGCCACTGCGCCAGCTGCGACAGGTCGCTGCGGCTGCGCACGTCGATGCCGACCGCCAGGCGCTGCTCGCCGATCGCCTCGTCGGCCAGGCGGCTGCGCACGAAGTCCGGCAGCAGCTCGACCGGCAGGTTGTCCGAGCAGTAGTAGTCCAGGTCCTCGAAGGTCTTCAGCGCCACCGACTTGCCCGAGCCGGATAGGCCGCTGACGATCACCAGGCTGGCGCCGTTCGGGGTCATGGATGGCGCCGTTCCAGCAGGTTGCTGTGGCGGGCGATGAACATCGCCGCCGGGTCGATGCCCTTGGTGCGCAGGATGTGTAGGCGGGTGGCGGCTTCGGTCAGCACCGCCAGGTTGCGGCCGGGCATCACCGGCAGCGTGATCAGCGGCACGTCCAGGTCCAGCACGTGGCGGGTG
>JASGDF010000169.1:0-4653 GCA_047607345.1 Pseudomonas sp. | reverse complement strand
GTCGCCGCGCCGGACCCGGCCGGCCGGCTGGCCGTGCTGTCCTCGCTGCTGCGCCGCGCCGCGCGCCGGGTCGAGCCGGGCGCGGACCGCCTGCAGGGCGAGGCCTGGCTGCGCCTGCTCGACGGGAGCAAGCGCCGCGACTTCAGCGAAGGCGTCGGCCGGGTGCTGCTGGAGGGTGGTTTCCAGCGCGACCCGCAGGTCGCGCGGATCGCCCAGGTCGAGGCGCTGGCCCGGCAACGCTTCGTCGAGCTGATGGCGGGGCGGCGATGAACGGGGTCGACCTCGGCGCGTGGCTGCAATGGCTCGCGCAGTTCGCCTGGCCGTGGGCATGGTGCCTGCTGCCGGTGCCGCTGCTGATGCGCTGGCTGCCGGCCCGTGGCGAGCGCCGGGCCGCGCTGCGGGTGCCGTACCCGGAGCGGATCCACGCGCTGGCGCAGGCCACGGTGGCGGCGCATGCGCGTCCCGGGCGCTGGCTGGCCTGGTTGGCGTGGGCGCTGCTGTGCGCCGCGCTGGCGCGCCCGCAGGCGCTGGGCGAGCCGGTCGCGCCGCCGCAGCAGGCACGGCAGATGATGCTGGCGGTGGACCTGTCCGGCAGCATGAGCGAGCCGGACATGACGCTGGGCGGGCGCGTCGTCGATCGCCTCACCGCCGCCAAGGCGGTGCTGGCCGACTTCCTCGAGCGCCGCCAGGGCGACCGCGTCGGCCTGTTGGTGTTCGGCCAGCGCGCCTATGCGCTGACTCCGCTGACCGCCGACCTGGCCACGGTGCGCGACCAATTGCGCGACAGCGTGGTCGGCCTGGCCGGCCGCGAGACCGCGCTCGGCGATGCGATCGCGCTGTCGGTCAAGCGTCTGCGCGAGCAGCCGCGCGGCCAACGCGTGCTGATCGTGCTGACCGACGGGGTCAACACCGCCGGCGTGCTCGATCCGCTCAAGGGCGCCGATCTGGCCAAGGCCGAGGGCGTGCGCGTCTACACCGTCGCCTTCGGCAGCGATGGCGGCGGCATGTCGCTGTTCGGCATCCCGGTGCAGGCCGGCGACGAGGACCCGGTCGACGAGAAGACCCTGCGCGGCATCGCCGAGCGCACCGGCGGACGCTTCTTCCGCGCGCGCGACACCGCCCAGCTGGCCGGCATCTATGCCGAGCTGGACCGGCTCGAACCGGTCGCCGCGGCGGCGCCGGCGGTGCAGCCGCGGATCGAGTGCTATGCCTGGCCGCTGGCGACGGCGCTGCTGCTGGCGGCACTGGCGTTCGTGTTGCCCAGGAGGTGGCGATGAGCGGGTGGCTGCCGGCCTGGCATGGGTTCTGGAGCGCGCTGCATTTCCTGCGCCCGGCCTGGTTGTGGGCGCTGCTCGCGCTGCCGGTCGCGGCGGCGTTGTGGACGCTGCGGCGGCGCAGCGATGAGGTGTGGAAGCACAATGTCGATGCCCACCTGCTGCCGCACCTGCTGGTGCCGGGCACGCGGCGCGGCTGGACCGGCCTGGTCACGCTGCTGCTGGGACTGGCGCTGGCGGTGCTGGCGCTGGCCGGGCCGAGCTGGCGCCAGCAGGAGCAGCCGTTGTTCCGCGCGCAGCAGCCGCTGGTGATCGCGCTCGACCTGTCCTCCAGCACGTTGGCCAACGACCTGCCGCCGTCACGGCTGTTGCAGGCGCGCGCCAAGCTCGCCGCGCTGCTGCGCGAACGCAGTGGCGGTGACGTGGCGCTGCTGGCGTATGCCGGCGAGAGTTTCACCGTGGCCCCGCTGACCGAGGACGCGGCCAACGTCGCGCTGTTCCTGGATGCGCTGGCGCCGGAGGTGATGCCGCTGGACGGCAAGCGCGCCGACCGCGCGATCGAGGCGGCGACCGGGCTGCTGGCGCAGGCCGGCTACCGCCAGGGCGACATCCTGCTGTTGACCGACCAGGCCGATGCGCCCGCGCGCGGCGCGGCCGGCGAAGCGCTGCGGCGTGGCTTCGCGGTGTCCGTGCTGGGGCTGGGCAGCGCGGGCGGTGGCGCCTATCGCGACCCGCAGGGCCGGATCGAGCAGGCGCATCTGGACGAGGATTCGCTGGGTGCCCTGGCCGCCGCCGGGGGCGGCCGCTATGCGCGGCTGACCGCCGACGATGCCGACCTGCGCGGCCTGGGCGTGCTGGAGCCGGGACGCGCGCAGGCGGGCACGGGCGCGGCGTCCAGTGGCCAGACCTGGCTCGACGGGGGCTACTGGCTGCTGCCGCCGCTGATGCTGCTGGCCCTGCTGGGGTTCCGTCGGTGCGGCGCGGTGGCCTCGGTGCTGGCGCTGGGCCTGCTGCTGCCGATGGCGCTGCCGGCCCAGGCCGCCGAGCAGGGGAGCTGGTGGCGCCGTGCCGACCAGGTGCAGCAGCAGCGCATCGAGCGCGGCGTGCAGGCCTATCGCAAGGGCGACTTCGCCGCCGCGCAGCAGGCCTTCGACGGCATCGACCGCGACGAGGCGCAATACAACCTCGGCAACGCGCTGGCACGCCAGGGACGCTACGACGAGGCGATCGCCGCCTACGACCGTGCGTTGAAGCTGCATCCGGACATGCCCGATGCGCTCGCCAACCGCGCCGCGGTCGAGGCCGCGCGCAAGCAACGGCAGCAGGACAGCAAGCAGGACAGCAAGCAGGACAGCAAGCAGGGGCAGTCCGACAACCCCAATGGGCAGCCTTCGCCGTCGTCCTCGGCCGGCAACAACCCGCCATCGCCGTCGAAGGATGCGCAGCCCCCGCAGCAAGGCGTGCAGGATCGCCAGGGCAACTCGCCTGCGCAGCGCGAGGCGGCGCCGCAGGCCGAGAACACCCAGGCGCAGCAGCAGGCGAACCAGGCGCAGCAGCAGCGCATGCAGCAGGCGCTGGCGCAGCACGGCGACGCGGACAAGCAGGACGGCAAGAAGCAGGTGCCGGCCGCCGAGACGTCGCAGCAGCGCGAGCAGCGCCAGGCCGTCGAGGCGTGGATGCGGCGCGTGCCGGACGATCCGGGCGAGTTGCTGCGCACCAAGTTCCGGCTCGAGTACGAGCGCAGGCAGCGGGAAGGGCAATGAACGAGCGTTGTTCGCGTTGGGCGAGGATCTGCCGGATGAGGCGCTGTGGGAGGGACTTCGGTCCCTGCGGGCTCTCCCGGCAAGGCGTTGGGACTGAAGTCCCTCCTACAGGAAGCCCGTGCACCGGCGGCACGATGGCTTCGGCGGACCTCATACGCACCAGGAGCGAGCGGAACCGATGAAGATGAAGTCTGTCCATGCGTTGGCCGGCAGCGTGCCGCGGCGAGCGGTCGCGGGGCTGCTCGCGCTGCTGCTGGCCGGCAGCGCACAGGCGGACACGCGCGCGTGGCTGGATCGCAATGCGGTCGGCGTCGGCGAGCCGGTCACGCTCAATATCGAGACCGACCAGGGCTCGGCGGTGCCGGATTATGCGCCGCTGCGCGGCAGCTTCTTGCTCAGCGGCGAGAGCAGCAGCCGCCAGGTGCAGGTGGTGAACGGCGCGATGACGGTGCGCGCGTTGTTCGGCGTGGAACTCACTCCGCGCCAGGCCGGCGAGCTGACGATCCCGGCGCTGCGGGTCGGCGGCGAGGCGACCGCGCCGCTGCGGCTGAGCGTGTCGGGCAACGCCGACGGCGGCGCGCCGGCCGCGGCGCAGGGCGACCAAAGGGTGTTCGTCGAGACCGTGGTGGACGACCGGCAGCCGTACGTGCAGCAGAGCGTGGGCGTGGTGGTGCGGCTGTACTTCGCCACCCAGCTGGCCTCGGGCGAGCTGGATCTGGACGCGCCGGACGGCGCCTCGTTGCAGCGTGTGGGCGACGACGTCAGCGCGGTCAAGACGGTCAATGGGCGCCAGTACAACATGGTCGAACGGCGCTATCTGCTGGTGCCCGAGCGCAGCGGGCCGCTGACCCTGACGGGCGCGCGCTTCAGCGGGCGCGCGGTGGGCGGCTTCTTCGACGATTTCTTCGATCGCGGCAATGGCCCGCTGAGCGCGCGCAGTGCCAGCCAGACCCTTCAGGTGCGCGCCCAGCCGGGCAACGCGCCGCAGCCATGGTTGCCGTTGCACGATCTACGCCTGCGCTACACGGCGACGCCGCAGCAGGCCACCGCCGGGCAGGCGCTGCAGGTGGTCGTGGAAGCCACCGCCGAGGGCGCGACCCGGGCCCAGTTCCCGGACCTGCCGACGCCGGCGGTGGCTGATGCGCAGGTGTTCGCCGAGCCGGCGCAGTACGACGAACGCTTCGTCGACGGCACCCCGCAGCTCAAGCTCACGCGCCGTTATTCGATCGTGCCCAATCGCGCCGGCGCGCTGGTGGTGCCGGGGCTGCGCATGGACTGGTGGGACGTGGCGGCCGGCGCCGCGCGCGAGGCGCGGTTGCCGGACATCAGCTTGCAGGTCGCGCCCGGCAGCGGTGGTTTCGCCACGCCGCCGCCACCGGTACAGACCAGTCCGGCGCCGGCTGTGGCCGCCGCCCCCGACAGCGGCGTGCCCGGCAACGCTCCCGCACCGAGGCCCTGGCTGTGGATCGGGCTGGCAGGCCTGTTCGCACTATTGTGGCTGGCGACGCTGGCCTGGCTGCTGGCGCGGCGCCGGACTGCGCCGGCGCCGGCGGTGTCGCGCTACGGCCTGGCCGACCTGCGCCAGGCCCTGGAGACCGGCGGCCTCGACGAGGCCG
>JASGDF010000168.1:0-6784 GCA_047607345.1 Pseudomonas sp. | reverse complement strand
GAAGCCGGCATAGATCGCCAGCGCCACCAGCCCGGCCACGCACGCGGTGCGGCGCGCCGCGCGGCGCTGCCGCGCCTGCCGTTGCGCCGCCGACAGCAGCTGCGTCACCGCCGGCGCCGGCGCATCAGTGGCCGATGTCTTCATGGGCAAGGTCTCCCGGCTTGATCACCGGCGGCACGGTGAAGGTATGCGCGGGCGCCGGCGAGGGCAGCGTCCACTCCAGGCCCCGGGCGCCCTCCCAGGCGCGGTCGGCGGCCCTGGCGCCGCCGCGCAGCGAAGCCAGCAGGATCGCGGCCATCAGGAACGGGGTGACGAACATGCCGAACGCGCCGATCGAGCTGACCAGGTTCCAGTCGGCGAACACCACGTTGTAGTCGGGGATGCGCCGCGGCATGCCGGCCAGGCCGAGGAAGTGCTGCGGGAAGAACAGCAGGTTGACGAACACCACCGTCCACCAGAAATGCACCTTCGCCCAGGTCTCGCTGTACATCCGCCCGGTCCATTTCGGCCACCAGTAGTACACCGCGGCGATCAGGCCGAACACCGCGCCGGTCACCAGCACGTAATGGAAGTGCGCGACCACGAAGTAGGTGTCGTGGTACTGGAAGTCGGCCGGCACGATCGCCAGCATCAGCCCGGAGAACCCGCCGATGCTGAACAGGATCACGAACGCCACCGCCCACAGCATCGGCGCCTCGAAGGTCAGCGAGCCCTGCCACATCGTGCTGACCCAGTTGAACACCTTCACCCCGGTCGGGATCGAGATCAGCATGGTGGCGAACATGAAGTAGATCTCGCCGCCCAGCGGCATGCCCACCGTGAACATGTGGTGGGCCCAGACGATGAAGCTCAGGAACGCGATCGCCGCGATCGCGTACACCATCGCCTGGTAGCCGAACAGCGGCTTGCGGCTGAAGGTCGGGATGATCTCGCTTACCACGCCGAACGCGGGCAGGATCATGATGTAGACCTCCGGGTGCCCGAAGAACCAGAAGATGTGCTGGTACATCACCGGGTCGCCGCCGCCGGCCGCGTTGAAGAAGCTGGTGCCGAAGAACTTGTCGGTCAGCAGCATGGTGACGGCGCCGGCCAGCACCGGCATCACCGCGATCAGCAGGAACGCGGTGATCAGCCAGGCCCAGCAGAAGATCGGCATCTTCAGCAGGTCGATGCCCGGCGCGCGCATGTTCAGCACCGTGGCGATGATGTTGATCGCGCCCATGATCGAGCTGATCCCGGCGACGTGGATCGCGAACACGCTGAAGGCCACGTTGTAGCCGCCCTGCAGCGACAGCGGCGGGTACAGCGTCCAGCCACCGGCCGGCGCGCCGCCGGGCAGGAACAGGGTCAGCAGCAGCAGCGAGAACGCCACCGGCAGCAGCCAGAACGACCAGTTGTTCATTCGTGGCAGCGCCATGTCCGGCGCGCCGATCTGCAGAGGAATCATCCAGTTCGCCAGCCCGACGAAGGCCGGCATCACCCCGCCGAAGATCATCACCAGCGCATGCACGGTGGTCATCTGGTTGAAGAACTCGGGTTTGACGAACTGCAGACCCGGCTGCATCAGCTCGGCGCGGATCACCACGCTCATCGCCGCGCCGACGATGAACATCACGAAGGAGAACAGCAGGTACAGCGTGCCGATGTCCTTGTGGTTGGTGGAGAAGAACCAGCGCTCGACGAAGCCCTGCTGGTGGTGTCCGTGGTGATCGACTGCGGTATGTGCCATGGCGTGCGACTACCTTTGCAAAGTCGGAACGTGCGGGGAGGAATCAGCTGCCGGCCGGTGCCGGGACGGGAGCATCGGGGACAGGCTCGGCGGCGGGCGGCGCGGACTCGGCCGGCACCGGCTTGCGCGCGGCCAACCAGCGCTTGAACGCGTCCTTGGGCAGCGCCTCGACCACGATCGGCATGAAACCGTGGTCCTTGCCGCACAGCTCGGCGCACTGGCCGCGGTAGACGCCCGGCACCTCGATGTTGGTCCACGCCTCGTTGACGATCCCGGGGATCGCATCCTGCTTCCAGCCCAGCGCCGGCACCCACCACGCATGGATCACGTCGTCGGAAGTGATCACGAAGCGGATCTTGGTGTCCACCGGCAGCACCAGCCGGTGGTCGACGTCGAGCAGGTAGTGCGGCTGCGAGGCGACGGTCGGGCGTTCACCGCTCTGGCGGATGCGGTCGGACTCGCGCGCCAGGCGGCTGGTGAACGCGACGTTCTCGCCCAGGTACTCGTACTTCCACATCCACTGGTAGCCGGTGACCTTGACTGTCATCTCCGAATCGCGGGTGTCGTACATCGCGATCAGCTTGGCGGTGGCCGGCCAGGCCATCGCGATCAGCACCAGCACCGGGACCAAGGTCCAGACGATCTCGGCCTTGGTGTTGTGGCTGAACTGCGCGGCGACCGCGCCCCTGGACTTGCGGAACTTGAAGATCGCATAGCCGATCGCGCCGAACACCAACACGCCGATCGCCACGCAGACCCACAGCGCCAGCATGTGCGCCTCGTAGGCCATGCGCGCGGTGTGGGTCACGCCGCGCCCCATGTTGAGCTGCCACGCCTTCGGGTCGGCCGCCTGCGCCGATGCGCCCGACGCCCACAGCGCCAGCCCCGCGCCGATCCCCCACCTGCCGTCCCAGCCGTCGCATTGCTTCATTGCCTAGACCCTTACGTCATCGGTGGCGGCCATCGACGGCCGCGAGCAAGCCCTTCAGCGTTGTCACCAGTTCGTTGCGTTCGGCCGGACCGAGGAAGCTGCCGATCTCGACCTGCCTGCCGCTACTGACCAGCACCACGCGTTGATCGCCCTGCGCCTGCAAGCGCACCCAATGCGGATGCGCCCGGAACGCGGGGGGAGATCGGGGGGACTGGAAGACTTCGACCGCCGCCGGCCCCACCCGGATCGCCTCTACACGCTCGCCGCCGCGCCACGACTGGCGCAGCGCCCAAGCCATCAGCGCGCTGTGCAGCAGGGCGAAGACCGGCGCGAACACGTTGCCGGTCCACCAGCACAGGCCGGCCACCAGCCACGTCGCCCCGGTCAGAGCGGCGAACACCATGACGAACTGCCGGGCCGTCATCGCCCGTGGGGGCCGCAGCCGCAGCTGCGTACCTGATCCATCCGCTGATACCGGCAGCACGTCGATCATGTCGCAACCACGCTTTAGGGGAGTGCCCTGCTGCGGGAAACGGCCCGATGGTAGCCCCCGCTGAACACGCACGGCAAGGCTCAGGCGCAGGTTTTTTCATGCTGCACCGCAACCAGGAATGCCTAGAGAATCAACCAGTTCCGGCTTTCCAGCCGTGGCGTGGCGCATTCATCGCGCCACCACAGCGCCATGCACAAAACGTCAGGAAAGCTGCCGTTTCCGCACAAGTGGAAGCCGCCGGCGCGGACCTAGAATTGCGCCCATTCTCTTGGTGGTTTCTATATGAACGCATTGCCCGAACCGAGTGCGCCGCAAGGCCGCGCGCGCCCCGCCCTGCTCGCGCCCGAGCTTCCCCCGGCACCGTCCACGCTACGCGCGGCGATCACCGCGGCCTGGCTGAAGGACGAGACCGAGCACGTCCGCGAACTGCTCGAACAGGCGCGCCTGCCGACCGCCGAACAGGCCCGGGTGCAGGCGCTGGCCGCCGACCTGGTGACCCGCGTGCGCGCCCGTGCCGCCGACCAGAGCGCGGTCGAGGCGTTCATGCGCCAGTACGATCTCGGCAGCGAGGAAGGCGTGCTGCTGATGTGCGTGGCCGAGGCGCTGCTGCGCATCCCCGACCAGGAGACCGCCGACAAGCTGATCCGCGACAAGCTCGGCGACGCCGACTGGAAGCGGCACCTCGGCGGCAGCGACTCGCTGCTGGTCAACGCCTCGACCTGGGGCCTGATGCTGACCGGCCGGCTGGTGCAGATCAACGACCTCACCCGCGCCGACGTCCCGGGCGCGCTCAAGCGCCTGGTCGCGCGCGTGGGCGAGCCAGTGGTGCGCCTGGCGGTGCGCCAGGCGATGAAGATCATGGGCCACCAGTTCGTGATGGGCCGCACCATCGACGAGGCGCTGGCGCGTTCGCACAAGGGCGGCAACGCCGGCTACCGCTATTCGTTCGACATGCTCGGGGAAGCGGCGCTGACGATGCAGGATGCGCGCCGCTACCTCGACGACTACCGCCGCGCGATCCACGCGATCGGCAAGGACAACCTCGCCCGCGGCGGCAAGGCCGACGGCGACGTGGCCGCCTCGCACGGCATCTCGATCAAGCTCTCGGCGCTGTACCCGCGCTACGAGCACGCCCAGCGCGCCCGCGTGCTGCGCGACCTGGTGCCGGCAGTGCTGGAGCTGGCGCAGCTGGCCCGCTCCTACGGCATCGGCTGCACCGTCGACGCCGAGGAAGCCGATCGCCTGGAACTGTCGCTGGACGTCATCGAAGCGGTGGTGAGCGATGCCTCGCTGGCTGGCTGGGACGGATTCGGCGTGGTCGTGCAGGCCTACCAGAAGCGCACCCCGTACACGATCGACTGGCTGGCCGACCTGGCGCGCCGCATCGGCCGCCGCCTGCAGGTGCGCCTGGTCAAGGGCGCCTACTGGGATGCGGAGGTCAAGCGCGCCCAGGTCGAAGGCCTGTCCGGCTATCCGGTGTTCACCCGCAAGCAGAACACCGACGTGTCCTACCTGGCCTGCGCCAGGCGCCTGTTCGACCACGGCGATGCGCTCTACCCGATGTTCGCGACCCACAACGCGCACACCATCGCCGCGATCCGCACGATCTCCGCCGGCCGCACCTACGAGCACCAGAAGCTGCACGGCATGGGCGACGACCTCTATGCCGAGGTGGTGCCGGCCGATCGCCTCGACCTGCCGTGCCGCGTCTACGCCCCGGTCGGCTCGCACGAGGACCTGCTGCCGTACCTGGTGCGGCGCCTGCTCGAGAACGGCGCAAATTCCAGCTTCGTCAACCGCATCACCGACGAGAAGGTGCAGATCGAGGACCTGATCCGCGACCCGGTCGAGGCCGTGTCCGCGTTCGCTTCCCTCCCACATCCGAAGATCCCGCTGCCGGCCGACCTGCTGCGCAGCCAGAACCAGCACAGGAAGAACGCCATGGGCGCCAACCTCGCCAACGACAACGAACTGCGCCAGCTCGCCGAGCAGCTCGCTGCCGCGACCGCCCTGCTCGACCGAGGCGGCTGGAAGGCCGGCCCGCTGGTGCCCGGCGCGGTGATCGCCACCGACCCGCAACCGGCGACCAACCCGGCCGACCGCCGCCAAGTGGTCGGCCACTGGCAACCGGCCGACGCCGCCACCGTCGAGAAGGCGCTGGTCAACGCCGTCGCCGCGCAGCCGGGCTGGAACCGCACCCCAGCCGCCAGCCGCGCCACCCTGCTCGAGTACGCCGCCGACCTGCTGGAAGCGCGCATGCCCGAGTTCATCGCGCTGTGCGTGAAGGAAGCCGGCAAGACCCTGCCCGACGCGGTCGCCGAAGTCCGCGAGGCGGTCGATTTCCTGCGCTACTACGGCGGCCAGGCGCGCGCCCGGTTCGGCGCGCCCGAGCGCCTGCCTGGGCCGACCGGCGAGTCCAACGAACTGCAACTGCACGGCCGCGGCGTGTTCGTCTGCATCAGCCCGTGGAACTTCCCGCTGGCGATCTTCCTCGGCCAGGTCGGCGCCGCGCTCGTCGCCGGCAACAGCGTGCTCGCCAAGCCGGCCGAGCAGACCAGCCTGATCGGCTTCGCCGCGGTGAAGCTGCTGCACGAGGCCGGCGTGCCGGAAGCCGTACTGCAGTACCTGCCGGGTGACGGCGCGACGGTCGGCGCCGCACTGACCTCCGACCCGCGCGTGGCCGGCGTCGCCTTCACCGGCTCGACCGAGACCGCGCGCGCGATCAACCGCGCGATGGCCGCGCGCGATGCCGCGATCGGCGTGCTGATCGCCGAGACCGGCGGCCAGAACGCCTTCATCGCCGATTCCTCCGCGCTGCCTGAGGCCGTGGTCAAGGACGCGATCGCCAGCGCCTTCAGCTCCGCCGGCCAGCGCTGCTCGGCCGCACGCGTGCTGTTCGTCCAGGACGACATCGCCGACAAGGTAATGACGATGCTGGCCGGCGCGATGGCCGAACTGAAGCTCGGCGATCCCGCCCTGCTGTCCACCGACGTAGGCCCGGTGATCGATGCCGGTGCACTGAAGATCCTGCACGACCATGCCGCCCGCATGGACCGCGAGGCACGCCTGATCGCCCAGGCCAGGATCGGCGATGACGTGGTGCACGGCAGCTTCTTCGCACCGCGTGCCTACGAGCTGCAGTCGCTCTCACAGCTGCGGCGCGAGGTGTTCGGCCCGGTCCTGCACGTGATCCGCTGGAAAGCCGACCAGCTCGACGCGGTGATCGACCAGATCAATGCCACCGGCTACGGCCTGACCCTCGGCGTGCACTCACGCATCGACGAGACGGTGGAGCGCATCGCCAGCCGCGTCGCGGTCGGCAACGTCTACGTCAACCGCAACCAGATTGGCGCGGTGGTCGGCATACAGCCGTTCGGCGGCCAGGGCCTGTCCGGCACCGGCCCCAAGGCCGGCGGCCCGCACTACCTGCTGCGCTTCGCCACCGAGAAGGTCGTCACCGTCAACACCACCGCAGCCGGCGGCAACGCCTCGCTGCTGACGCTGGGCGACTGAAGCGATGTAATGACCCACTGAATTCCTGCACAGGTGTTAGTTTTCGAACGAGGAGACACCGATGAGCGAAGTGATGGACGAGGAACAGATCAAGCGCTGGACGGCCCGGCGCAAGTCG
>JASGDF010000167.1:0-3561 GCA_047607345.1 Pseudomonas sp. | reverse complement strand
CGCTGCGACGGCGCGCACGCCCGGCCATCGGCAGCAGCGCCGGCGACGCGCGCGGGCCGGCGTGTCGGGTCGCGGCCACGCATCACTTGGCGAATTTTTCGACGATGTCGTCGACGATACCGGTCGCGCTGTAGTAGTCGATGCGGAACGAGTTGCGGCCCAGTCCATACACCTGCCGGGCCTGCACCGACGGCAGATTGGCCAGTACCGGATCATCGAGGAAGCCACGGGTACCGCTGTCGTCGACGTTGAGCAGGAAGGTGGTGCGCGCGGCGAGCCGGCTCAGGTTCTCGTAGGGCGCCCAGACGAAGTCACCGCGCGCGCCGGCGGTATTGGTCTGCCAGGCCGGGTCCGGCTCCTCCAGGTCGAAGCCGAGCGCGCCGAGCAGGCGGCCGTGCGGACTCTCGCGGGTGGCGATCGGATTGGCCATGCCGGCGCCGTTGAAGCTGATGATGTTGGTCTTGCCCTCGGGCAGCCGGATCCGGCCGCGCGCCTCGGCGACGTGCTGATCGAACGCGGCGATCCGCGCGGCGGCCTGCGCTTCGTGGCCGGTCGCGCGGCCCAGTTCGAGCGCCAGGTCCTGCCAGGTCTGGCTGCCGTAGTCGAGCACCACGGTCGGCGCGATCTTCTTCAGCTCGGCCAGTTGCGCCATCGCCGAGTCGGCGCCGCTGGTGGCCACCACGATCAGGTCGGGCTTGACCGCGTAGGCGGTTTCCAGATCGACGCTGCCGGCCGGCCAGACATTCTCGAGCTTGCGCTGGCGGGCGACCTCGGCCCATTGCGCGAAGAACTGGTTCTTGGCGCTGGAGGCGCTGGCCACCACCGGCGCGTCGATCGCCAGCAAGGTGCCGGTGATCGCCACCGAGGTGGAAAGGATGCGCTGCGGCGGGCGCGCGATCGCGGTGACGCTGCCATCGGCGTTCTCGAAAGTGCGCCAGGGCGTGGCGCTGGCGAGGTTCGTGCCGGTGTCCGCCACGCCGGCACCGCCGCCGCGCCCGCAGGCGCCCAGCGCCACGCACGCCAGAACCAGCGCGAGCGCGGCCAGGCCGCGCTTGAACGACCTGGCGCCCGTGCATGCCCCGGCGCGCCTGGAATCATGCGTGAAACCCGCTGTTTTACCTGCCCACATACCGTTCATCCACAACATCGTTCTGACCTTTCGCTGCAAAGTTTGCCCGATCCGAGGCCATGCCGTGGCGTCGGGTACGTGTCGCCGCCGCCATGCCCCGGCACAGGCCGCGCCGGGAGACCGGCCCCCGGCACGGGACACGCTCAGGGCGCCTTCGCGGTGATGCGGGTGATGCGGTCACCGTTCCGGTCGTCCTCGCCGCGCGACTTGTTGACCGCGTACACCGCGCCCTTGCCGTCGGCGTGGACGTGGTTGGGCAGGGTGCCGCCATCGAGATTTCCGACCAGCTGCCCGTCGCGATCGACCACCGCGATCGTGCCCGAGCCGCGATTGCTGACATAGGCCAGCCCGGAGACCGGGTCCACCGCCACGTTCAACGGACCGGCGCCGACCGCGACGTCGTGCTCGATCCGGCCGCTGGCCGGATCGACGATCAGCAGGTTGTCGCTGCCCTGCGCCACCACCAGCAAGCGCCGCGCGCCCGCGTCCCAGGCCACGCCGATCGCGCTGGCGACGTTGCGCAACGCGATCAGCTTCTCCACCTTGTTGCCGGCGGTGTCGATGACCACCGCCTCCGGCGAGGCAATGCTCACGCTGAACAGCTTGCCGCCGGCCTCGTCCAGCGCCAGGCTGGCCGGGGTGAACTTGCCGCCGCGCTGGCCGCTGGCGATCTCGATATCCTGCAGGTGTTCCAGCGTGCGGGTGTCGAACACCGCGATGTGGTTCGCGCCGGTCGCCGACACGTAGGCCCGGCCACGGCGCGCATCGACCACCACGTCGCGCGCGTGCGGCACGCTCCCGACCGGGAACTGTTTGACCAGCGACAGGTCGGACTGGCGGTACACCGCCACGCTGTCCTGGCGGGTGTTGGTGGTCCACACGGTGCCGTTGGCATCGTCCACGCCGACGCCATAGACCGCGTACACCCCGCCCTCGCGCGCCGCTTCGCCCGGCCGTGCCGGCGCTGCCGGAGCCGGCGCCGGAGTGACGCGGGCGACGATCTCCAGCGTGTTCGGATCGAGCTTGACCAGCTCGGACTGCCGTACCGGCGGCCGGCCCACCGCGGCAGCGACAAACAGCGCGCCGCTGGCGGCGCTGTAGGCCGACTGGTACAGGCCGCGCACCAGCGGCGCGCTGCGTACCTCGAAGCGCTGCTGCCCGGACAGCGCCAGCTTCGGTGAGACCTTCAGCTCGAACACCTGCGCCGCGTCGGGTCCATCGACCCGCACCAGCAGCGGGTGCCGGCCGACCGCGGCATCGGCCGGCAGTTGCAACGAAGCGCTGAACGCGCCTTTGGCATCGGCCACGTAGGGCTGCGCGTTCAGTACCGCGGCGCCACGCAGCAGGGTCACTTTCTGACCGGGCGTGAAGCCCTCGCCGGCCAGCTCGATCCGGTCGCCGGCATGTGCAACGGGGGTCTTCAAACTGATGCGACCGGCAAAGCCGGTGTCCGGCGCGGTGAACGTGCTCTGGGCCAGTGCCAGTGGCGCGATTGCGCCCAGCGCCAACGCCAGGACGGCGGCGTGCAGCGGCCGGAAGGAACGGGGAGCGAAGACTTGTTGCATGGTAAGGACCTCGTCGGGAAAGGCGGCGCGAGCGCCGTTACGGTCTGCCTGGGCGGACGCCTGGGTCATGTACGGGATGTGGCTGCCTGCGGCAGCGCGCTGCCGGCCTGTGGCCACGGCTGCCAGCGCGGCGGCGTGCGCCGCTCCAGCTGCCGGCACAGCCGCTCGATCCGCGCCGGCTCGGCCGGCACGGCCGCGCGTGGATGCACGCAACCGTCCCACAGCAGGGCCTGGCCGACCTGGTTGAGCAGGTCCGCGCGCGTATCGAACGGCGCCAGCCGGCGCAGCTCGGCCTGGCTCGCCGGCCCCTGCGCCAGCCGCCGCAGCAGCGGGCCGGACAGCGCCTCGGGCACCTGTACCGGGCCGATGCGGGTATCGAGCACGCGCTGGCCGCCGGCCGGCGCGCCAGGCGCGGCGATCCACTCCAGCGCATCCAGCGCGGCCAGGTGGGCCGATGCGTCCAGCGCGCCGCCACCCCGCTGGAACAGATCGCGGCGCAGGCTCTGGTGCCGCGCGGCGTCGCGCACGGTCTCGGCCAGCGCCGGGCTGGCGGCCTCGCGCAGCAGCGCCCGGACCTGGCCGGGAACCGACAGCGCGTCGATGTTCTCGATCGGCGTGGCGCTGCCGATCCACTGCGCGCCGGCGCTGGCGAACGCACCGATCACGTCGCCCGCATGCAGCGGCTGCCAGTGCCCGGACAGGAACTCGTGCGCGAGCTGCTGCGGCGAGGTGGTAGCCATCGATTCGAGCTGGCGCGCCAGGCCCGGATGTTCGGCGAACAGTCCGGCGCCAGCGCCGGCCAGGCGCCGCGCGTAGGCCAGCGCCTGCCGCGCGCGCTGGCCGGCATCGCCGTCGCAGCCGGCCGCG
>JASGDF010000166.1:0-12256 GCA_047607345.1 Pseudomonas sp. | reverse complement strand
GGCGGCCACCGGCCACGGGGTCGGCGCGGCAGGTGGCGCGGGCTCGTCCGCGACCGCCTGGGCAGCTCGCTCGGCCTGCGCGGACGCTGCCTGCGCCTGGGTCGCGGTGAACAGCGCCGACACCGCACTGAGCATTTGCAGCAGCTTGGGTAGCGCACCGACCTTGCCGGCCAGGCTGCCCAGCGCGGTCCTTGGTTCGCTGACGCCGGTGACGAAGCCAAGTCCGAGTCCGGCGACGACGATCCGGCCCGGCGTCCAGGCCGCGCGCCATGTCCGCCGGATCGTGCTCCACTGTTGCGTGACCTGATGCTGGCGGCCTTCCAGTAACGCTTCGGCGCGGGCGATGCGTTGCTGCAACTGTGCGAAATTCATGGGTTCTCCTCGGCGTTCGCCACAGCCGTGTCGTCGTCGTCGCCCCCGATGCCCATGCGGGCGAGCTGGCGACGGGTGGCATCGAGCTTGCTCATCTCGAAGTAGCGCAGCGCCTGCCACGCCCCGAGCGCGGTGACGACCAGGCTCAGCAACGCCACCAGCGAGATCGAGGTCAGCCATGACAGGCCGAAGTGGCGCAGCAGCGCGATGCCGGCGGCCATCACCAGCAGCCAGGCCGATGAGCCGAACGCCACCGCCACCGTCAGCCATACCAGCGCCCGCGCCAGCGCGGCCCGAGCCAGTGCGAGGTCGGCGACGAACAGCCGGCGCAACGCACGCAACGCGTCGAGGCCGGCGTCGAGGCCCTCGCGGCCGGCCTTGCCGAGCTCGCCGATCGCTTCTTCGAGCGAGGGAGCGCGTGCGGTGCCCTGGCCTTCGTCGTTGTCCTTGTCGGCCACGGCCCCGGCTTACTTGTCGCCGCTGCGTGCGAGCTTGGCGATGATCCAGCCGGCGGCGAAGGCGACGCCGAACGAGGCCAGCGGGCGCTCGCGGATCAGCTCGGCGGCGCTGTCGACCAGGTCCTTGCCCTTGTCGAGCAGCGCGTCGACCTGTTCCTTGGCGGCGGCGCCGCCGAACTCGGCCGCGCTCAGCCCGGCCAGCGCGCTGTCGGACAGCTCGGCCTTGACCTGGGCCTTGCCGAGCTTGAGCTCGTCGCCGGCCGCGACGGCCGCGCCCTTGACCGCCCCGCCCGCGGCACTGGCGGCGGACTTCAGGTGAGAGCCGGCCTCGCTCAGGTTGTCCTTCAGCTGTTCGGTGTTGGTGGGGCTCATCTGGATCTCCTCTTGGGGTGGCGGCCGCGCCAGCGCGACCGTTGAAGCCTAGCAATATCACCGCACAGGTGCAGGCTGCGTCACGGCGCGCGTGGCGCGCGGCGCAGGTCAGCGCATCAATGCCTGGTAGGTCGCATTGCCGCGCACGATCCTCAGTACCAGCTGCTGCGGCTTGCGCTGGAAGTTGGCGCGCCAGCTCGCCAGGTCGGCGAACTCGCCGGCCGAGGCGGCCACCACCACGTCGCCGGCGGCCAGGCCGTTGGCGGCGGCGCGGCTGCCGGCCTTGACCTCGCTGACCAGCACGCCGTCCAGGCCGGACTGGCGCAGCGACTCGGGCAGGTCGGTGAAGGTCGCGCCGGCCAGGCGCGGGTCCAGCGTGTCGCCGCTGGCAGCGCGCGCCTGCTCCTTGAGCTTGGCGCTCAGCTTGAGCGGCTTGCCGTCGCGGCGCACGTCCAGCACCACCGTGCTGCCGACCGCCTGCAGGCCCTCGTAGTTGTGCAGCGCCTCGGCGTTGTCCACGCGCTGGTCGTTGGCGCCGACGATCACGTCGCCCGGCTGCACCCCGGCGGCCGCGGCGGCCGAACCGGCCAGCACACGCGACACCAGCGCGCCGCGCGCGTTGTCCAGGCCCAGCCCCTGCACCATCTGCGCGGTCAGGTTCTGGGTCTCCAGGCCGAGCGTGCCGCGGATCACCACGCCGTTGTTCTTCAGCAGCTGCTCGACCACGTTGCGGGCGAGGTTGGACGGGATCGCCAGGCCCAGGCCGATGTTGCCGGCCATGCTGCCCTGCGGATTGAAACTGGCGGTGTTGATGCCGACCAACCTGCCTTCCAGGTCGACCAGCGCGCCGCCGGAGTTGCCCGGGTTGATCGAGGCGTCGGTCTGGATGAAGTTCTGGTAGCCGAGTCCGCGGATGCCGCTGCGGCCGATGGCCGAGACGATGCCCGAGGTCACCGTCTGGGTGAAGCCGAACGGATTGCCGATCGCGACCACGAAGTCGCCCACGCGCAGCTGGCTGCTGTCGGCGAGCTTGATCTCGGTCAGGTTGTCGGTGGGGATCTTGATCAGGGCGATGTCGGTATCGGCGTCGGAGCCAAGGAACTCGGCCTTGACCGTGCGCCCGTCGGCCAGCGTCACCTGCACGTCGTCGGCGTTGTCGATCACGTGGTGGTTGGTCAGCACGTAGCCGTTCTTCGCGTCGATGATCACGCCCGAGCCGAGCGATTCGTTGATCCGCTCCTGCGGAATGTCCGGGAACAGCCGGCGGAACAGCGGATCGGAGAAGAACGGGTTGCGTACCCGCACCACCTGCTTGGTATTGATGCTGACCACCGCCGGCATCGCCCGCTGCAGCATCGGCGCGAGCGTGGGCAGTGGCTGGCCGGCGACCGAGGCCGGCAGTGCGGCTGCCGCGGGCACCGCCAGCGAGGCCGGCGTGGGAGCCGCCTCGGCGCGGTTGTCCAGCCATTCGTGGATGCCGGTGGCGGCGAAGCCGCCGAACGCGGCGGCGAGCGAGAGGGTCAGCAGGGTCGGGAGCGGTCGCATGATGGGTCAGCAGGTTGCACGATCGGATGCGAGGGTAGGGCGGCCGTGGGCCGGCATAAATCTAGCTGAATGAGCTTGCCGTGCGCTGATTTAACTATGGGTGAAAGGGCTGAGCCAGTTTCGGTTGCGACCCGGTCGTGTTTCAGGGCGGCTGCTCGAGGCGGCAGGCCTGGAGAACACCGTCTGCCGCGCGAGCGTTCCTGCTGCACGCTGGTAGCTGGGTTGCCGGACGCGGTCCCGTCGCTTTTCCGGTCCCCGTTCCACGCTTCATTTTTAGGTATAGCATCGCCAGCGTCTCATCACTGACGCCCTTAAGGAGGGCATATGAGCAACGGCAATGGTGTGACGGCGACCCTGTCCCAGGTAGCCGAGGACGTGAAGGAAAAGGCCGCCAGCCTGAGCGAGAGCATCGCCGCTACCGCCAGCGAAGCGGTCGCCGCCACGCAGCAGTCGGTCGAGAAGGCGAAGAAGGAGGTCAAGCAGCGCGTCGCCAGGGCCAGGAAGGTGGTGCAGCAGGCCGAGAAGAACGTGGCCAAGAAGGCCGGCAAGGCGGCCAAGTCGGTGAAGAAATCGGTCAGCGGCACCGTTGCCAAGGCCAGGCAGAAGCTGGAGACCGCCAAGGCCAACGCCAAGGCCGAGGCGGCGGCGCTGACCGTAAAGAAGACGGTCAACAAGCCGGTTGCGAAGACGGTGGCTGTGAAGAAGACGGTGGCGAAGAAAGCGGCCGCAAAGAAGGCCGTGGTGAAGAAGGCGACGGCGAAGAAAGCGGCTGTGAATCAGCCGGTCGTCAAGAAGGCGCTGGCCAAGAAGGCAGCGGCCAAGAAAGTGGTGAAGGCCGCGGCGGGGAAGGTGGCCAGGAAGACCGCCGTCACCCAGGCCGGTGCCAAGAAGGCGGTCAAGAAGGTCGTCAAGGCAGCCAAGAAGACGACCGCCAAGGTCGCCGGCAAGCGTGCCGTGGCGAAAAAGGCCGTCGCCAGGAAAAAGTGAGTCTCGATGTGCCCCTCTCCCGTCCAAGGGCGAGGGGTCGTAGCTGAATATCCCGCTACTTGCCACCCGGATCGCCTCGGCTTTGGTAGCTAGGCGAGGCAAAGCGCTCGGGATGGCATCGGCGCCGCTACACTCGGTGCATCGCCATCGAACAAGACGGAAATGCATAGCGCGAGGATGTGGCTGTCGTTGGGGCTGTCGGGGCTGCTGCTGGCCGGATGCAGTGGGGCGCAGAAGCCGGCCGTGACCGTGAACCCGCAGGCGTCTGGACCGGTGCCGACCGAACCGCCGCTCGCCACGGCATCCGGCGCTCAGCGTGGCCAGGGCTTGCCCTACGAAGTCCTCGGCAGCGAGGTCTGGGACGTGCCTGATCCGGTGTCCGGGCGCGGCTACCAGGTGTTCGTCGCGCTCCCGCCTGGCTATGCCGAGCACCCGGACCGGCGCTATCCGGTGCTCTACGTCACCGACGCCGACTACGCGTTCCCGCTGATCCGGCAGATCGCACGGCGCTTGAACGTGGAAGGCCCGCAGGTCGATGACTTCATCCTGGTCGGGCTGTCCTATGCCAAGGGCGAGGCCGGCATGCCCAGCCGCCGCCGCGACTACACGCCGACGCCGAACGGTCCTTCGACCGCGCCGGCTGATGCGCTGCACGGCGGCGGGGCGGCCTACGCGGCCTACCTGCGCGAGCAGGTGCTGCCGTTCGTGGCGCGGCGCTATCGGACCGACGAGGGCCGGCGCCTGTTCCTGGGGCATTCCTACGGCGCGCTGCTGGGCACGCAGATCCTGCTGAGCCAGCCGGAGCTGTTCTCGGGCTACATCCTGGGCAGTCCTTCCTACTGGTACGACAAGCATTACATGGAGCGCGTCGAGTCGGCGTTCGCCGCCGGCCACAACGACCTGCCGGCCCGCGTCTACATGTACATAGGCGAGTACGAGGAAGCCAAGCCGGGCGATCCGCGCCACACCACGGACGAGCACATGGTCAGCGATGCGCGCCGGATGGCGCGCAACCTGGATGCGCGCGGCTACCCCTCGTTGCAGCTGCGGCTGGAGGTCCTCGACGACGAGGACCATGTGAGCGTGGCCCCGCGCGGGTTCACCCATGGCCTGAAGTACCTGCTCGCGGCCCGGCCAGACCAGGGTGTGTGACCAATTTCCACGATAACCAGGCGCCCAAGCCTGTCCCTTCCTCCGTGCGCGGGGGAAGGTGCCCGAAGGGCGGATGGGGGAAAGGCCCGGCTGCACGAAGCCCGCTCATCCGGCGCCGCAGGAAACCTATAGGCCATGATGCTCGGCGCGCCGCCGCGCGAAGCGATGCCTCTGCCGACGGCTGTTCTGTGGGAGGGACTTCAGTCCGCGCCGCAGGGAAGCTGACGAGCCATGACCCTCGGCGTGCCGCCGCGCGAGGCGATGCCGCCGCCGATGGCTGTTCTGTGGGAGGGACTTCAGTCCGCGCCGCAGGGAAGCTGATGAGCCATGACCTTCGGCGCGCCGCCGCGCGAGGCGATGTCGCCGCCGTGGGCTGTTCTGTGGGAGGGACTTCAGTCCCGACGCTTCTACAGAGCGCTTGTAGAATGAAGCCATGAACAGCGCCGAGGCCACGCGACAGCCGCCGATCTTCGCGATCGCCTACACCAGCCGCGCACGCCGTCCGATGACGGTGGCCGAGGTCGACCAGCTGGTCATCGACGCCAATGCCCACAACGCGATGCACCAGGTGACCGGCGTGCTGCTGCACGACGGCAATCGCTTTTTCCAGTATTTCGAGGGGCCACGGCCCGGAGTGGATGCCGTCTACGCGCGGATCCGGCGCTCCTCCAAGCACGTGATCCTCGCGGAGAACTTCAACGGCCTGTCGGCGCGGCGGTATTTCGCGCAGTGGTACATGGCGAGCAAGGTCGCCGGCCGCGACACGCTGCTGCAACTGGGCAGCGCCCGCTGGTCGGCCGTGGTGGCCTCCACCCGGCTGCAGGCGGGTCAGTCGCCCGGCCTGGCCCGCCTGCTGGAGTTCTGGAACGATTCGCCTTCCGCCGAGAAGACGCCGCCGTAGTGCATCGTCCTGTCCGTCGCCAGACTGACCGGTCGGTGGCGAGCAGATCACGGTCGCGCGCACCCGAACGGGGCGCGGATGCACCAGCCGAGGGCGCGGAAATATAGGACTGGCGTGTATTGCACGCATCTCTTAAGTTGGCGGCCTGTCTTTGCCACCGGCCTTTTGCCCGCCATGTCCGAGCCGTCCGTTCCCGACCATCTCCAGCGCTCCCTCTCCAACCGCCACCTGCAGCTGATCGCGATCGGTGGCGCGATCGGCACCGGCCTGTTCATGGGCTCGGGCAAGACCATCAGCCTGGCCGGCCCGTCGATCCTGTTCGTCTACCTGATCATCGGCGCGATGCTGTTCTTCGTAATGCGTGCGATGGGCGAGCTGCTGCTGTCGAACCTGGAGTACAAGTCGTTCATCGACTTCTCCACCGACCTGCTCGGGCCGTGGGCCGGATTCTTCTGCGGCTGGACCTACTGGTTCTGCTGGATCATCACCGCGATCGCCGACGTGATCGCGATCGCCGCCTACGCTCAGTTCTGGTTCCCCGGGCTGGCGCCATGGATACCGGCGATGCTGTGCGTGCTGCTGCTGCTCTCGCTCAACCTGGTGACGGTGAAGCTGTTCGGCGAGATGGAGTTCTGGTTCGCGCTGATCAAGATCGTGGCGATCGCCGCGCTGATCGTCACCGGCGCCGGCATGGTGGCCTGGGGCTTCAGCTCGCCGAACGGGCATGTCGCCTCGCTGGCCAACCTGTGGAACGACGGCGGCCTGTTCCCGATGGGCCTGGCCGGATTCTTCGCCGGCTTCCAGATCGCGGTGTTCGCCTTCGTCGGCATCGAGCTGGTCGGCACCACCGCCGCCGAGACCGCCGACCCGCGGCGCAACCTGCCCAAGGCGATCAACTCGATTCCGGTGCGGATCATCGTGTTCTACGTGCTCGCGCTGGCGGCGATCATGTGCGTGACGCCGTGGCGCGAGGTGGTGCCGGGCAAGAGCCCGTTCGTGGAGCTGTTCGTGCTGGCCGGCGTGCCGGCCGCGGCCAGCCTGGTCAACTTCGTGGTGCTGACCTCGGCGACTTCCTCGGCCAACAGCGGCATCTTCTCCACCAGTCGCATGCTGTACGGCCTGGCCCGCGAGCGGCATGCGCCACGGGGGTTCGCCAGGCTCTCGCGCGCGGCGGTGCCGGCGCAAGGCTTGCTGTTCTCGTGTGCCTGCCTGATGGCCGGCGCGCTGCTGGTCTACGTGGTGCCCAACCTGGTGACCGCGTTCACCCTGGTCACCACGCTGTCGGCAGTGCTGTTCATGTTCGTGTGGTCGCTGATCCTGTGCGCCTACATCGCCTACCGGCGCAAGCGCCCGCAGCTGCATGCGGCCTCGGCCTTCAAGATGCCCGGCGGCATCGCGATGTGCTGCGTGGTGCTGGCGTTCTTCGCGTTCGTGATCGTGCTGCTGACGCTGCAGCCGGACACCCGGCAGGCGTTGCTGGCCAGCCCGGTGTGGTTCCTGATCCTGGCGGTGGGCTACCTGTGGAAGGGGCGCAGGGCGGCGGTCGCCCGGTGATGCAGGAACGTTCGCTGTTGCGGGGCGTGCTGCTGGGCTTCGCGTGCTATGCCGCCTATTCGATCAGCGACGCGTTCGTGAAGCTGCTGGAAGGCGGCCTGCCGGTCTACGAGGTGCTGTGCCTGGGCGCGCTGCTGATGCTGATCGCGGTGCCGTTCCTGAAGCGGCCGCAGGACCGTTGGCGCGAGCTGGTGATCGCCAGGAAGCCGGCGCTGTGGCTGCTGCGCGCGCTGGCCGCGGCGATCGGCAACCTGACCTCGGTGATCGCCTTCACCACGCTGCCGATGGCCGAGGCGTTCGCGCTGATCTTCCTGATGCCGATCTTCGTCACCGTGCTGTCGGTGCTGTTCCTGAAGGAGCAGGTGCGCTGGCGGCGCTGGTCGGCGGTGATCGTCGGCTTCATCGGCGTGCTGGTGGTGCTGCGGCCTGGCTTCCGCCATCTCAGCCAAGGCCATGTCGCGGCGATCGTGTGCGGCCTGGTCGGGGCGATCTCGGTGATCGCGCTGCGCATGGCCGGCCACGAGGAGAAGCGCATCACCCTGTACGGCGCCGGCGTGCTCGGCCCGCTGGTGACTGGCGCGATCATGATGCTGCCGGTGTTCGTGTGGCCCTCGCCGCTGCAATGGGCGTTGCTGGCCGGCTACGGCCTGCTGGCCGGGCTGGCCGCGATCCTGCTGATGTACGCCACCCGGATGGCGCCGGTCAGCGCGGTGGCCCCGACCCAGTACAGCCAGATGCTGTGGGCGATCGGCTTCGGCTATCTGCTGTTCCACGACCACCTCGACTGGCCGATGGCGGTGGGCATCGCGCTGATCCTCGGCGCCGGGCTGTTCACGCTGGTGCGCGAGGAGAAGGTCACTCGCTGGTGGCGGCGGACGCGGATCGTGTAGGCCCGGCGCCACGCATCTGCCTCAGCGGTCGCAGGATGCGGCGGCGACGCAGCGCGGCTCAGTTCCGCCCGGCCGTCGCCGCCGCGCGCGGTACGGTCACGGCCCAGAACAGCAGCGCCAGCAGGCTGATCGCCGCGCCGAGCAGGCATACGCCCCGCCAGCCGGCATGGGCGTAGGTCAGGGTGGCCCCGATCGCGCCCAGCCCGCTGCCCGCCGCATAGAACAGCATGTAGAGGCCCACCAGCCGGCTGTGCGTCTCGGGCCGGCTGCGGAAGATCAGGCTCTGGTTGGTGACATGCAGCGCCTGGCCGCCCAGGTCGAGCAACACGATGCCGATCACCAGCGCCCACAGCGACCATTCCATCAATGACAGCGGCCCCCAGGCCAGCAGCAGGAGGGCGAGCGCCGCCGCACTGGTGCGCGGGGCATGCCCTCGATCGGCCCACTGCCCGGCACGCGCGGCGGCGAGCGCGCCGACCACGCCGACCAGACCGAACGCGCCGATGGCGGTGTGCGAGAAGCCAAAGGGCGGCGCGCTCAGCGGCAGCACCAGCGCGCTCCAGAAGACGTTGAACGCCGCGAACATCAGCAGCGCCAGCAGGCCGCGCACTTGCAGCACTCTTTCCTGCCGCAGCAGCGTCAGCATCGATGCGATCAGGTGCCGATAGCGCATCGCATCCGGGGCGATCGCCAGGACCGGCAACCGCCGCCACAGCGGTAGCGTGATCGCCAGCATCAGCGCGGCGGCGCACAGGTATACGCCACGCCAGCCGGCCAGGTCGCTGACGCCGCCGGCGAACACCCGCGTCAGCAGCAGGCCGGTGAACACGCCGGCTTGGGCCGCGCCGACCACGCGGCCGCGCTCGTGCGATGCGGCGGCGCTGGCGGCATAGGCGATCAGGCCCTGGGTCATCGCCGTGCCCGCCAGGCCCACGCCCAGCATGCCCGCCAGCAGCACCGGCGTGGACCGGGCCGTGGCCACTGCCACCAGCGCGGCGAGCAGCGCCAGCAGTTGCACGGCCATCAGGCGGCGGCGATCCACCCCATCGCCCAGCGGCACCAGCAACAGCAGCGCCAGCGCGCAGCCGGCCTGCGTGGCCGCCACCACGCCGCCGACCGCCGCATGGTCGATGCCGAAGTCCCGCGCCAGCGCATCCAGCAAGGGCTGCGCGTAATAGACGTTCGCCACGCTCAGGCCGCTGGCGAGGGCGAACAGCCAGACCAGACTGCGCGGCATGTTTGGAGGGCAGTCGGGGGTGTGGCTGTCGCCTGGCGATGACGGTGACGCGCGCGAGGTCTTCATGATCCAAGCTCGTTCAATCTGGTATCAAATTGAAACCAGTTGAATGGTCGGATATGAAGTTTCGAAATGCAACTAGAATGTAGTGGTCGCCAGACTGCCGGGAGATGCCAATGTCACCTCGCATATCCATGAAGCAGCAGCCTTGCCCGGTGGCGCGCTGCGTCGATGTGATCGGCGATCGCTGGTCGCTGCTCATCGTGCGCGATGCCTTCGACGGCGTGCGCCGCTTCGGCGATTTCCAGCGCAGCCTGGGCGTGGCGCGCAATATCCTGTCCGACCGTCTGCGCAAGCTGGTCGACGCGGGCATTCTGCAGACCCGGGACGCCTCGGATGGCACGGCCTACCAGGAGTATGTGCTGACCGTGCAGGGCGAACGCCTGTTCCCGGTGGTGGTGGCGTTGCGCCAGTGGGGCGAGCGGCACCTGTTCGAGGCCGGCGAGCCGCATTCGCTGCTGATCGACCGGCGCACGCGCAAGCCGGTGCGCTACATGGCGCCGAGCGCCAGCGACGGTACCGCGCTGGCTCCGGCCGCCACCGAGGTGCGCAAGGTCGAATGAGCGCGGTCCGCGTGCGCGAACGGCCGCGCGCTACAGGCCCGGTGCCTCGGGCTGGCCGTACAGCGACAACAGCTTGAGGGTCACGCCGTTGGTCCAGCCGAAGCCGTCCTGCAACGGGTATTCGCCGCCACCACCCTCGCCATCCTCGGCGTCGTACTTCTCCACCAGTTTGTGCTGGCGGGCGTATACCGCCTGCACCCGGGCCAGGAAGTTGTTGGCGATCCGGCCGGCCAGCGCGTCCTCGCCATAGCGGTGCAGGCCGGCGACCGCGACCCATTGCAGCGGCGCCCATACGTTGGGCGCGTCCCATTGCTGGCCGGTGGCCAGCGCGGTGGTGACCAGGCCGCCGGGCCGCAGCAGGCCGCTGCGCAGCGCGCTGGCGGTGGCATGCGCGCGTTCCGGCGTGGCGATGCCGACGAACAGCGGGAATGCGGCGGCGGCGGTCAGCTGCTCGCTGATCGCGTCGCGTTGCCAGTCGTAGTCGGCGTAGTAGCCGGCCGGGTTCCACAGGTGCCGTTCGATCGCCTGCGCGCGCGCCGTCGCGCGCTGGGTGAACTCGCTCGCGCAGGCGGCGTCCGCGGCCTGCCGGCAGGCCTTGGCGATGGTGCTCTCCAGGTGCTGCAGCAGGCTGTTGAGATCCACCGGCACGATCGCGGTGGTGCGGATCGTCCGCAGCTGGCGGCGGTCGCCCAGCCAGCGCGAGGAATAGTCCCAGCCGCTTTCCGCGCCGGCGCGCAGCTCGCGGTAGATCTCGGCGGGCGGGCGATCGACGGCCTCGGCCGCGGTCTGGCGATCCTGCAGGTACGACTCCGGGCGCGGGGTGTCCGCCGCGTCCCAGTAGCGGTTGAGCACGCTGCCGTCGCGCAGGCGCACGACGTGCCGGGCGGCGTTGCCGGGGGCCAGGCCGTCGGCGCCCTGCATCCAGTAGCGGTACTCGGCGCGCAGCTGCGGCAGGTAGCGCAGGTACAGCGTGGGCTCGCCGGTCCCGGCTTCCAGTTCCACCATGTGCGAGAAGAACGGCGGCTGCGAGCGGCTGAGGTAGTAGCTGCGGGTGCCGTTGGGGATGTGGCCGTAGCGATCCAGCAGCCAGGCGAAGTCGTCGAGCATGTCGCGCGATCGCTGGGCCTGCCCGCTCTCGTGCAGGCCGAGCATGGTGAAGTACGAGTCCCAGTAGTACAGCTCGCCGAAGCGTCCACCGGGCACTACGTAGGGCCTGGGCAGTGCCAGTTCGCTGCCGTGGCGCGGCACCTGCCGGCTGTCGCGCGCCAACAGCGGCCACAGCGCGTCGATGTGGGCGCGCAGCGGGGCGTCGCTCGGCTGCGCCGGTACGGTGTGGGCCGGCGGCGGATCGAGGTGCGCGGCGACGAAGCCGGCCAGATCGAAGTCGGCCTGCCTCCGGCGCGCCAGGTAGGCGGCTTCGATCCGGGCCGGCGCCTGGCGCGGCACCATGTCGACGAACTGCTTCTGGTCCGCGAACAGCCTGGCCCGCTGCACCGCCTCGAACAGTGCCGGGTACGCCTGCTGCGGTGGTACCGGCGTCGCCGCGCCGCGCTGTAACGGCACGCAAGCGGTGACAAGCAGCAGGGCGATGGCCAGCAGCGATGCGCGGCAGCTCCGCGGGACGGACATGGCGATTCCCGGTGACGGCGTGGCCGGCAGCATAGGCCACGATGCCGCGATCGAGGTCGCCACGGTCTTCACATGGCAGGCCCGCGCTCGGTGTGCCTCAACGTGAACGCCGGCTGTTGGCGTTGCGGCGCGGCAACGGAATTCATACGTGCCGTGGCATGTCCGTCGCTAGATTGGCGGGCCACGACGCTGGCGCGCAGCGGCGACACGCAATGGCACCGATGCCCGCCGTCCGCACGGCACAATGCCGATCCCCTCCGTACTCCACGTCCTCCGTTATCCGTGAAGCAGTCCAGTAGCAGGCAAGACCTCCTCGCTCACGCGGGCGCGATCGCCGGCACGTTGCTGATGCTGCTGCTGTTGGCGCGCCTTCTGCTGTACATGCCGGAACCCCGGCCGGTACCTCGCGTGGAATCGACGATGCGGGTGACCTTGCTGGCGCGCGAGCCGTTGCTGCCGGCGGCGCAGCAAGCCGCGCGCATGCCGCCACGATCGGCGGCGCCCGCGCATCGTGCCGGGCAGTCGGCGCCTCGCGC
>JASGDF010000165.1:0-6988 GCA_047607345.1 Pseudomonas sp. | reverse complement strand
CTGCGCGCGGCGTGGCTGAAGGGGCAGGGACGGACGTTCGGCACCGAGGCCTCGGTGGCCAAGCTGGTGGCCTCGGAGGCGGCGATGTGGATCACCCACCAGGCGGTGCAGATCCACGGCGGCATGGGCTACTCGAAGGAGATGCCGCTGGAGCGCTACTTCCGCGACGCCAAGATCACCGAGATCTACGAGGGCACCTCGGAGATCCAGCGGCTGGTGATCGCGCGCAACGAGACCGGGCTGCGCTGACGAAAAATGTGGGAGGGGCTTCAGCCCCGACGGGCTCCGCCGGTGGAGCCCGTCGGGGCTGAAGCCCCTCCCACAAAAGAACGGCGATCAGAACTTCGCGTCGAACTCGCGCGCGTAGCCGCTGTTGACGATCACCTTCTGCAGCGCGTCGGCGACCTTGATGTTGCCGGCGACGACCTGGAAGTTTTCCGGACCCTTGTTGTCCATGCGTGGCAGCGTGGCGCCCTTGAAGTCGCAGACCCGGCCGCCGGCCTCGCGCACCAGTAGCACGCCGGCGGCAATGTCCCAGGCCTTCACCCCGGCCTCGAAGTAGGCGTCGGCACGACCGCAGGCCACGTAGGCCAGGTCGAGCGCGGCCGAGCCGGCGCGGCGGATGTCCTCGGCCTGCACCAGCAGCGCGTCCACGCACTTGAGCTGGGCGCTGGCGCGGCCGCGCTCGCGCGGGGCGAAGCCGGTATTGAGCATCGCCCCTTCCAGGTCCTTGCGCTCGCTGACGCGGATGCGGCGGTCGTTGAGCACCGCGCCGGCGCCCTTGCTGGCGGTGAACAGCTCGTTGCGCAGCGGGTCGAAGATCACCGCGTCGGTCGGCTCACCGTTGTCGACCAGCGCGATGGACACGCAGTAGTGCGGGAAGCCGCGCAGGTAGTTGCTGGTGCCGTCGAGCGGGTCGATCACCCACATCAGCCGGCCGTTGCCCTGCACGCCGCCTTCCTCGCCGAACACGCCATAGTCGGGGTAGGCGCGCTTGAGTTCCTTGACGATCACCTTCTCGGCGTCGGCATCGACCTCGCTGGCGTAGTCCATGCGGCCCTTCTGCACCACGTTCAGTGCCTCGAGCTTGTTGATGTTGCGCAACAGGACGTTGCCGGCGAGGCGGGCGGCCTTGACCATGACGGTGACGGCGGGTTTCTGCATGGCGAAAGCTCCCGTGAAGGCAGAAGGGCAGGACTGGCGGGTGATAAAGAGCGGTCCGGCGCGAGGCCGGTCGCGCAGTTTACCATCTGCCGCTGGTCCGCTCCCGAATTGGTCGTTCATGTCTGTCTCCCGTCGCATCCGTTTCGTCCTCGTCGGCACCCAGCACCCCGGCAACATCGGCGCCGCCGCCCGCGCGATGAAGACGATGGGCCTGGCGCGACTGGTGCTGGTCGCGCCGGAGCGCGCGCCCGACGACGAGGCCTACCGGCGCTCGGCCGGGGCCGAGGACCTGCTCGGCGCCGCGCCGGTGTTCGCCACGCTGGCCGAGGCGGTGGCCGACTGCACGCTGGTGCTCGGCTGTACCGCGCGTTCGCGGCGAGTACAGCTGGAGGAGCTGTTGCCGGCCGAGGCGGGCAGGCGCGCGGTCGGCAAGGCGCTGGCCGAGGGCGAGGTCGCGCTGGTGTTCGGCCGCGAGCGCACCGGCCTGACCAACGAGGAACTGCAGCTGTGCCATCTGGCGGTGCACATCCCGTCCGATCCGGATTTCAGCTCGCTCAACCTGGCCGCCGCGGTGCAGGTGCTGGCCTACGAGGTACGGCTGGCGACGCTGGCGGCGACCGACGTGCCGGCCGCGCCCGAGTCCGATCCCGGCCTGCGCGAGGGGCCGGCCAGCCATGCCCAGGTCGAAGGTCTGTTCGGCCAGTTGGGCCAGACCCTGGACGAGATCGACTTCCACAAGGGACGCGCGCCGGATTCGGCGATGCGCAAGTTGCGCCGGCTGTTCGCCAAGGCCGAGCTGACCGAGCAGGAGGTGCGCTTGCTGCGCGGGATCCTGTCCGATGCCCAGCGCATGGCCGGACTGGCGCGCAACGATCCGCGGCGCGCGCCGTAGCCGGCAGCGTCTGTTTCCGCGCCCTCCGGGGCGCTTCCAGGGACGGGTTCTTTGTCGAGTGTGCTTTCCGTCATTCCCGCGCAGCGGGGGGGGGCGGAGGCTGGCGGCGGGCCGATGCATGCCCGGCTGGTCAGGGCGCGGCCAGGGCCGGGTGGGCCATCTTGGGCGCGGTCCTACCTACAGCGGGCGCTTGCCGGTGTCGCCCTGAATCTCGCGCACCAGCCGCGGCACCAGGTAGCCGGACAGGCGCGCGGCCAGCTGCGCGTGCAGCGCGCGGGCGCGCGCGTCGCTGACCTCGAAGTGGGCGACGCCGGCCACCCGGTCGAGCTGGTGCAGGTAGTAGGGCAGCACGCCGGCGGCGAAGCTGCGTTCGCTGAGCGCGGCCAGCGCCTCGACGTCGTCGTTGACCCCGCGCAGCAGCACCGCCTGGTTCAGCAACTGCACGCCGGCGCCGCGCAGCGCCGCCAGCGCGGCGTCGACGCAGGCGTCGAACTCGTTGGCATGGTTGGCGTGGATCACGAACGCCACCGGCCACGGCAGGGCGGAGAGCCAGTCCAGCAGCGGGCCGTCGACCCGCTCGGGCAGCACCACCGGCAGCCGGCTGTGGATGCGCAGGCGCCTGATGTGCGGGATCGCGCGTAGCGCGTCGGTCAGCTCGGCCAGCTTGGGCGTGGCCAGCGACAGCGGGTCGCCGCCGGACAGCAACACCTCGTCGATCGTCGGATCGGCGGCGATCGCGGCGATCGCTTCGCGCCAGCCGTCGCGCGCGGCGGTCTGCTCGGCATACGGGAAATGCCGGCGGAAGCAGTAGCGGCAGTGCACCGCGCAGCTGCCGGTGGCGACCAGCAGGGCGCGGCCGCGGTATTTCTGGATCACCCCGGTGGCGGTCCCGGCCGCGCCGTCGCCGACCGCGTCGAGCGCGAAGCCCGGCACCACCTCTAGCTCGTCGGTGACCGGCAGCACCTGACGCAGCAGCGGGTCGGCCAGGTCGCCGGCGCGCATGCGCGCGACGAAGCCGCGCGGCACGCGCAGCGCGAACCCGGCCGCGGCTTCCTCGGAGATGCCGGCGGCGGCGGCCTCCAGGCCGAGCATGCCCAGCAGCTCGCGCGGATCGCGCACGGCCTCGCGCCAGGCCTGCTGCCAGCGGCTGGCGGCGGCGTGGAGCGGCGATGGCTGCAAGGGGAGGGGGGCTGCGGTTATCATTTGCGGTCAGAAAACGAACGCCCGCCAGTCGCGGCGGGCTCCCCATTCTATCCGGCCGGCCGCTACGCGCGGCGGTTTTGCCTTATCCGAGGAGTACACATGGCCACTGTTGGCATGAACGACGTCAAGAACGGGATGAAGATCCTGGTCAACAACGAACCAGCGGTCATCACCGAGACCGAGTACGTCAAGCCGGGCAAGGGCCAGGCGTTCACCCGCGTGAAGTACCGCTTCATCCGCTCCGGCCGCGTGGTCGAGATGACCATGAAGGCCACCGACGACGTGGAACTGGCCGATGTCGTCGATACCGACATGAACTACATGTACAGCGACGGCGAGTACTGGCACTTCATGGACCCGGAGACCTTCGAGCAGGTCCAGGCCGACAAGGCCGGCATGGGCGGCGCCGAGAAGTGGCTCAAGGGCGAGGAAGCCTGCATCGTGACGCTGTGGAACGGCGCGCCGATCTGGGTGCAGCCGCCGAACTTCGTCGAGCTGAAGATCACCGAGACCGACCCAGGCGTGCGTGGCGACACCTCCGGCGGCGGCGGCAAGCCGGCAACGCTGGAGACCGGCGCGGTGGTGCGCGTGCCGCTGTTCGTCAACCAGGATGAAGTGATCAAGGTCGACACCCGTTCCGGCGAGTACTCCGCGCGGGTCAAGTGACGCTCCGGCCCGCGGCCGCGGCTTTGCCGGATCGTCATCCCCGCGCAGGCGGGGATCCAGCGCCTTCCGCTGGGGCGCTGGCCCTAGTGGAAGGCGTCAACGCCCCTCGTAGGAGCGACTTCAGTCGCGAGGGGCTCTACCCCCTGAATCCCCCGGACATGGATGCACGGGGTGCGGCAAAGGACCTGCATGCGCGAAAGCCCCATCGCGACTGAAGTCGCTCCCACGTGCACTCCCCCGAATCTCAGGAACGCCGCATGACCGATATCCCCAGCATCCCAGAACCCTGCGACCTGCTGATCGAGGCCGGCTACGTGGTCCCGATCGAGCCGCATGCGGTGGTGCTGGAGGACCATGCAGTGGCGGTGCGCGGCGGCGAGATCGTCGCCCTGCTGCCGCGCGACGAGGCGCGTGCGCGCTTCGCTCCGGCCGAGACGGTCTCGCGCCCGGAGGCGGCGCTGATCCCCGGCCTGGTCAATGCCCACACCCACAACCCGATGACGCTGCTGCGCGGCGTCGCCGACGATCTGCCGCTGATGACCTGGCTGCGCGAGCACATCTGGCCGGTCGAGAACGCGGTGATCGGGCCGGAATTCGTCGCCGACGGCACCGCGCTGGCGATCGCCGAGATGCTGCGCGGCGGTACCACCTGCGCCAACGAGAACTACTTCTTCGCCGACGTGCAGGCCGCGGTCTACAAAAAGCACGGCTTCCGCGCGCTGGTCGGCTCGGTGATCATCGATTTCCCGACCGCCTGGGCCAAGACCGACGACGAGTACTTCGAGCGCGCCGCCGAACTGCATGACCAGTGGCGCGGCGATGCGCTGATCGGCACCGCGTTCGCGCCGCATGCGCCTTACACGGTCAGCGACGCCAACTTCGAGCGGGTGCGGATGCTGTCCGACCAGCTCGACGTGCCGGTGCACCTGCACACCCACGAGACCGCGCAGGAGATCGCCGACTCGCTGGCCCAGTACGGCCAGCGCCCGCTGGCGCGACTGGATCGGCTCGGCCTGGTCAACGACCGCCTGATCGCGGTGCACATGACCCAGCTGACCGAGGGCGAGATCCACCTGTGCGCCGAGCGCGGCGTACACGTGGTGCACTGCCCCGAATCCAACCTCAAGCTGGCCTCGGGGTTCTGCCCGGCCTGCGCGCTGGCGCGGGCCGGGGTGAACCTGGCGATCGGTACCGACGGCTGCGCCAGCAACAATGATCTGGACATGTTCAGCGAGAGCCGCACCGCGGCGATCCTGGCCAAGGCGGTGGCCAACGATGCCACCGCGCTGGACGCGGCCACCACGCTGCGCGCCGCTACCCTGGGTGGCGCGCGTGCGCTCGGCTTCGGCGAGAAGATCGGCTCGATCGAGGTCGGCAAGCAGGCCGACCTGGCCTGTGTGGACCTGTCGGCACTGGAGACCCAGCCGCTGCACAACGTGCTCTCGCAACTGGTCTACGCCACCGGCCGCCAGCAGGTCAGCGACGTGTGGATCGCCGGCAAGCGCAAGCTGGACCGGCGCGAACTGGTCGGCATGGACGTGGCCGGGCTGGTCGCCAATGCGCGCCAGTGGCGGGCGCGCATTGCTGCGATCCGGGGCAGTTGAGCCCATCGACCCGTCATTCCCGCGCAGGCGGGAATCCATGGACGTTGGTGAAGGGCGCGAGGGCGTGAAGGAAGTCCTTGGATGATCAGCCTCCGGCTGCTGAAAAACGTCTCCCGCCTGCGCGGGGATGACGAACTGAGAGAACGATGAGATGAACAGCCCCGATTCCCCGAGCGCCAACTTCAACCAGGCCGAACTCGACAAGTTCGCCGCGCTGGCCACCCGCTGGTGGGACGAGGACGGCCCGCAGAAGCCGCTGCACGCGCTCAACCCGGTACGGCTGCAATACGTGGCCGCGCGGGTCGCGCTGCCCGGCGCGCGCGTGCTCGACGTCGGCTGCGGCGGCGGCCTGCTCAGCGAGGCGCTGGCGCGGCAGGGCGCGCAGGTCACCGCGATCGACCTGGCCCCGGAGCTGGTCAAGGTCGCGCGCCTGCACGGGCTGGAGTCGGGCGTGCAGGTCGACTACCGGGTGCAGGCGGTGGAGGGCCTCGCGGCCGCCGAGCCGGCCTCGTTCGACGCGGTCACCTGCATGGAGATGCTCGAGCACGTGCCGGACCCGGGCTCGATCATCGGCGCCTGCGCGTGCCTGCTGAAGCCGGGCGGCACCCTGTTCCTGTCGACGATCAACCGCACCCCGGCTGCGTTCGCGCTGGCGGTGGTCGGCGCCGAATACGTCGCGCGGCTGTTGCCGAAGGGCACCCACCACTACCAGGACTTCATCAAGCCGGCCGAGCTGGCGGCGTGGCTGCGCGAGGCCGGATTGCAGCTGCAGGACGTCAGCGGCATGGCCTACACGCCGTGGCGCAACCGCGCGCGGCTGTCCTCGCGCACCGAGGTCAATTACCTGGCCTGCGCGGTGAAGGTGTGAGGAGCCGGGGCCGGGGGCCCGGGATCCGGGAAAGCTGGAGCGGGAAGGCCGCGGCGGGCTTCTGGGCGATCGCCGTGGGCCTGTCATGAGCCCATCCGCGCTCGACAGCTTCCTCGACAAGTGGCGCACCCGCTGGCCGGAGTGGGCGGTGGCCGAGCGGTTCGTGCCCGAATCGCAGCGGCCGCTGGCGCTGGCGTGGTTCGCGCTGTTGCAGGAGTTCGAGGACATCATGAACATCGCCGGCGATCCGTTGCCGGCCGATGCCAAACTGGCCTGGTGGCAGCAGGAGCTGCGCGACTGGAGCGCGCAGCGCTCGCGGCACCCGCTGGGCCGGCTGCTCGAGCCGGTGCGCGCGCCCTGGGCGGAGCTGGCGGCGAGCCTGCCGGCGATGCAGGAGGCGCGCATGCCGCCGGCATCGCTGGCGCAGGCGCTCCAGGCCCTGCAGGCGTTCGCCGCGGCGGTGGCTGCGGTGGAGCGGGTGCTGTTCGGGCGCGACGCCGGCCATGACGATACCCGCGCGATCGCGGTGCAGTGGCTGCAGACGCGCGCCGCGGCCGCGGGATCGGCGGCGGTGCCGGCCGGCATCGATGG